>NZ_JBITPI010000076.1:0-86039 GCF_050467745.1 Paenibacillus sp. NRS-1781
ACCAAAGGAACCTCTGTCCCCACTTTAGTAGTGGAGACGGAGGTTCTTTTGCGTGAAATTCGGCAACTTCCCAGTTTGTAAGAACTTTCCCAAAGAAATTGAACAATCCAAGAAGCTGGATGATCTGCTGAATCATTAGCAAACGGGCAGATCAGAAAACGTTTTGTACTACATACCATTTCCAGCCTCCAGATTGTCCAATCTTATTCACGGGACACGTAGGGCTACGAGATATAGAAAACAAGTATCTGAATGGCTTTGAATTGAAGAATAACGTATCTTTATCTATCTTGAAATGCTTCCGACTTTACATGTGATTTCAATAAAATCAATAATCTGCTGCTATAAAGTATTCTACTGGCAGAGTTTTTTGTCGTATTTTGACATTTTTAAGTGATATTTTATATAGGTATAAAGTTGCTAAATTAGTCCTCAGCTTAACTATGCAACTTTGTATCTCATTGACCTTATAGTGTTATCAAGGTTGTATACTAGTACTTTGTTACTTATTTTTCCATTTTCTTAAATTCCCCTTACTTCGACATGGTAATAATTATATATTAATGAATGAAATTAAAATTATTGTTGATAAAGGAAAAGCTGAAGGAGTGGGGCAGGTTGTAGAATGGCTCATAAAGTATGGAAGTAAAATTGTCCTTTAGAATAGAGGGGTAAAATGAACAACTTAGATGAGAAATACCTAAAAAAACGGATAGAAATTCTTCTGGAGTGGAAATCAGTGTTATTACGTCTTGCAGAAGATGAACTGTCACCATTTGTAAAATGGTGCGCTGAAAAAGAACTTAGTCAGGAAGATCAGCATTTTATAACAAACTTATGCTTGCTATTTCAAATTCATTTACATCCTGATCAGGGAGACCCTGAAGTTAAAAACATAATGAGAAATATTAAAGGTCATTTTAATGTTGATGTTGTTGAAATAAGCTGCGAATCCTTCCAAGGCTTTATTGAAAAATATCAACAAGACAAACAACCAATCCATGAATGGGACGCTAGAGAAGTACTTGAAAAGTTAGCTGAGAGTAACAGAAGTATTGAACTGAAAGAAAAGCTTCTTGGGTAGCTATGGATTGGAAAGACCCATTCAGGTTAACGGAGGCTTCTAATATAAACCTCTATCCCCACTTTAGTAGTGGAGACGGAGGTTCTTTTGCGTGAAATTCGGGGACTTCCCAGTTTATGCGAACTTTTGGAACGGTCCTTTTTTGGTAGGATCATCATTAAAAAACCCTTAAAACGTCTTTTTATTCTAAAATATGACATATAGGAGGGATCATGCTGATGAATCAAGGTGTGACTTTACTTCGTGTCGAGAGAGCTAGGAGGAAGCTGTATCAAGTCCAGAAAAAGTACGGATTTTTAACACATCCCAAAGTGATCGAACAATCCAAGAAGCTGGATGATCTGTTGAATCATTACCAAATGGGCAGATCATTAAGCTAATGTGTATTACGTGTTGCATCATATATGATTTCAAAAACTAGGCTTGGAGGTAATAAAATTGAACCGACGAAATGCTGTAACCCCCTTTGGGTGGGAGATCAAACAAAAATTGGTCGAGAAAAGAATGGATCAGAAAACGTTTTGTACTACATACCATATTCCAGCCTCCAGATTGTCCAATCTCATTCACGGGACACGTAGGGCTACGAGATATAGAAAACAAGTAGCTGAATTGCTTGAAATTGAAGAATAAATGTAATTTTATCTATTTATGGATAAAATAACTTCTATACTATACGCATGTATTCACACCAATAGCGAAATCAGTACAGGCAGTATAGCAAGAGAAATGACCGCACTAATGACGAAAGCAGAGACTGTTTCCGATTCCAGACTTTCAAAACGTGTAGCAATCATGGCAGCGACGGCTGAGCCGGGAAGGAAACCTTTACCGATTGCTTCACTGCAAACCGACCCACTAGCAGGAGGGCGGCATAAAAGCCGAAAATACCCATGAACAGAGCCAGCAAGAAAGGCCATTGCTCGATAAGCCTGCGAACCACCCTAAAATAATGACGAAGAAAATAGGCACCAAAATGTAAAAGATATGTCCGACACTCATGGATTGTTCCTCCTGAAAGCCCTCTTAATGCGGGTGGTGTATTACGTTTTCCACTGCTTTTACCTTCGCATATTCCGGCTTCCACATCGCATCCCGAACGGCTTGCTCGATATTAGCAATGCGTGCCTGAGCAACCTGATCCTGAATCGCGGCCTTCGCAACCGCAACCGCAACAGCGTATGAAACATCCCGTAATTTTCGGATATGAGGGAGCAGCGCACCGCCAGGCTTATTCGAATCTACGCCATTGGCAACAGCATCTGCTGCGGCTGTAAACATGGCAGGGGTGATCCTTTTGGCTTTGACTACAATTGCGCCCAGACCAAGTCCCGGGAAAACAAAGGCATTGTTTGCCTGTCCAATCTCAAATTCTGTATCGTTATAGGTGACGGGCTCAAAGGGACTTCCGGTAGCGATTAAGGCTTTACCCTCTGTCCACTGAAGCAAATCCTTAGGTACCGCTTCTGCAAGGTTTGTAGGATTGGACATAGGCATGATAATCGGGCGTTCTACATGCTTGGCCATTTCCTTGATGATCTCTTCGGTAAAGGCATCCGCTACGCCGGAGGTTCCGATCAATATCGTAGGCTTCACCTGACGGATGACCTCTAGCAGCGGTATTTTTTCGTCATCAGACCGGGTCCATGAGCTGACTTCATCTTTGTTCCGCACATACGGCTTCTGATAATCCAATACATCCTCCATATCGTCCGTTAGCAGACCACGATAATCAAAGGCCCAGAACGACTTGAAGGAATCCTTCTCTGCAAGGCCGTCCACGATCATGGCTCCGCGAATTTGGTCGGCGTTGCCGATTCCCGCTGCCCCCGGGCCGAACACAAGTACTTTTTGCTCACGCAGCGGAACCTTGGTGACGCCTACCGCCGAAAGAATTGCAGCCAGGGTGACCGCTCCTGTGCCTTGAATGTCATCGTTAAAGGTGAGAATGCTTTGACCGTATTTTCCGATAATATGGCGTGCGTTCACGCTGCCCACATCTTCCCAATGCAAAAGCGCTTTTGGGAATTGAGCTAACGTTTTGCTGATAAAGGTATCAATAAACTGGTTATAAGCCTCTCCGCGAACCCGTTTATGGCGATTGCCGATATACAGCGGATCATTCAGCAGCTTTTCATTATTCGTGCCCACATCCAGCACAATCGGCAGCACCCGCCCGGGATGAATACCAGCCGCAGCTGTATACACAGCCAGCTTGCCAATCGCAATATTAATGCCTCCCACACCCCAGTCACCAATCCCCAAAATACTTTCGGAATCCGTCACTACAATCAGATCTACATTCTCACCACTCAAGCCAGAATTATAGAATGCTTGTCCGATGCCGTTCGGGTCATCTATCGATAAATACACGCCTCCAGGGCGATTATACTCATGACTATATTCCTGAATCGCGGTCCCCACCGTAGGTGTGTAGACTACGGGCAGCATCTCACTCAAATGGTCGGTTAGCAGCCGATAGTACAGCACGACATTTCGATTGTGAAGGTCATTCAGGGAAGCGTTTTTGCGCAGCATGGTCGGTTGTGCCAAAAATTGCTGGTACGCCCGGACGCTCTGTTTCTCCAGAGAAAGGATGGTCGGCGGAAGAATGCCTTCAAGACCCAGTTCTTTGCGTTCCTCTTCGTTAAAAGCGACCCCCTTGTTCAAAAGGGGATTGGCTAATATATCCTTTCCCCGCAGCGGGGTGGATAATGACCCATCCTTATTCAGATAAAATGCTTCCATATAAATAACCTTCTTTCACTTCATATTGACGACCATTCATGACGAAAGATGACATGTTGTCCATAGTATGGACGTGTGAATCTGGTTTATTCGCCCTAATTTTATATGACAAAATAACCATAGTCTATTCTATTTTTGATCAAAAAGAACTATATATGAAAAATGAAGTGCAAGGTCTTTTTGCACGTATTTTACAGGGGGGAGTAGGTCTAAATGCTTGTTTTCTACTAAATGTTAAATATCAGTCTCACTTCGACATTATCCATATATATCAAGATGTGTGAGCTATTTTATTAAAAAAATATGAAGGATTAGCAGCTATGTTTAATCACTATAAGCAAACATTTTTAATTCCTTTTCAACAAAATAGAACTACCCGGAGGAAAAGGAGATGTTTATGTGCAGGGACCTATAGCCATTTTTAGCGATAACCACAGGGCTATTGATTATCCCAACGTGATTTATTTTTACGAGTATATACAGTGCGAGGATCAGGAAGCCACTTCAGTCTATGAAGACGCATGTTGCTGCCTGATTGATTACAGGGAGTCTGGACAGGCTGTACGGGTAGCGAATCAGATCCGTAGTCACTTTCCGCAGATGCCGCTGTTACTGGTGACGGATGTATCGCATCCTTTCAGTGATCAGCATATGGTGCAGATTACTGGAATAGGTCGTTTGCGCCTGCTTTTTTGGCAAGCCAATGACAACGAAGAGATGCTTTCTGAAATTCAAAGCTTGCTCTATCCCGAGTATTCGGCCAAAAGCCGGCATATTGCTTTTATCTTGTCTGTATATAACGAGGAGCAGCGTTTTGTTCATGTCAAGAAGTTTGCTGAACGGCTGCAAGCCTTTATCCGCAGTCATATTGTGGAGGGCTCTATTTATCTCATTGATGATGGCAGTCATGATGGCACGAATGCCTTGATCAAAGCGCTGGAGGCGGCGACAGACCTGTCCGTGAACCGGATTAATCAGAATCTGAGTCCGCTGCTTCAAACCAGGGAACTGGGACGCAATACTCGCAAGGCAGGAACGTATCTGGAAGGGATGCGCACCATCGGCGCGGATTACTACGTATTTGTGGACGCGGACGATTCCTTTTTTATTGAGGATATTGCCAGAATGATTAATGTCGTTCAGCAGGGCTACTATGATGTGGTGATTGGAACCAAGGACATGACGGCTGAAAACCGTTCCTTATTACGATCTGTAGTCAGCTTTGGCAAACGTGTCATTTCCCGGCCTTTTTTACCAACAGGCGTGGTGGATTCCCAGACAGGGCTTAAAGTGATGAGCTCGGTCGCTGTGAAGCGGATGTTCCCGCATTTGAAGGAACAGCTCGGGCTGGCGCTGGATCTGGAAATGATGTTTATCGCCAAGCGGCTCCAGCTTCGTGTGCTGCAATTACCCGTCAAGTGTATTGACCGAGATGGATCGCATATCCATGTCTGGAAGGATTCCATTCGTTTTTTGCGCTCGATCATTGATATTTGGTGGCTGGATCGGCGGGTGAGATAAGCACGTGACAAACCGCTTGCGAACGTTGATGTTTCCTCTATTTAATGTGCTGCTGAACGGATTTAATTTTTTCTTCCACATTGCAGCGAGCTGGTATCTTACCGGACAAGCTTATGGTCAGGCGAATGCGCTACTGGCCCTCTTTGCACTTTTGTCCGTTTTGGGCCTGTCTATTCAGCTATTAACAGCCAAGCTGGTCTCCAAGGGAGACAGGAAGCTTCCATTGCGTAGCCTGCCACTCGGTTCCCTATTGCTAAAAGCACCACTGTTGCTAACTGCGCTTGCCATGGTCATTTTGCTGGCATTTCATCCGCTGCTACGCTCGCTATTAGGTGTCCAATCCGGCCCGTTGTTCATGCTGTATGGCTTGGTAGGGCTGCATATTCTCGTCAGCTCGTGCCGTGGAGATCTACAGGGCAGGGAACGTATGCTGTCGCTGAATGTGAACTATTACATCGAGGTTTTAGGAAAGCTGAGCCTGTTTTTTATGCTGGCTGCATCAGGGCTTAAGCTGGAAGCCTTACTGCTGGCAAGCTGTGGGGGGATGCTGCTGTCGCTGCTTCACGGCTGGGCTGTTTCGGTTCGGGGCTTATCCTTACTCGGTCACACTAAGGAACGTATACCTTCCGGGCTATGGAAATCACTAGGCCAGGATTTTACGGATAGTCTGATTACGAATTTATTTATTTTGTTCTGCATCTCCATTGACATGCTGTATGTGCAGCATTACTTTCCCGAACAGGCCAGTGGCTATGCGATTGCACTGAAATACAGCCAGTTGGTCTACTACGTGTCGTACAGCCTGATTGCCGCCTTTATTCCAAAGCTCGGTGCGCAGGGTCATGATCGCCAAGCCCTGGGCAAGCTGGTTGCCGTCTATGCCGGATTAATGGCTGTTGCAGCGATCTGTGTATATGTGGGCACCACCTTTGTATTCCCGACCTCTATTCCCGTACTATTCGGGTCTTCATACCAGTCGGCAGAAGCCTATATTCCGCTGGGAGGATGGGTGTATTGGCTGTTTTCTATCGTGCTGTTCTTTGTTCATGTGCATGTGTTGGTGGGCAGACGTAAATTTATGTTCGGGCTGCTGGCCGGAGCTGCGACTTTATTGGCAGCCTTTCATATTGCACATCAAAATCCGTCTGACTTTCTGCTATCTGAATTGATTGTTTACGGCGTCATGTCTCTCTACTTTGTGGTAGATGCCTATGTATATTTGTTCAAAATAAAGATAAGGGGGGATTCAACCCGTGAATACAATACCTGAACAGGATGGTAAAACCGTAGTTTTGTTGCTCTCCTGGCGTGACATTCGTTCGCCTAAAAGCGGGGGAGCCGAAATTTTTACCCACGAAATGCTCAAACGCTCACAGCAAGACCGTTTTCAGTTTATTCATTTTTCGCCCAGGCTCAAGGGGATGCCCGAGGAAGAAATCATAGACGGAATTACGTATATCCGAAAAGGAAACATGTATAGCGTTATTTATTATGCCATGCGCTATTATCGCCATCATCGTAAGCATATTGATTATGTGATTAATCAGGCGAACACACATCAGTTTTTCACACGTTTCTGGGTAGAGGCACCCAAGCGTATTTTCTTTATACATCAGCTAACAAGGGAAATATGGTTTGAAAATGCCAGATTCCCGCTAAATCATATCGGATATCGCTTGGAGCCATTGATGCTCAAGCTTGCTCGTAAGGATCGGACAATGACCGTATCCCCATCTACCCGTTATGATCTGCTCAAGCTGGGCTTTCACCCGGATCGAGTTCATCTGTTGCCTGAAGGTATTGAGTTTGAACACTGGCCTCGGGAACAATTCTTAACTAAGGAGTCCCATCCGACCTTTATGTACGCCGGGCGCTTTGTGAAATATAAAGGTATTGATCTGGTGGTTGAAGCTTTTGGAGAGCTTAAGAAAAAATTCCCGCAGGCTATGTTATGGATCGCTGGAAAAACCGATAAAAACTATGTGGCAGAACAATTATTGCCGATTATGAAACGGTATGGATTGACCTACGGAGAACCGGATGAGCAGGGACAATCACAAGCGGATATTACCTTTTACGGATTCGTCTCAGCAGAGCATAAGCTGGAACTGATGAGCCGCGCCCATGCGCTCGTTTTCCCTTCCCTGCGTGAAGGCTGGGGCTTGACGATTACCGAAGCAGCGGCTGTGGGGACTCCCAGCATCGTAAGTAATTCACCCGGACTGGTGGACGCGACAGATTTTGGGAAAAGCGGATACCTGTGCTTCCACGGCGACGTCCGGGGATTATCTGAACAAATGGAAAGAGCAGCCAACGGCGGCGAGGACTATATGGCCATGCGTGAGCGGGCGTATCAGTATGCGCTGAGGTTTCATTTTGATCATACGGCGGCTGCATTTGAGCAGTTGATGGGAGATTGGGTAAAGGAGGCGGAACAGAGTGGACAAAGTGGTCATTCTCTTCTCCACGTACAACAATGAACGGTCAATAGAGCCTTGTTTGCGGAGCTGTATGTGGCAAAATTACAAGGATCTGCATATCGTGATTGCCGATGACGGCTCAGAGGATCAGACGGTGGAGACGATTCGTACGCTAGCCGCAGGGAGTCCAGTGCCCGTAACGATATTGGAGCTTCCTCATGGAGAGCGAGGAGTCGCGAGAGTCAAGGCGGTTGAGGAAGCCGGACGTTTGGGTGCCGAATACATACTTGTATTGGATTCCGATATGATTTTAGCCGAGCATTTGATTCAGCAGAGCATCGACTTTTTTGACCATCATCAGGACATCGGCGCATTGGTCGTTCCCGAGGAGGCCTATTCGGAAGCGACCAACTTTTTTTCCAAAGTCAAAGTCTTTGAGCGGAATGTGATTAACAATGCGGGTGACACCTTGGGAAAACGTTCGATTGAAGCAGCACGCTTCTGGCGAATGAGCGCTTATGAATCGACAGGCGGATTTAACGCAGAGCAGATTGCTTTTGAAGAAATACAGCCGACCCTGCGTTATATAGAGTCTGGCGGAGTCATCCGGCGGGCAGTGTTTACACGTGTATATCATGATGAAAAACAGGTCTATTTGCGTGATGTATTACGTAAAAAAGCTTACTACTTCTCGGTGATGGATCGTACGCTGTCGTCTGAGGAGGGGGGATTGCGGAAGGCGCTGGAACGGTGGTACTTTTTCCGTCCGGTGCTGTATACATGGAGCAATCTGAAAAGCTATATCTGTCACCCGTTGCTAACGGCAGGGATGCTATGGATGTATGCATGCCTGACCGTGATTGGGGCAGCCGCCGTGTTGAAGGGCGGCGCCCGTCACTCAGGCGATCTCGCTAAGGCGGATAAGGCGTAAGGATGAACGGCCCAGGGTCAGCGTATCCACCGTGTACAGCTCGAGATCGGAGGATTCCGACTCATCATACGGTATATACAGTGAGTGTGCAGTTAGCTGAATGCCTTCCTGTTCAGGATGACGAAGCGAGCTGCCGACAGGATATAGCTCAGTGAGTGCAACATGTACAGCGGTGACGATATCTTGCTCATTGAGCAGCACATAAGGTCGGTATGGAGCATTGAGAATACTGT
Organism: Paenibacillus sp. NRS-1781; assembly: GCF_050467745.1. Lineage (NCBI taxonomy): Bacteria > Bacillati > Bacillota > Bacilli > Caryophanales > Paenibacillaceae > Paenibacillus > Paenibacillus sp. NRS-1781. The sequence goes on from NZ_JBITPI010000076.1 coordinate 8,938, forward strand.
CTAGAAATAGCGACAAGTTGGAAGTCGCGTTCTGGTCTGCATACAGTCGGTTTCGGTTGAGCTTGGCTTCATCAAGCGCCTTGTATAGGATTTTTTTCAGTGTGTCATCATCCAGCTCCAGTGGTTTTGTCAAAAAGCGGAATACGCCCACTTGATTAATCGCCGATAAAATGGTCTGCGTATGCAGGTGACCTGACAAAATGATCCGCACGATATGGGGATAATCCTCCTTGATCATGCGAAGGAAGGTAATCCCGTCCAGACCAGGCATAAGCAGATCGGAAACCACGACATCAATGGGGTGCTGCTCCAGTATCTGCAAGGCTTCTTTGGTGGTATGGGCGGTATATAAGGTGAAGCTTTCTTCCGACAATGTCCGTTCAAGCAGGGACAGAACCATAGGGCTGTCGTCAACAAATAGAATGTTTTGGGGTGTCATAAGAACTGCGCAACTCCAATCAGGAAGTAAGAAATGAGGAACTACATGTATAATATCAGCGTTTTGGCATTTTTGAAAGATGTCAATACAGAACGAGCGCTGCGTCTTTTTTGTGAACGATTCGACTCAGCGGAGCATGCGCTCTGGGAAAAAGGAATGCGTCTGCTTCACCAGTATCATGCTGCACAGCATGCGGGAGTAACCCTGACCGTCTCCAGCGCACTTCAGCATATGGACGATCGTCATGATATTTACATTGTTGATCTGCGAGAGTATAGCGAAGAAGAGCTGGATCGTTTATATATTGCAAAAACCTGCGAGTTGCTGCTGCTGACGGACGAGGCAATGGAAACCGCTGCTAGGTTTGCTGCACTCCAGCGCCGGACTCCCCGGCTGCTGTGCGCACGGTTGCCGCTAGTCAGCTACGAGCTGGAGTGTCTGATGCAGGCTATTCTGGGCCGACTTGAATCGAATGGAGGAGACAGTGAAGCATGAAGCGATGGGCTTTGTTGAAACCGGGTTGGCAAAAGCTGATCCTGTACCTGCTTGTTCTGGGCATGACCATGCTTCTGGCCATTGTGCTTCAGTGGTTTATCGTTCGGGAGTTCGGCAGTCAATTGGCAGATATTCAGGACAAGCAGCTCCGGTATGAAGTGCAGGAATTGTCCAGTCGTATATCCGAGCACTACGCGACATGGCAGGCTGAGCTGAATGAGCTTGCATCTGGCCTTGGCAAAAACATACTGAACCAGGAGACTCGTCAGTATACTGATGGCTTTAAGCGTGGAAGCGGGGCATTTTATGTGCTGGATGAACAGTATCGTGTCATCGCAGGACGTGACAACCGTGAGATGAAAAGCGCGATACAGCAAATTAAATTACTGCAAAACGGCTGCGCTGTAAGCCCCTTTGTGACAGAGGAGCATCAGCCTGCCCAGTATATCATATGCAGGATTCAAGGAGCGCAGACGGGCGGATTTATGGTGCGTACGATTGACTCCGGTATGCTCAGCGGCATGATCAAGAGTAAACCGGTCAATCAGCATGAGGTTTTATTTTATAATGATCAATTCAAGGTCGTAGCTTCCCTCAACACACCGGATATCAATCGGACAGACATTACGGGCGTGACCCGCAGGCTGCTGGAGGGCAATACGGGCGTTGTTGAAGATCAGGGAGTGAAGCATGGAATAGGGTTCAGCCGCATGGGGGAGGAGGCTCTTTATATTTCCGTTAAGGATGTCGGTCAGGACACTGCCCAACGGATAAGCTCTTTTCGCAAAAAGGTGTGGCTGGTCATGGTTGTGCTATTGTTTATGCTGTGGGCCATGCTCGTACAGTTTCGCAAACGGGTCGTGAAGGATGCGCTCGTGAATAATCAGGTGTGGGACCAACGACGGGATGAAGATATGCGTCAGCAGCAGGATACGTATTACTTGCCGTTAATGCAGACGATTGAGCAGCGGCTACAAGAGTTGCAAGAGCAGACTACACACCTGACAGGCGGTGACGATTTGAAGCTGTTAGGCTTTTATCATGATCTGGTGAACCGCTTTGAGGCAGCTTCCAGTCAGGGAAAGGGAGCAACCCATGAGGAATTGGAATATTTCCGTGAGCTGAATGAAAATTTCATTCAGGGACGTCTCAAACAGGAATCCTCGCTGGGAGGTCTGCTGACTGGAGTCCGCACCTTACGTGACGAACTGGAAGAGAAGATGCACGACAATAGCGGAATCCGTTTCACAGATATGAATGAAGTGTTGTCAGAATCGCTGAAATGGGCGAACCGTTCGTTGAACATGAAGGATATTCAGGTCATCTTGCGGCAAGAGCCAGTTCCATCCATTGCGGCCCAAGCACCCTTGCTGTACAAGACGATTCAGGGACTGCTGGAAAACGCGGTGCAGGCGATGGGACAAGCGGATGAGCTATCAGAGGATCAGCATCGAGGCCGAACGGGTCTGCGTACCAAGCGGAAGACGCAAGTGCTTAAGGTCAGCTCGCGGCTGGAAGAAGGAGAAATCGTTATTACCATTGAGGATACGGGCGGCGGTATTGATGACAAGATGCGTTGGAGCTATTTCCAGCCGGACTATTCCGAAAACTCGCAAGAGCATACGTTCAGCCTGTATCATATGGATGCCTATCTAAAGACGATCAGTGGCCGCTTGAAGCTGCGTAATACGGATCAAGGCTTGCAGGCAATCGTTCGTTTGAGAAGATAACGGAGAGATAAACCGAAAGATCATCGGAAATTTCAAGAGAGGGGGGCCAGGCATGGTAAGAAAATGGATATTTCGATACCGCTATGATATGGCAGCAATCTTGCTGATGCTGGCTGCGATTGGCGTATATCTTGCGCCTATCTATGGACCAGGGCAAATCGTATTTAGTGATATTGCCTTTGGAGCCACCTCTCATCGGTATCTGGAGGAAATTATGGGGGTATGGAACGAACGGTGGTCTACCTCTACCATGTTCAATGCTCCCCGTATCCTTTATATCTTGCCCTTCTATGGACTTTCGTTGCTATTCGGAGAAAGCGGCCCGGTCTTGCTGAAGTCGTTTATCACGGGTCTACTGTTTGTTTCGGCATTTTCGATGTATGCCTTTGCCAAGCGGCTGGTCAGTGTATATTATTCACCGAGCTTTACGAAAACTCGCATTTTTGCCATCATGATCGGCGCACTGTTTTATGCACTGAATCCGTGGGTTATATTCCGCATTCAGCATATCTATTTGCTCTGTGGATATAGCTTGTTCCCGTTAATGCTGCGTTTCTTTTTCAGCGCGGTTGATCCCAAATTTCAAATTCAGCAAATTAAAAACTATCATCCTCACAGGCTGTACCAGCGGAACTGGATAGACTTGTTTCTGTTGGCTGCGGTATTTACCGTCAGCGCCGCTGCGATTCATTATTTTTTCTTCGGCATGATTTATTTGGGCTTGTTCACCGTGCTTCTGCTGATCAAGCTGACCTGGACGCACCGCAAGTCTGGTCGCACCTATCTACAGCCGTTATACGGCAATTTTTTGCGTAAAGGGATCATTTTTGGCGTGTTCTTCGGACTACTCAGTTTTTACTGGTTGTCCCTGTATCTCGGCAGTATGGTGATGGATGCCCAGGCGTCGCAGCATAATATCAACGTCGTCGATACTTTGTCCCTGTTCAGTCGTAACAGCAGCTTAATCAATGTGGGTTATTTGCTGAGCTATTGGTGGCCTATGTTTTCCTTTTCCTCACTGCCTGCGATGTTTTATGTGGGAGGGGGGTTTTTACTGCTCTTGATTGGCTATGCGATGGTGACGCGCTCACACAAAAATCCGATCATTCTGATCTTTTCGTTGCTTACGCTCCTGTTTCTCGTTGCCGCCACCGGGACAACCTTCCCGTCCATTGCCAAGTGGTTTGTCATTCTGGTGACGAAGACCCCTGTGATTGGCTCGGTTTTCCGTGATCCCAACAAGTTTATCGGGCTGATTGCCCTTAACTTCGGGGTACTACTGACCTTCGGTGTGATTCAGATTATGGAATGGTTTGGATCATCGCCGCTGCAACGAATGTATAAAAGGCTGGTGCTGGTCATTGTCGTCCTGTGCCTTGGCGTGTATTTTGCACCCTTGCGTACCCAATTCATTGAGGGATATTACAAGCCTGTTCAAGTGCCAGAGGCTTATAGCCAAATGGCTGAAAAGCTGACAGACCCGGACCGCTTCGACAGCAAAGCCTTGTATTTTCCGATTGCCGACAATATGATTCAGAGCTTTAACGGCGTAGCCACGCCCAAATGGAATAAGGGGAAGACAGCAACCGAGAAGGCAACCGGGGATTTTCAGGTATACTCTTCTCCTAAAAATACAGTCTTCCACCATGAAGGCAATGACTCCGGTATTACATATTATATGAACTTTCTGGAGTATTTGCTGGACAACGGATTAAGCTCGCGGTTAGGCTGGCTATTCTCCACTTTTGGGGTCAATCAGCTGGTCTACCATGACGAATATGAGGGACAGGAGAAGCGGCAGGATTTCCACCTGTCTCAGCTGGAGGGTCAGACCGGGCTGAAACGCACATACAAGAACGGACTTTTTTCCATATTTAATCTGGATCAGCCGCCCCCTTACATGAACATATTAACGAGCAAAATTGTAACACCTTACGGGTTTAGCCGACTGGAGAGCTACAGCCATCTGCCTGGATTTGATTTTAGTCGCTTCGGCGTATTGTTCAGTGCGTTAAAGCCTGAGCTAAAAACCGTTCAGACGGTCAACAAGGGGGATTATGTGGAAGCGGCCTCCTTTAATGATTTGCTGTTGTCACAGCTTCCGGCAGAGGATTATTTGCGTCCGTTTGATGTCATTGAAGATGGTAATGCCTTTTTAAAATGGTCCAAAACCTTTGCCTCGACTAACGATTGGTTATGGTATTTATCGTCCCAAAATATACGGAATTTCCCGTTTGATATGGAAATGGACGCTGGAATTGCTGTCACCTTTGCCAGTAAGAAGCTGGATGTGGCCCCTTATCAGATGAGCAGCATTGAGGGGAAAACAGTCGTGGATTTTGATTCCATGCTGCGGACCGAAACCTTTTTCAAACCGGATAATCCGCAGTTGTTCAGTGTGGAGGCTAACCCGCGTGAGGAATTGAATAATGTGCCAACCCTGCACGGCGAGATTATGAAGGGGGACCCAAGTAATATATGGCAGGTCGCCAGATCCGGGTTGCTGGAAGCCAAGGAAAATAACCCGTACCAGTTTCAGATCACCGTCTCTGGACGCGGCACGAACAAAATGCATGTTAAAATGAGGTTTTATGATAAGCAGATGCGTGAGCTGGGGGTTAGCTATGTCGTTGCACCTTCGGAGGGATACAATTTTGACGGTGTGAAATTTTACGGGGAATATGTGTCCCCGCCGGGCAGCTACTGGATGCGAATGGATTTGTTAACCCTGCAACGCCCGCAGCAAAAGAACTACTGGTGGATTCATGATATCCAATTGCGTGATTTGGGACAATATAGCAAGCCTAACGCATTTACGATGCACAAAAAGCTGGAACAGCCGCAAACCTCGCATGTCTATGCAAGAGTGTTTATGAATAAGGCAGGCGGGAAGCTGCGAGTTACGCTGCCGGGCGGAGTGGTCGACATCAAGACCCATGATGAAGGCTTGAATCAGTTCCAATGGGTCGACTTGGGGGAGCATGCTTTTCCCAAAGGGGATACCCCGATTACGGTGAATAACCTGCAAGGCTTTAATGCGGTCAATCAATTTGCGATTGTGCCTGTAGACCAACTGGATGAGCTATCTTTTCCGGTGGAGCAGGCATTGAAGCGAGGCAAGCTCTTTTTCACGCTGGAGGCCGAGAACGATTTTAACGCCCAAGGAAATGTACAGTCAGAGCGTGCTCTGCCGAGGCTCAGCATGGGACGGGGAATCAGCTATCAGAAAGGTACATTAAGCAGGGATGTGGAGATCGCCAAAACCGGAACCTATTCCACAGCTATTCTGGCTGATTTACCTGCCGGGTATCATGGGGCATTGACGATGAAGTGGACGAATGAAGAGACAGGCAAGGTGCTGACAAGAACGATTCATACAGGTGAATCGTATACGCGGTTGTCCGTTGCCTCTTCATCCGAAAATCAGGTTATTGAAACGGTGCCGAATCAGGATGGCTTTGCCAAACAAATCATTCAAATTCCTGGTCTGTTGAACGATTATGGACGTGTAGAGTTCAAGAATCTGTTTTTAACCAAAGGGAAGTATCGCTTAACGCTGGTGTTGGACAGTCAGGTGCCGTCCACGAGCGGGTATGGAGATATTCATCGGATGGCTGCGCAGGAAGTGACGGTTATGCCAGAGGATAACACGAAGGAATCTTTAACCAATGATGTAGGCTGCGTGGCGGATATTCAGCCTGGCAAGACGAGTCTGTCATCAGGCGGCGAGGGGTTGTCCATTCGTTACGTACCGAGCTATTCATGTGATTGGAATATATATGCGTCGAAGAAGATGAAGGCTGAGCCGCTGCAAGAGTATGCCGTACAACTGGATGCGCGGTCAGATCAAATTGGAAGTCGGCATATGAAGGTTATTTTTTTGAATAAAGCCTCCCAAATCCTCCAGACCTCTTATATTAACGAGGTGGAGGAGCGAGATAAGGAGCAATGGAATCATTATGATCAGATTGTGAAGGCTCCGGCAGGAACCGCCTTTATGCAGTTTCAGATTTTGGCACATGCGCATAAGAAGCAGTCAGGCTTATTTCAAATGAAGCATTATTCCATCATTCCTTATCGGGCCATGATTACAGTGGATCAGCTTACGCTGTTTGAGGGGACGGATATGGAAACCTTTTTTACGGCTCCCCATGCTTCAGAAAGTATTCAGGCTACTCGTGAAAATTCCATGGAACGCAGCTTCACGCTGTATAATCCGATGAATCAGCAGGTGCTGATTCGGGAAACCGAGTCGCCCAATCCACTGTGGGAATTCAGACTGGGAAGTGAAACCCAGCGTGCCCGTCTGTCGGTGAACGGAGTGACTACCGGATTTATAACCAGTGGCAGCGGAAGCGGCAAGGTCGTCATTATTCTGGCTTCCGCCTACCGTTTTGGCTGGATACTGTTCATCATTGGGATTCTTGGTGGAGCAGCTTGCTTTCTTCCATATCGGCGATGGAAAAAGCGAAAGATTCCATAGAAGGAAGTTATCATGATGCAATTCAGTAGCCATTAGAGGGCACGGCTACATCTCGTATTTGTACCCTCGGCCCCAAACGGTGCGGATGTGCTGAGGATTTTTGGGATCACGTTCGATTTTTTTGCGGAGACTGGAGATATGTACGTCGATCGTGCGATCGAGATAGGCACCGTCTCCGCCTTTAATCCGATCCATCAGCTCGCTGCGGGTAAAGACTTTCCCCGGGTAGCAGGATAGCTCTTTTATAATGGAAAATTCAATTTGAGTTACTTCAACCTCCCGATCATCGACCAACAGGCTGTGACGGTAATCATTTACCCAGACCCGCACTTTTTTGAGTTTTTTGCTTATGGCTTGGGACTCGACAGGCATGTTGCGGCCACAGCGACGCAGTAAGGCTTTGATACGGGCGGTTAGCTCTCTCAGGTTGAATGGCTTGCATAAAAAATCATCCGCTCCGTCTTCCAGTGCTTTAATTCTTATATTCAGAAGGGTATTGTTGGAGATCACCAGCACAGGAACCGTCGTATATTGACGGATTTGGCCGATTAGTGCGCATTCGACCATACCGGAAAACATAAGATCGGTCACAATAATATCAGGCTTAAAACGCATAAGTGTCGGAAGTGCTTGTTTGAAATCGTAAATAAGTTCGGTATGATAACCTTCTTCCTGAAGATGAAGGGCGATCATATCTGCCAAACTTTTTTCATCTTCAATGATAAGTATTTTAATAGACATGACTGACAGCTCCTGTACAAACAAATATACAAATACATGATGTAATCATGCATAAATTGCGATTTATGCATACTTATGTAATCGGCATATTTATGAAAAACGAACAGTGCCAGGTGGCATGTGTTTATTAATTTAGAGGAAGAAGGTTGCATAAATGCGAATGATTTTATTATCTGGAGGTTCTGGTAAACGTCTCTGGCCTTTGTCCAATGAGAGTCGCCCCAAGCAGTTTCTTACCATTCTGCGTCATGACGAACGACCTGAAAGTATGCTGCAACGGATTTGGCGGCAGTTATCTGAAGCAAATTTGGCAGGGGAGGCCTATTTTTCAACGAGTGGAACTCAAGCTGAGCTGATCCGTGGGCAAATTGGGGCGGACGCTGTGGTAATTGAGGAGCCAACCCGGCGGGATACATTTCCGGCTATTTCCTTGGCTGCGGCCTACTTACATGACAAGGCAGGTGCGTCACGCGATGAGATTGTAGGGGTCATGCCGGTGGACGGATATGCGGGGGATGAGTTTTTCGAGCATTTACGCAGGCTCCCATCTATATTGGAGCAATCCGGGAGTGACATCGCACTCATGGGAGCTGTTCCAACGGAGCCTTCTGACAAATATGGCTATATTGTTCCTTCGTCATCTCCCTCCCCCAATCAGCCGTATCTCAGGGTTAGCTCATTTGTGGAAAAGCCGGATCTGATCCGTTCGGAGGCGCTGATCCGGGAGGGGGCACTATGGAATTGCGGTGTGTTTGCTTTCAGGCTTGGTTTTTTACTGGACACGCTGGAGCAAAAGGGTCTATCATCGAACTATGAATCTCTTTCGACAAATTATGCAGAATTGCCCAAAAACAGCTTCGATATTGCGGTGGTGGAGCAGACCCGTCAGCTTTCGGTGCTTCCATATCATGGGGAGTGGAGGGATTTAGGAACGTGGGATTCGCTGGTGCGGGAAATGAGCTCGGAGCTGAGCGGCCCGGGCTATATTTCGGAAGCTTCTCATGATTCGCATATTATCAATGAACTGGAGATTCCAGTTAGCATATGGAATGTCCCGGACATCATCGTCGTTGCCGGACCGGATGGTGTGCTGGTGACCGATCGACAGTCGTCCACCGGGATTAAGGATATGGTGACAGAAATTGAGATTGGCCCTCGCTTTGAGGAGCGTTTTTGGGGGAAACAAACGGTGTTGTCCCACCAACAAGCGACCAGCGGCTTACAGACAGTCACCAAACGGGTAGTCATCTCTGCTGGAAGATTTATCAGTTATCATGAGCATCTGTTCCGTAAAGAGGTTTGGACTATTGTGTCAGGGGTGGGAAGCGTCTGTATCGATGGAATTACGCAAACGGTCAACCCCGGTGAGGTTATCGTCGTAGAGTCGGGTACGAAGCATTATATAGGTGCTGTCGAGGGGGATTTGGAGTTCATCGAATCTCAAATGGGGCATATTGTGTCAGAAACCGATATTATTAGATACGAATTTCCCGACTCCATTTAACACTAGATATCGTATGAAGTAAATCTATAATAATAGGACCCAGCCGGTACAGACGATGCTATCATAAGGTAGTGAAGGCGAGTTAGGAACTGTTTTTCTTCAAAACCTTAAATCATCTGAAAATTCTCCAAAAAGGTATCCATGCGGTGAACGCGTGAATACCTTTTTCTGCATCGAAGCTTGTCCGTAAGACACGGTAAAGGACGATGCTTATAAAATCAGTTTCTTGGAAATCAGCCATTCTTTTACCACATCCGTACTGAGGTCCCCTTCAGGTGTCCATTCTACTTTATCTACCAGCTTGCCATGTCTGAATTCCGCAATGGTGGGGGTATACTTTATGTTGTATTCCTCTTTGAATTTATTCCACTGAGGCTTGTCCTTATGAATTTTGTGAACATTTAAAAAAGTGATTTTGGAGCCCAGATCATACTGCTCGATCATCTTATTAAAGTTAGGCTCAAATCGGTTGCAGTCACCGCAGCTCGGTCTGCCAACATAGACAAACACACTTTGATCCTGCTGGATCAGGTTTTTAAAACCATCAACTGTAACTGCATTCAAATGATCGTATATTTCGGGATAATTGCTTTTACTCACTTGAATCTCTTTGTCTTTTTGCTGAACAACCTGCTCCAGATCCTGAAACTTGAACACAGCCGAAATAGCGATAGCAATGACGAGCAGCACGATCACGCTTAAACCGATAATATATCCTTTTTTCACAGAAATCCTCCTTTATTTAACAGTCTTATACACACCATAAACAATTTTTCCGTTTTTCGCTGTAATACTTGTCTCATATTTACTTTTTTTCTACGAATCATGACATAAATATGAAAAGGATATATTTGTAAAGTACTTGACTGAGGGCAAACATAAGCTGTAGTGGGAGGAAACGCAAAAGAAGCTCCCCGCAAGGGAAGCTTCTTTTATACGTGAAGACAATGTTACTGTGTTCATTCATGATTAGATAACGACTGTCATCAAGTAGTCTTCACGTTTCACTTCAGATTCTGCTGTTTTCAGAACATCCAGGTACTTAGCAGAATTCGTCACAATGATCGGCGTAGTCGTCGGGTAACCTGCTGCTTTAATTTGCTCAATGTCAAATTCGAGCAGCAGTTGTCCTTGAGTAACGATGTCGCCTTCTTTTACGCGCTTGTCAAAAAATTGTCCCTTCAGCTTCACTGTATTCACGCCAACGTGGATCAAAATTTCTGCTCCGTCATTGGAAGTAATACCGATAGCATGTCCGGTCGGAAATACCGTCGTAATTGTTCCGTTTACAGGTGAAGTCAGTATGCCCTCTGTAGGTTCAATTAGAATTCCTTTACCCATAGCCCCTGAGGCAAATGCGACATCAGAAGATTCTTCGAGTGGCAACACTTTACCTTGCAGTGGACTTACGAGAATTTCCTTCTCGATCACAGTTTCTTTCTTCTCAGCTGTTGGTGCTGCTTGGACAGCTTCTTCTTTTGGATCATCAAAGCCCAATACCATAACTAGCACCATTGCAAGTACAAAGGCAACGACTAAGCCGATGATAACCCACAAAAATCCTGCTCCGAAGTAGGTCGGCAACGCCAGCAAACTAGGCAGTGAGAAGGATTTTGCAGTCGCTCCGCCGGAAGCGATAATAGCCCCGCCAATACCACCGGAAATACAAGCATAAATAAATGGCTTTTTCAATTTCAAAGTTATTCCATAAATCGTTGGTTCTGTAATCCCGAAAACAGCCGCCAGCGTAGAGGAACCTGCCAAAGCCTTCATTTGAGTATTTCGGGATTTCAGGAATACGCCGAATGTTGCACCAGCCTGAGAAAGTACGGCTGCTGTAAGCATCGGAAGCATCGTGTCATAACCCAATGTTGCAATATTCGACAGTATGACCGGAACGAAGCCCCAATGCACGCCGAAAATAACAAACACTTGCCAGAACGCCCCGGCAATAGCACCAGCGACCAGCGGGCTTAAATTGTATATCCAGGTAAAGCCGTTCGCCAAGCCTTGGCTGATCATGTTACCTATTGGACCAAAGGCCAGGAATGTCAACGGAATAACGACCAGCAAAACCAGCATCGGAACGATAATATTTTTCACCGATTGATGGATAAAGGAATTGAACCAGCGTTCCACGTAGGACTGAACCCAGACTGCGAGAATAATTGGAATAACACTGGAACTGTAATTAATCAGAATGATCGGAATACCCAGAAATGCCAATCTTTCCGGGTTGCTCACCGCCGCTATAACCGCCGGATAGACCAGAGCTCCGGCGATTGCGACCGATACAAAGGTGTTTGTCTTAAATCTACGGGACGATGTAACAGCCAGAAATACGGGCAGGAAATAAAATACGCTGTCCGAAGCAGCGCTTAGGATCAGATACGTACCGCTTTTATCATTAATCCAATGGAGTGACAAAATTAATGCCAGAATCCCTTTGAGCAAACCGGCTCCGGCAAGAGCGCCCAAGAGAGGCGAAAAAATGCTGGAAATGATATCGACGGCTTTACCAAGAAAGTTCGTTTTTTCGGAAGACTCTTCCTTTTTCTCGCCTTCATTTTCGGCATCCTGCAAATTCGTTTCTGCCATCATATGCTCAAATACTTGACCTACATTGTTGCCGATGACAACTTGAAACTGGCCGCTGCTTTCAACCACCGTAATGACACCGGGCGTTGCCTCCAATGCAGCTTTGTCTGCTTTGGTACGATCATTTAATTTAAATCTCAAGCGTGTAGCGCAATGGAATACCGAATTGACATTCTCTTCGCCGCCAACGAGGGTCACTATTTTTCTGGATAGCTCTTTATCGCTCATGTTCAGAACTCCTTATGGGTTATTCTTGTTATGGATAGGACTTTCTGTTTACTTCATGTTGCTAAGATGCGCCGGCGTGCATCTTTTTAACCTTGTAAACAAGAAAAACCTAAACTCGTGGTAAAAACAACGCACCCTCTCCATAGAGGAAACGCCGATTTCACCATCAGTTTAGGTTTTGCCTGCCTTACCAGTCACAATCCATGAACGATGAGGGTATGAAGTTTTTAGCCAGATTTATGATTCGACTTGTTACTTGGCAATGTTATTCCGCTCGGTCACTCGATGAATATGAATGGTCAGATATACATATTCGTCCTTGCTTAAATATTGATCGTATGTTTTTTCCAGATATTCATTGATCTTTTGCGCACAAGCGAAAGCTTCGGTATACGTCTGTTTTACCTGGTTGTACAAAAATTCTTCTCCACTGTGAATGACCTCTTTACGAATCACCCGCATCGCAAAATATTGCAAATGCGTCAAAAATCTCGAATAGCTAAAAGAGGACTCATCCAGCACAATACCGTAATGATACGTAATAATATTCAATATATGTTGAACAATCTCGGTCATTTTCAGCGTAGACTTCATTTCGTTACCGTCGATCCGAGCATTCACCATATGCAATGCGATAAAGCCCGCTTCGTCTTCGCCCAGTTTCACTCCAAGCGTATTTTCAATTTTTCGCAAAGCTTCCAGCCCAACCTCATATTCTTTCTTGTAAAAGCGCTTAATCTCATACAGCATCGCGTTTTGGAGCGCGAGCCCTTTTTCTTGACGCTGTATCGCAAAATGAATATGATCGGTCAGCGTTAAATAAATATTATCGCTTAATTCCGTATCGAGCACTTCCATTGCATGGGTTACGATTTCATTCACGACCTCCAGATGAGATACGGGAATATCGTTTAGCAGCTCGGTAAGCTTGGCCGTGAACTCGTTTTCATTTAACATGAAAATCTTATCTATTTTATCATCATCGACTTGGTCTCCAGCCACCTTTTTGAAGGAAATGCCTCTTCCCATCACGATGACCTCTTTGCCTTTGTCGTTTTTAGTCAACAGGACGTTGTTATTGAGTACTTTCTCAATAATCATTGAAGTTCCTCCTCCCATCCTTTAGCAATAAAAAATGCCTAAGCACAATTCAACACTATTGTTAGCAATAGCACTCAATTGAACTCAGGCATTGCCCGCATTACCGGTCACAATCCTTTATATAGTGCTATTGTAGCACAATATAAAGCGATTTCAACATATTTTATTCTTATTCGACAAAAAACATTACAAACACAGGTCATTTCGCCTAGCCCCAGGTAAGCGTTACGCTATGTAGTTGTGCGTTCAATGAGGCTGTATTGCAGGTGGTGCAGTTCCATTTGGCGACCTAGGAGCTGAGGGGAAAGCATGTAAAAGGCATTTTGTGCCTGAGCCTCAATTGGATTCTGAACGGTTGTAATCCCCATCGTATGCGAGAGCTCCGTGTTATCAAACCCGACGATCGCCAGATCTTCCGGCACGCTCAGCAGTTGTCTGCGGGCTTCGCAGAAAATACCAACCGCCACATAATCGTTGGAGCACAGAATAGCCTGTGGGAATTCGTCCCGATATTGTAACAAATCACGCACCACCTGTTCGCCATCACGGATGTTATAGATGGAAGATTGATTCCAATGCTGCAATACAGGAAGATTATGCTGCTCCATGATATACGCATAGGATCGTTGTCTGCTGTGGGTGTTGATGCTGCTTGGGCGGCCAAAGGCATTGGCTATACGAGTATAGCCTTTTTGTATCAAGTGTTTTAGCGCCAGCATGTACCCTTCGTACTGGTCCATGGCGACGGAGCGAATATCGGTATGATCCATTCGTTGCCACGACACAATCGGGCCATACTTGCAATAAGTGCTTAACAAATCGGTATCATTTACACAGGAAATGATGACCAGCGCATCAACTCTTTTTCTTTTTAGATCTTCGAAGGCCTGAAGCTCTTTCTTCTTATCTTCTTCCGAAGTATAAATAATCGTTTGAAATTCGTACTGGGCCGCTACCTCTACAAAGCTGTTCAGAAATGCGAGAACAATTTCATTAATGGTTGAAGTGATGATGCCAATTTGAAGGGTCTGACCCTTGGATAAGGAAACGGCGTTCCGATTGGGAACGTAATCCAGCTCCTGCATGATTTTCAAAATCTTGCTTCTCGTCTCCTGGCTCACATGGGGGGACTTGTTTAACACTCTGGATACCGTAGCTTTGGAAAAGCCCGCCAGTTTGGCAATTTGATCAAGATTCGACATGCTGCTTCTCCTCACATATGAAAAATATTTGACATGATACGCGTTACAACGTTTAGGATGCTTATGAGGGCATTACGTCTAGTTTATAGCATCTGTCGATGCATTTCAAAAAAACGTTCCTCATGTTGTGGTATTATTCTGGCAATACTTGCGATATACTCCTCATGGCGCTGATGATTACAATGAAACTATATTATATTACCCGGACAAAAAAGTGATTGTAAAAACTTCTCTGGTGGTGTGCCTGCCTTACCCGCAGTTTACTATTCACGGCACGAAGGGCAGCTTCGTCAAATGGGGAGATGATCAGCAGGAAACCTGGCTGAAAGCCGGCAAGACCCCGGATATGAAAGGTTTCGGACTGGATAATCCCGCTTCCTATGGCAAACTTAAATACGTGCCGCCCGGCAGTAGTGAAGCTATCGAGGAAACACTTGCTACGCCAGTAGGAGATTATGGGCAATTGTATGACTCGTTGTACGAGTCCATTGTCCACGGAGCACCCAAGCTGGTTAAGGACGAGGACATTTTGCTGACAATCGAAATATTGGAAAACGGCTTTAAGCAGCCTTCCCCGTCCATCGTTGATTTCCGGCGATAGGTTCGTTATCAAGAAAGGAGTTACGCTAATATGAAGCTTGGAATAATTGGAACAGGGTGGATCAGCACAGAATGGGTTAAAGCCGTGAAAGAAGCTGGCGGCTGGGAAATTACAGCACTCTTTGTTCGAAATAAGGACAAAGGCGCAGCTTTTGCCGCCGAGTGCCAGCTTGAAAACATTACGCTGTATGACAGTTTGGAAGAAATGGCTCAATCCGATATGGATGCCATTTATATTGCTACCCCCAATTCCTTGCACATGGCGCAAGCGCGTCTATTTTTGGAGCATGGCAAACATGCGATTGTCGAAAAACCGATTAGCCTGACAGAGCAGGAATTGCAGGAGGCTTACGAGTTGGCTAACCGAAATGGCTGCTACCTGCTGGAAGCGGTTCGTCATATCCATGAGCCTAATTTTTTGTGCCTTAAGGACAACTTGAAGCGCGTGGGCAATATCCAGGGTGGCACCTTGTACTCCATGCAATTTTCCTCCCGGTATGATCAGTTGCTGTCAGGAGATACTCCTAATATCTTTTCTCTGTCTTATGGCGGGGGTGCATTAATGGATTTGGGTGTGTATTCGCTGTATTTTGCCATTGATTTGCTCGGAGCCCCGACATCAGGCCTGTACTGTGCCAAAAAGCATGAGAATGGCGTGGATTTGGGCGGCCCGATCCTACTGTCGTATCCCGATTTTACACTGGTGATCCAACTGGCCAAAAATGCTGTAACCACCAACCGTGTTGAAATTTACGGGGACCAGGCCACTATGATCTCCAGTGGTGTCTCTGGTATCACGGACGTAACAGTTCTGGATGTTCGTACTCAGGAAACAGATACTGTAAGTGCTCTGGAAACGCATCATTTCATGTTTTACGAGGCTCAGGAGTTTTATCGGATCATTGCCGAAAAGGACAAGGACCGCTACGAAGAATTGAAGTCATTGAGCATTGAGGTTCAGAAGATCAGCAATGAGCTGCGTTATCAAAATGACATTTATTTTGAAGATGGACAAAAATAACTAAAAAAAGAAAAGAGGCTCTCATCCCATGACTAAGATATTAAAAGGATTTCCGAAAAACTTTCTGTGGGGCGGGGCAACCGCAGCCAACCAATTGGAAGGCGCCTTTGACGTAGATGGAAAAGGATTGTCCAGTGCGGACGTAATTGCCTATGTACCCAAAGCAGAGCGCACAAACGATCATGCTATAGAGATTTCGTCCGAGCGACTTGAAGACATTTTGGCTGGCAAGGTAAATGCCCGTTTTCCAAAGCGCGAAGGTGTGGACTTTTTTCATCATTACAAAGAAGATATCGCATTATTTGCGGAAATGGGCTTTAAGGTATTCCGCATGTCCATTAACTGGTCGCGGATTTTCCAAAATGGTGATGATGCGGAGCCGAATGAAGCAGGACTGCAATTTTACGATAATGTATTTGACGAGCTGCGTAAGTATGGGATAGAGCCACTGGTGACATTGTCCCATTACGAAACACCGCTAGGTCTGACACAGAAATATAATGGCTGGCTTGGTCGTGAAGTGGTACAACACTACGTCAATTATGCCGAAACGGTGTTTACACGTTATAAGGATAAAGTGAAGTACTGGCTGACTTTTAATGAGATCAATGTGATGACGATGAGTCCGTTCACAGGTGGTGGTGTGGTCATTGACCGTGTAGATAACAAGCAACAAGCCATCTATCAAGCCCTGCATCACCAGTTTGTGGCGAGCGCATTGGCGACAAAACGAGGACATGAGATTATTCCTGGCTCTCAAATCGGCTGTATGCTGGCTCGTATGGAAAGCTATGCACATACGTGTAACCCGGAGGATGTGCTGAAAAGTCAGCATGAAAACCAGATGAATCTGTTCTTTACGGATGTACATGCCCGTGGGGAATATTCAAATTATATGAACCGTTATTTTGAAGAAAATAATATTGTTTTGCACACAGAACCCGGCGATGCCGAGATTCTGAAAAACAACACGGTCGATTACATCTCATTCAGCTATTACATGACCTTGACTGTCTCGGCAGGTCCGGAAGGTGAGAAGGCAGCGGGGAACCTGATTGGAGGCGTGAAAAATCCGTATTTGCAATCCTCTGACTGGGGCTGGCAGATTGATCCGATCGGCCTGCGTGTTACGCTGAACACATTATATGACCGCTATCAAAAGCCGCTGTTCATCGTGGAAAACGGCTTGGGTGCATATGACAAGGTGGAAGAAGACGGCTCCATTCACGACACGTATCGCATTGATTATTTGCGCCAGCATATTGCCCAAATGAAGGAAGCGATTACGGACGGTGTGGATTTGATTGGTTACACCAGTTGGGGGCCTATCGACCTTGTGAGTATGTCTACTTCCGAAATGTCCAAGCGTTACGGATTTATTTATGTTGATATGGACGATGACGGTAACGGAACACTGAAGCGCTCCAAGAAGGACTCTTTTGACTGGTACAAAAATGTAATTGTCACTAACGGAGAAGAACTGTAATCCAAGTTAACTGAATATAACCCAATATGGTCTGGGGGTGGGTGCGGCTGAGAACATCATGAGGATGAATTCGGCCAAGTCCGCCCTTATTTTATAGGCTCGTCCTAAAAAAACGAAACACCTTCACAAATTTTTCACTTGTAAAAAGCTGAAAGTTTTCTGTATAATAAAAACAATTTCATATGTCTGGTTGATGTTTGCGGGAGATGGAACGTAAGTTCCGACCGAAGGGGCAAAACTCTCAGGTGCTTGGGCTGATTACAGCAACAAGCGGGACCGTAAACGGACAGAACTCTGGAGAGACCCTTAATTGGGCGCCGAAGGTGCACCGCAGATATCATCTGCTTAAACTCTCAGGCAAAAGGACAGAGACGCGAATAACCTGTGACAGGGGATGCCCTAGGCTTTTTTATGAGCTGTTAGTGGCTGAATCCTGCACAAGATGGTTGTATTTTTTCGTGCCTTTAACCTCTCCAGGAGTCGAATCAGCGGATTTGACTCTTTTTTGTTTTTTAATATGCTAGAGGAGCGGGTTGAAATGAATTTGGTACATGTGCTAGAAATGATTGACAGCTGGATGTGGGGAGCGCCGCTTCTAATTCTCGTCATGGGCACTGGGTTGTGGCTAACGATCCGTCTGAAGCTACTTCAGGTTGTTCGATTGCCCCTGGCGCTCAAGCTAATTGGTAAAGCGCCGGATGAAGGCAGCGGGGATGTCAGTAGCTTTGGAGCATTGAGTACAGCACTCGCAGCTACTGTAGGTACAGGAAGTATCGTTGGCGTTGCGACTGCGATCAAACTGGGTGGACCCGGCTCATTATTTTGGATGTTGGTTGCAGCTTTTTTCGGAATGGCAACCAAATACGCGGAAGGATTATTATCCGTTAAATACCGTGTTAAAGACCGGAACGGACAATTTTCGGGTGGACCCATGTATTATATTGAAAAAGGGCTTGGCCGCCGTTTCAAGCCGCTGGCGATGTTGTTTGCCTTTTCTGGTATTCTTGTAGCGCTATTTGGAATCGGTACTTTTCCGCAAGTAAAGGCTATCGTTTCTTCTACGGAAAGTAGCTTTGGAATACCAACAGTAGTTACAGCAATCGTTATTTCCGTGTTAACGGCTGTTGTAACGATTGGAGGACTCAAAAGTATTGCCAAGGTATCCACAAAGATCGTTCCATTCATGTCGGGGCTCTATATCGTAGTTTGTTTAATCGTTCTCATTAAGTTTGCAGGAGAGCTGCCTCATGCGATCGCTTTAGTATTGCAAGGGGCTTTCTCGACCACATCCGCGACTGGTGGTTTTGCCGGAGCCACGATTATGCTGGCGATGCGAAGCGGGGTAGCCAGAGGTATTTTTGCCAATGAGGCCGGACTGGGCAGTGCACCAATTGCAGCCGCAGCTGCCAAAACCAAATGGCCTGCGGAGCAAGGGCTAATATCCATGACAGGCGTATTTATCGATACGATGATTATTTGTAATCTGACAGGGTTTACGTTGCTAGTTACAGGAATATGGAGTGGAAATGATGATGGAGGTCTGATGACCCAGCATGCGTTTTCCAGTGCCTTTCCGGCTGGGGCAGAGCTCGTGACGATTAGCCTTATTTTATTTGCGTTCACAACGATACTTGGCTGGAACTACTACGGGGAGCGCTGCGTTGAATATTTGCTTGGGGTCAAGTGGATTAAACCGTATCGCTATCTATTCATCGCTCTGGTAGCAGGAGGCGCGTTCATCAAGCTGGAAGCCATTTGGCTGCTGGCAGATATCTTTAACGCCATGATGGCCTTCCCGAACTTGATTGCACTGCTTGGCTTGTCGGGAATTGTAGTTGCTGAGACCCGTACCTATATGGATTCCCTGTACCCCAACAAGAAAAAGGGAATGCTTGCCGGTGCCAGTGCCGGAGCAGCCATAGACATAGAAGAAAAAGGACAAACAGTCAACTCATAAAGGAGTGTCCCTCAGCCACTACAGGTTGGGAGGACACTTCTTTTTTTACTGTAAATATCGTCTTATTCAAGCTCTTTTGATGTTATTGTTGTGGGCTATGACTGGATTCCAAGGGCTTCGGCAAGGCGGGCGGCTAAAAGTCATTGTGGGTTTTCTGGTTGTCAGCATCGGCTTGTCCTTGGGCGGGACGACAGGTTATGCTATTAATCCGGCTAGAGATTTGGGGCCGCGTCTTGTGCATTGGTTGCTGCCGATTGTAGGGTCATTGTTTGGGGGCGCTTTCGAGGGTTGTTTTACCAGATCGTATTTAAAGGGAATATGACTCCAGCTTTTGGATTGTGCTGGGTATGATTGTAGTAGTGCTTATGGTTACCTTTCGTTTCAGCCGTACTTATAAAAGTGATAAAGCTCATAAAATGACAGCATAAAATGGTTTCATTACAGGGGGGAGATTAACGATGGAAAAATATATTTTGTCACTGGATCAGGGAACAACCAGCTCAAGAGCGATTTTGTTCAACAGTAAAGGGGATGTGGTGTACTCGGCTCAGCGGGAGTTTCCGCAATACTTTCCTCATCCCGGCTGGGTGGAACAGAATGCGAATGAAATCTGGAGCTCCATTCTGGGGGTCATTGCATCCTGTCTATCCGAATCCGGTGTAAAAGCGAAGCAGATTGCCGCCATCGGCATTACCAATCAGCGTGAGTCGGTAGCGGTGTGGGACAAAAATACAGGACTACCTGTGTATAACGTACTTGTATGGCAGTCACGCCAAACCTCGGAAATCTGCGAAGAACTGAAGCAGCAAGGGCATGAAGAGCTATTCCACAGTAAAACAGGGCTGTTGATTGACCCGTATTTCTCTGGCACAAAAGTGAAGTGGATACTGGACCATGTAGAAGGTGCGCGCGAAAAGGCGGAACGAGGCGACTTGCTGTTCGGTACGATTGATTCGTGGCTAATCTGGAAGCTGTCCGGCGGCAAGGCGCATGTGACCGACTATTCCAACGCAGCCAGAACGCTGATGTATAATATTTATGAGCTAAAGTGGGACGAAGAGCTATTGGACATTCTAGGTGTGCCAAAAAACATGCTGCCTGAGGTACGGCCTTCTTCCGAGGTATACGCGCACACCGTGGATTATCATTTCTTTGGTCAAAATATACCGATTGCTGGCGCAGCAGGTGACCAGCAGGCGGCTCTATTTGGTCAGGCTTGTTACGAAAAAGGGATGATCAAAAGTACTTACGGCACAGGTTGCTTCATGCTGATGAACACGGGCGATCAACCCGTGGAATCCAAGCACGGACTCATTACAACCATCGCTTGGGGGCTGGAGGAAGGCAAGGTGCAATATGCGCTGGAGGGGAGTGTCTTTGTAGCGGGCTCGGCGATCCAGTGGCTTCGTGACGGTCTGCGCATGTTCCGTGAAGCCAAAGACAGCGAAGCCTATGCAGCCCGCGTGTCCTCTTCGGAAGGGGTGTATCTGGTACCTGCTTTTGTCGGACTGGGCAGTCCGTACTGGGATAGTGAGGTGCGTGGAGCGATGTTTGGCCTGACACGGGGTACCACGAAAGAACATTTTATTCGTGCAACACTGGAGGCACTTGCTTACCAGACGAAAGACGTGCTTGCCGCGATGGAAATTGACTCCGGCATTGCCGTGAAGACGTTGCGAGTGGATGGGGGAGCCGTGCTGAACAATTTTCTGATGCAATTCCAGAGCGATATTCTGGATGCCACAGTAGAGCGGCCTGTGATCCATGAGACGACGGCACTGGGAGCCGCATGTCTGGCAGGCTTGGCGATTGGATATTGGAAGAGCATGGATGAACTGCGCAAGCGTGTGAGGGTGGAGCGATCTTTTGCCCCCGCTATGGATGAAGAAACGCGCAGCAGCTTGTATGAGGGCTGGAAAAAGGCCGTGAACGCGACGATGGCCTACAAGTAACAGCTTAAATGAAGGGTCTCTTCTGGAGCAACGCAATGTCTTTTTCGGTTACATGTAAGACAGTTGAATAGGGCGTTATATTTTATCCGCTCCACCACTGTTGTTTACTCTAAATAAAACTTAAATGCCCCGTAAGATGGATACTTTCTCTCAAAGTGTCCATCTTACGGGGCACAGGCATGTAACACGATGGTGACTCCCTTTTTTGCTAAAGAGTTATAGAAAGCTGACGCACTCTTTGAGATACGCATGGATATGCTAGCCCTGAACCATCGTATGGTTCCAATTTTGCATCGCTCCGCAGGAACTGCGAATGAC
Organism: Paenibacillus sp. NRS-1781; assembly: GCF_050467745.1. NCBI lineage: Bacteria > Bacillati > Bacillota > Bacilli > Caryophanales > Paenibacillaceae > Paenibacillus > Paenibacillus sp. NRS-1781. The sequence goes on from NZ_JBITPI010000076.1 coordinate 30,793, forward strand.
TAGCTCCGGTTCTACTTTAATACATTTCGTTTCCATTTGTTTATTCATCAGGTCAAATAGCACCATAGCAGCTAGTCGGCCTATTTTTTGTTTATCTTGTTTTACAGTGGTCAGTGGAGGATCGGTGTAGCGACAGGCTTCTATATCATCACATCCCACCACAGCAATATCCTCGGGTACCCTCAAGCCGCTTTCCTTGAAAGCACGGATGGCACCAAAGGCAAGCAGGTCGGTAGCCGCAAAAATAGCCCTTGGCAAATTTCCTTGCTGTATCCACGCCTTCGCAATCTGGTATCCATCTTCCGCCGCGTAGTCCTTAGCATACACGATCCATTCGGGTCTGACATCAAGACTAAACCGTTTTAGTGAAGCAATAAAGGCTTCTTCTCTCTCCTTAATCACCAGGGAGGGGCGTTCGATGCCTATAAAACCCATATCGCGGTAGCCATTCATGTAAAAATGCTCAACAACCTTCATTGAGATCTTTTGATTATCGGACATAATATAGCAGGAACTGGCTCCGGTTAGTTCAATATCGACACCGATGCAGGGAATGGGGCTGGCATCGAGATCAAAAACGCTCTTCTCCACTTCATCTCCGGCAATAATAATGCACCCGTCCACTGAAAAATATTTTGAACGAGCCAAATAGTCCTCTCCATTGTCCAGAAATTTTTCATTCGAAAAAAACAGCAGGTCGTAACCGAGCAAGCCAATCTGTTTTTTGAAGACATTAATGATATCTACAAAAAAAGGATGGCTAAAATCGACATTCAGCTTGCCAGCGAATATAACGCCTACCACATTTGATTTTTTGGTAGCAAGCGTTTTAGCCGAGGAGGAGGGTCTGTAGCCTGTTTCCTCCATAATTTTAAGCACCCGCTGCCGGGTTTCCTCACTGATATCCGTGTAATTATTTATAATTTTCGAAACCGTTGCTACAGAAACGCCTGCCATATTTGCTATTGTTTTTATATTCATGAAATCCTCCAAAACTAAACTGGTTTAGTTGAATTGACCTTGTATTCTAAATCTAATGATTACTCGTATTCTATGCTACCTTATAGAGGAGAGTCAACAGTGCTTTTAGGATATGTTTTAATATATTATGGGAAAATAAGTTTAATTTAGCGGTGGTTCATGTTTTTTTTGATATTTCACAAATCTCTATTTACAAAAACAGATCATTCGTTACATAATGGTAAATGTAAATAACGAAACTGCTTTCGTAACGTATTCTAAAATGATATGGGGGGATTCTGCAATGCTAAAAAAGAGTTTATTTTTACTTCTTGTAACCGCTTTAATCTTGGTATTGGCCGCTTGCGGTAAAGGTAGCGGAACTGCACAGGAGGGGAATAAAAAGGTCACGTTAAAGATTATTCATTGGCAGCAGGAAAATATTAATAACTATATAAAGGAATTTAACAAAAAATTTGAAGAGAAGTATCCAGATGTTCAGGTGGAGTATACGACAGTTCCTGCTGACTCGACGTATGATCAATTGATGCAAACGCGTATGAATGCTGGTTCATCCGGTGATGCAGACATTATTCCTTTGAAATTCAGCTTCGTAGGCGCTCCGCAGGAATGGTCCAAGGGAGCAGCAGATCCGATGTGGAAGCAATGGATTGACGGAGGACTAATAGCCGATCTGTCGGATCAAGCTTTTATCAAAAACTATAATCCTACAGATGTCAAAAATGCCATGACCTATAAGGACAAGGTGTACGGTGTAAATATGGGTAAGGTGGCACTGACAGGTCTGTTCTACAACAAAGAGATTTTTGAAAAATATAATCTTGCTGTGCCCACAACTTGGGATGAGCTGGTACATGTGATGAAGGTACTCAAGGATAACGGCGTAGAACCGATTGGTTTCGGCGGTAAGGATGTATGGCCTATTAACCTTGCTGTCCAGGGGCTTCAAGCCTCTATCCATGATGATCAGCTGGAATATATTAAAGGGCTGTGGACAGGTAAGACAAAGCTGACAGACCCCGTCCAGCTTGAGGTGCTGGAAAAAACACAAATTTTGATGAACAACGCCATTGGTGGATTTATGGGGATTGACTATGGAACCCTGCCAAGCTTGTTTGCTACAGGGCGTGTAGCTATGATTGCGGATGGCACGTGGGATGCAACGACGATCCAGACAGCCAATCCAGAGATGAAATTTGGTTATTTCCCGATTCCAGGCAGCAATGATCCCGCCAAAAATAAAAACCTTGCAGGCAAGTATGATATGACATGGATGGTATTGGAAAAGTCGCCAAACAAGGATTATGCGATCAAATGGCTTGAAATGCTTTCCGAAAAACAGAACTATACGGATTTTGTGAACGCCGCCGGATTTTTGCCAACACAGCCTGATGTGAAGATAAGTAGTGAATTCGTTAATGAAATCCAGCCTTCACTGGAAAACTTCAAGCTCTCTTGGGATCAGCTGTTTATCAATCGTAAGAATGTTGGACAGTACATTAAGGATGCCAGCGTACATGCTGAATTTCTGACGCCTGCCGGTCCGCTAAAGACGCCTTTGGAACTTGCCCAAAAATCTCAGGCAGACTGGGATGCAGCAGCTCCTAAATAAATCAACAGGCTTTACATGAGCCCAGACAGGCAAGTGTAAAGCCCCATAATAATGTAAAAAGGTGTGAGGCCCATGTATCCCTTCGGAAAGGGTGCGGCCCGGTTAATGCCGTATCTTTTGCTGAGTATTCCGGTGCTGCTCTATTTGCTTCTTGGCTTTGGTCCCTCCATGGTAACTGTACTGTTTTCCTTTACAGATGCTACAGGGGTTCCGGGACAAACGTGGAATTTTGTTGGATTCGAGAATTATATGACCTTTTTTACCTCTTCCGATTCTGGAGATCGAATCGCATCTATGGGTCGTTCCCTATATTTCGCCGTAGCTGTGGTTGTGATTCAAAATGCAGTAGGGCTGTTCATGGCCGTCATTATTAATAAAAAGCTCAAGGGTGATGTGTTTTACCGCGCTATATTTTTCCTGCCCGTTGTGCTTGGGGTAACGGTATCCGGACTGATCTGGCAGCTGATTGCCAATCCGCTTGGCGGTCCTGCGCAAGCCATGATGAACTTTTTTGGAACCAGCTCCAACTTTTTCGGGGACTATGATATTGCATTTGAACTGATTATTTTTGTGCAAATTTGGATGTACATGGGTTACTCGATGACTATTTTCTTAGCCGGACTCCAATCCATTCCCAATGATTTATATGAAGCAGGGTATATGGATGGCGCTTCTGGGTGGAAAGCGTTCAAAAACATTACCTTTCCGATGATTGCGCCGTCTTTTACAGTCAATATGCTGCTGTCCATTATTGGAGCATTGCAAACCTTTGACATTATTTATGTGCTGACAGGTGGTAAATTCAACACGACGACACTTGCGTTTGATGTGTATGCAACAGCCTTCGGCTCCGGGACGTCGGATTACGGCCTTGCTTCCGCAGTAGCTATGATCCAGTTCCTGTTCGTATTTACGGTGTCGATGATTGCTCTATATTACTTGCGCAGAAGAGAGGTGGAAATGTAATGAGCAGTACCAAAGGAACCAAATTACTGAGCTACATCATCGTACTGCTCATGCTTTCGTTATATGTATTTCCGCTTTTCTACCTCTTTAATGTATCGATGAAGACTCAAAGTGAGTATCTGATGGATCCTGTGGCTATAGCCAAGAGTCTGCGCTTGGAGAATTTCATGGACGCTTGGGAAAAAGGAAATTTCTCTCAGTATATGTGGAACAGTATTTTGTATACGGGCGTATCTACGCTATTAACGTTGGTGATATCTGTGTTTGCAGCTTTTCCACTGGCGCGGGGATACGTTAAGTTCAGCACCTTCTTTTATGTGTTTTTCCTGATATCCATGTATCTTCCGAACCCGCTGATTCCGCAATTTGCTCTCATTAATAGTCTGGGACTTTACAATACCCAGCTTGGTTTTATTTTGCTAAAAACAACGGGTACTGGCATTGCCTTCCTGATGTTTGTGGGATATATCAAGTCTGTCTCCCGTGAGCTGGATGAAGCGGCTGCAATGGACGGGTGCGGATATTCCCGCTACTTGTTTACGATTCTTGTTCCGCTGATGAAGCCGGTGTTGGCGACAGGCATTATTTTGACAGCCATCGGGGCGTGGAACGACATTATCGGTCCTACCATTTATTTGTCTGATCCCGCGTATCAGCCAGTGACCAAGGGATTGTTCTCCTTCTATGGACAATACATGAACAACTGGCCGCTGCTTGCTTGCGGTATCCTGATTGTTACACTACCACTGGTCATTTTGTATATTTTCCTACAGCGCTTTATTGTCGGTGGTGCAATGGCCGGAGCTGTGAAGTCTTAAATCCTGAAAGGAAGATACCAAGTATGAGTGAGAATACCTTTTTATTTCCAGACACTTTTATGTGGGGAACCTCGACCTCTTCTTATCAAATTGAAGGTGGTGTAGCTGAGGGAGGAAGAACGCCTTCCATTTGGGATACTTTCTGTCAAGCACCCGGGAAGGTGATAGGCGGTGACAGCGGAGATATAGCTTGTGAACATTTTCACCGCTTTAAGGAAGACGTGCAATTAATGAAGCAGCTTGGCTTTTTACATTACCGTTTTTCCGTGGCCTGGCCGCGCATTATTCCCGCACCCGGCGTGGTTAACGAACAGGGATTACTCTTCTATGAGCGCCTGCTGGATGAGATTGAGTCGGCCGGGCTCATTCCGATGCTGACATTGTATCACTGGGATCTTCCGCAGTGGATCGAGGACGAGGGAGGTTGGACACATCGAGGGATTATCCAGCATTTTATGACGTATGCCTCTGTCATTATGGATCGCTTTGGACAGCGAATAAGCTGGTGGAATACAATCAATGAACCCTATTGCGCCTCTATTTTGGGCTATGGTACAGGAGAGCATGCCCCCGGCCATCAGAACTGGAAGGAAGCCTTTACTGCCGCCCATCATACTCTGCTGTGTCATGGGATAGCCATCAAATTACACAAGGAAAAAGGGCTGACGGGTAAGATCGGTATTACACTGAACATGGAGCATGTGGATGCCGCTTCTGAGCGACCTGAGGACGTAGCCGCTTCCGTCCGCCGGGATGGCTTTATCAATCGTTGGTTTGCCGATCCTTTGTTTAACGGGAAATATCCAGAGGATATGGTGGAATGGTATGGTGCGCATCTGAATGGCTTGGATTTTGTACAGTCTGGTGATATGGAGCTGATTCAGCAGCCGGGGGATTTTTTGGGCATCAATTACTACGCCCGCAGCGTCATCCGAGCGGCTACAGACGCTTCGTTGCTTCAGGTAGAGCAGGTTCGCTTCGAGGAACCGGTAACGGATATGGGATGGGAGATTCACCCCGAATCCTTTTATAAGCTGTTGACTCGGATTGAGAAGGATTTTACCAAGGGCTTGCCCATTCTGATTACGGAAAACGGAGCAGCGATGAAGGACGAACTGATGGATGGGAAGATTGAGGACACTGGACGTCAGCGCTACATTGAGGAGCATTTAAAGGCATGCCATCGCTTCATCGGGGAGGGAGGGCAGCTCAAGGGCTATTTTGTCTGGTCATTCCTTGATAACTTTGAATGGGCCTGGGGCTATAGCAAACGTTTCGGTATTGTACATATCAATTACGAAACGCAGGAACGGACACCCAAGCAAAGTGCGCTGTGGTTCAAGCAAGTGATGGCGAATAACGGGTTTTAAACAGATTATCATGATAATCCAAGCCGTCATGCTGCAATACAGCGCATGACGGTTTTTAAGACTGCATAAATCTTTGTGTAAGGGGGGGACTATGCTGAAATATCTTGCATGTCCAATATAACAGGGCAGTGATCGCTGCCCGTAATATGACAATCAATGCTTGCGTCTATCAACAGCGGACGAAGTCTGTTCGAGACGAGGAAGTAATCGATCCGCCAGCCGATGTTCCGTTCTCTCACCTTCGGCATGTAGGACCACCAGGAATAAACATCCGTCCTGTCAGGATAAAAGTATCTGAAGGTGTCTATAAATCCTGCTTCGAGCAGCTGTGACATTCGCCCCCGTTCCTCAGGCGTAAATCCGGCATTGCCGTAGTTGGCTTTTGCATTTTTTAAATCCATTTCCTGATGAGCCACGTTGAGATCACCACAAACAATGACAGGCTTCAATGCATCCAGTTGCTGCAGATAGCTGCGGAAACGGTCCTCCCATTCCAGTCTGTACGGCAATCGGGACAAATCCCGTTTGGTATTTGGAGTATATACATTAACCAGATAAAATTTCTCGAATTCCAAAGTAATGGTTCTGCCTTCAGGCTCTCCATTTTCTTCAAGTCCATAATGCACAGAAAGAGGTTTGATTTTGGTGAAGATCGCCGTGCCGGAATATCCTTTTTTCTCGGCATAATTCCAGTACTGTGTGTATTCCTCCATATTCTCCATCAGGATTTGTCCCTCTTGAAGCTTGGTTTCCTGTACGCAAAAAATATCAGCATTCGTTTCTTTTAGATAAGTATAAAATCCATTGGTCACACAGGCTCTTAAGCCATTAACATTCCAAGATATTAATTTCATTAATTATTTCTCCCTTGCCGTACCCAACATGTAAGCTTACTGCTTTATTTCTGAGGCACTTTGTTCAGTTCATGCTCCTCAGAAAATATTCAAAATTAAATCAGAAAATATTCGACATTATAGATGATGGTATTCACGATCTCAATTCAGCGCTATAGAGATCGAAACGGTTTAGTTTGTCTATCTATTGTACTTTCTAGCGTGGGGAATCAAATGATGCAAAATGCTGGAATTAAAATAGAATATATTTTTTGTGGGGGGTTGTAAAACACAAAAAAGCTCCCTTACGGAAGCTTCTCATCATAACGTCCCAGGAGGGATTCGAACCCCCGACCGACGGCTTAGAAGGCCGTTGCTCTATCCAGCTGAGCTACTGGGACATAAAATTCAAGCGAATATTAATATATCACATGGGAAAAAAAGATTCAAGTATTTTTTCATATTATTTGATTGTTTTAGTCTTTGTGCAGCATAAATTCAGAGTAGGTATGGTTTTTTTTGCCTTATAAAAGGGTATGTTAGAATACAGGTGAATATGTTGAAGACGAGAGGTTGGACTTCGGCCGCTGTTTCTCATATAATCTACAAATACTTTAGCTTACGGAGGAGAGGGGGTGCCTTGAATAAAGGACTCCAAGGTGACGACAAAAGAAAATAATATTGTATTGTTTCCTAAGACACTGGATTACTATCAAATTCAACTTACTGTAATGCTTGAAAATGAGCGTTACGGAGAGGCGATGGCGATGCTGCGTTTTTTGATGCAGTGTCAGGGACAGGAACAAAAGCAATACGAAGAGTGGGAGGCCCTTTTACAATGGCTGGAGGCCGCATTTCCACAGTATGCTGACAGAGGGGCGGACACGGACGCTACGGCAGAAGATGAGGTCAATGAAGCAGAGCTGGCCCGCCGACATGCGCGCTTCAAGCAGGAGCAGGATGCAGGCTACGGCAACAAGCTGCTACATATGGCTATGGATGAACCGTTGTCGGAACAGACGATTTTAGCGTTGGAACAACTGTCTTATCTGGATCTGCCAGAAATCGACGATGCGTTGCTTCACTGGATTAAGGAACGGGAAATCCACCCTCTGCTTCAATTCCGTGTTTTGCAGACACTGCGGCGACGCGGAATGGAAGGGACGATTGAAATCAGCCGGGGGGATGAAAAGGCGGAAATCGAGATTGAGTCGATTCCGCTGCAGCCGGATGAATTTCCTGAGCCGATTATGCGTATTCTGGAGCGGGTGGCCGATCAGACTGAGGTACATGAGCCTACGCTGTTCTATTTTGCGCAGGAGCTATGGTCGCAGTTTGTGATGGCAGTGTATGGTACAAAAGATTACAGGTCAATGCTGGTGGAGGAGGACGGGATGCCAGATATTTGGGCGGCAGCACTCCATCAGACGGTATCGGAGAGTCTGAGTGGGAACAAGGATGAGGAAGAAACCCGTGTTATATATGGCATTACTGATGCATTGCGCTTCCGTTTTGAGCAGGTATATCGGTCGATGCGTCTATTCGTAGCGGCGGGAATGAACACTCTATAATGGCCGGAAACGTTTACCTGTGAAGCATTCAAGGAGCTGCCCTTGAAAAAGATAGTAATGTTAGATATACTATAGTGGTTATTTTGTGTGCGTTGATCATATGAAAACTAAGTGAAGATTTTGTTGGAGGGGAAAGCATAAAATGAAAGCAACTTGGGAGAAAATAGAGAAGAACCTTGGGGTTCTTGAAGTTGAGGTTGACGCGGATCGTGTAGCCGCTGCACTCGACAAAGCTTTTAATAAAGTGGCTAAACAAGTAAGTGTACCAGGATTCCGTAAAGGTAAAGTACCACGTCCTATTTTTGAAAAACGTTACGGTATTGAAAGCTTGTATCAGGATGCAATTGACTTCCTGCTACCAGAAGCCTACAGCCAAGCTGTAGAAAAAACGGATATTTTCCCGGTAGACAGCCCTGACGTTGAAATTGATCAATTCGCTAAAGGCGAATCCTTCAAATTCAAAGCCAAGGTTACGGTTAAACCTGAAGTGACTTTGGGTGAGTACAAAGGCGTAGAAGTGTCTGTAAGCAAATTCGAAGTGACTGACGAAGAACAGGCTCAAGAGCTGGAGCGTTTGCAACAACGTCATGCCGAACTGGTTGTCGTTGATGAAGATGCTGCACAATCCGGCGATACGGCTATTATCGACTTCGACGGTTCCGTTGATGGTGTACCATTCGAAGGCGGACAAGCTGAGAAGTATTCTCTGGAGCTGGGCTCCAATACGTTCATTCCCGGCTTTGAAGAGCAAGTGATCGGTCTGCACACAGGCGATTCCAAGGACGTTGAAGTAACGTTCCCTGAGAACTACCATTCTGCTGATCTCGCTGGCAAACAAGCAGTGTTCAAAGTGAAAATTCATGAACTGAAACGCAAGGTTCTTCCTGAGCTGGATGATGAATTTGCAAAAGACGTAAGTGAATTTGATACACTGGCTGAATTCAAGGAAGACTTGAAAAAGCAACTGCTGGAGCGTAAGGAAAACGAAGCTAAAGCTGCCCGTGAGGGTGCGGTAGTGGAGAAGGTTGCTGAGAATGCAACAATCGACATTCCTGAAGCGATGATCAAAAGTGAAGTGCAAAACATGGTTCGCGATTTCGACAACCGTCTGCGTAGCCAAGGCATGAATCTTGAAATGTTCCTCGGATTCTCCGGCCAAAGCCAGGAAGATCTGGAAGCGCAAATGAAAGTGGATGCTGAGAAGCGTGTACGCAACAACCTTGTGCTGGAGCAAGTGGCTAAAGCGGAAAACATCGAAGTTTCCGAAGCGGAAATCGATGAAGAGCTGAAAAACATGGCTGAAGCTTACAAACGTTCGGTTGAAGAAATTCGCAGTATTCTGGAAGGTAACGGCTCGTTGGCAAACCTGAAAGAAGAAATTTCACTGCGTAAAACGATCGCTTTGTTGTTGGAAAACAGCAAAGAAGTTGAAGCGCCAGCTGAAGTTGCCGAGTAATTCGATAAAATATATGGAGTATGCCGAACAGGCTGCAACGTAGCAATTAGATAGGGATAAGGCACGTAGTGAAAGTTACGTGCCTTATTTTTAACTTAGGCAATCCATATTTTAGTCGTTTATGGAAAGTGCTGTGAGTTGCGCTTTCTTGTTGTACATAAGTCACTGCTGTACATTTGCACATACATACGAAACATGGTTAAATATGAGAAGGTCTCGGCTAAGCACGTTGTATAACAGCCCGCACTGCATATATGAGCGGATGCAAATATGACACGAGACTCTGAACATGTTAAAATATTTTGTAAGGTGTTCCCGTTTCATGCTTGCCGCTTTCGTTCCAATCGGACTTAAGGAAGTGGATGAATACTGGTGTTCATTTCAATAAAGAAAAGAGGTTGGTCGTGATGAGTCTCGTCCCTATGGTTGTGGAACAAACGAATCGAGGAGAACGATCTTACGATATTTACTCGCGGTTGCTTAAGGATCGCATTATTTTCCTGAGTGGCCCGATTGATGACGATGTCGCCAATCTCGTCATTGCACAGCTATTATTCCTTTCTGCGGAAGATCCGGAGAAGGATATCAATTTGTACATTAACTCGCCGGGCGGTTCTGTAACTGCGGGCATGGGTATATATGATACAATGCAATTCATTAAGCCAGACGTATCGACGATCTGTGTAGGCGTGGCTGCAAGTATGGGCTCTTTGCTGCTCACAGCAGGTGCGCCAGGTAAGAGATTTGCGCTTACCAACAGCGAAGTCATGATCCATCAGCCGTTGGGTGGCATTCAGGGGCAAGCCTCCGATATGCTGATCCATGCAGACTGGATTATCAAAACGCGTGCCAAGCTGAATCAAATCTATGTCGAGCGTACGGGTCAGCCCCTCGAAAAAATCGAACGTGATACTGACCGGGATTTCTTCATGGAAGCGGAAGAGGCAAAAGTATACGGTATCATTGACCAGGTGCTGTCTAGACCGATTAATCTGTAAAGGGGTGGCTCTATGTTTAAATTTAATGATGAAAAAGGACAACTGAAATGTTCCTTCTGCGGTAAATCTCAGGATCAGGTTCGCAAGCTAGTTGCTGGACCGGGCGTATATATATGTGACGAATGCATCGAGTTGTGCACAGAAATCGTGGAAGAGGAATTGGGTCATGAGGAAGAAGTAGATCTGAAAGACATTCCGAAACCGATGCAAATCCGTGACATTCTGGATCAATATGTAATTGGTCAGGATCAAGCGAAAAAATCATTGTCCGTAGCGGTATATAACCACTACAAACGTATTAATACGCAAAACAAAATTGATGATGTGGAACTGCAAAAAAGTAACATTTTGATGCTCGGACCTACAGGTTCAGGTAAAACGTTGCTTGCGCAAACCATGGCTAAAATCTTGAACGTTCCTTTTGCCATTGCAGATGCCACTTCCCTTACGGAAGCAGGTTATGTGGGCGAAGACGTTGAAAACATTTTGCTGAAATTGATTCAAGCTGCCGATTATGATGTGGAAAAAGCCGAACGCGGCATTATCTACATCGACGAAATTGATAAAGTAGCCCGCAAATCCGAAAACCCGTCCATTACGCGTGACGTATCGGGTGAAGGTGTGCAGCAGGCATTGCTTAAAATTTTGGAAGGCACGGTTGCTTCTGTACCTCCACAAGGTGGTCGTAAGCATCCGCATCAAGAGTTCATTCAAATTGATACCACGAACATTCTGTTCATTTGCGGTGGAGCCTTTGACGGTCTGGAGCAAATGATCAAACGTCGTGTCGGTAAGAAAGTGATTGGCTTCAATGCGACTACAGATCAAAAGGATTTGAAGCCGGGTGAATATACTTCTATGGTATTGCCTGAGGATCTGTTGAAATTCGGTCTGATTCCGGAGTTTGTAGGACGTTTGCCGGTTATTTCTACGCTGGAGCCGCTTGATGAGAACACATTGGTTCGTATTTTGTCTGAGCCGAAAAATGCGTTAGTCAAGCAGTATCAGAAGATGCTTGAACTGGATAATGTTACTTTGGAGTTTAAGCAAGATGCTCTGGAAGCCATTGCCCGTGAAGCCATCAAGCGTAACACGGGTGCCCGTGGTCTTCGTGCGATCATTGAAGGCATTATGCTGGATGTGATGTACGAGGTTCCTTCCCGTGATGATATCACGACTTGTGTCATCAATGAGCAGGTTGTAAAAGATAAAATCGCACCGGAGCTCGGTGGTACAAATAAGGATAAAAAACAAGAAGAGAGCGCCTAAGGATTGATACTTCGCGATCTCTAAAACATGAGAAGCCGGATCTCCACTTCACTAAACCCATATGAGGTTTTATGGGGTGGAGGTTTGGCGTTAATGGGAGAGAAAAGTACATGTTCTTAAGACAAGACACACGTCCCGTTAAAGTCGGGAATCTGACGATTGGCGGCAGCAATGAAGTCATCATCCAAAGCATGTGTACGACCAAAACAGCAGATGTGGAAGCTACCGTCGCTGAAATCCTCCGTTTGGAAGAGGCGGGTTGCCAAATTGTACGGGTCACCGTAAACAATGAGGAAGCTGCCGCAGCCATTAAAGAAATTAAAAAACAGATCCATATTCCGCTCGTAGCGGATATTCATTTTAATCATAAGCTGGCTCTACTGGCTATTGAAAACGGAATTGACAAGGTTCGTATCAATCCCGGCAACATTGGTCGTCGTGAAAAAGTCGAAGCTGTCGTCAAGGCGTGTAAAGAAAAGGGGATTCCGATTCGGATCGGTGTGAATGCCGGGTCATTGGAACAGCATTTGCTGGATAAGTACGGCTATCCTACGCCGGAAGCGATGGTAGAAAGCGCACTATTCCATATCGGTATACTGGAAGATCTTGATTTTCACGATATTATCGTGTCCCTGAAAGCATCTGATGTGCCTATGGCGATTGCAGCTTATACGAAGGCAGCCGAAATCATCAAATATCCGCTACACCTGGGTATTACCGAAGCGGGTACGCTTTTTACCGGAACCGTTAAGAGTGCAGCGGGGATGGGGGCTTTGCTGGCAGCAGGTATTGGTTCGACTATGCGTATTTCGCTGAGTGCCGATCCAGTGGAAGAAGTGAAGGTTGCGCGGGAACTGCTCAAAACCTTTGGGTTGATCACGAATGCAGCGACTTTGATTTCCTGTCCTACTTGTGGACGTCTGGATATTGATCTGTTCTCTATCGCCAACGAAGTCGAAGACTATATTGCCAAACTCAAGGTGCCGATTAAAGTGTCGGTACTGGGTTGCGCGGTGAACGGTCCGGGTGAAGCAAAGGAAGCTGATATCGGTATTGCCGGAGCGCGCGGGGAAGGACTTCTGTTCCGTTATGGAAAAATGATCCGCAAAGTTCCCGAGGCTGACATGGTTGACGAATTGAAAAAAGAAATTGACATCATCGTCAAGGCGTATGAAGAGACGGGTAAAATTCCGGGTCGCGAGGAACGTCATACAGCCGAGAAGGTATAAGCCAAATCGGTTCTCATAAAGAGGCATAATCATATTCTATTTGCCATCATGTAAACGCCGTGGAGGGCAGCTCTGCTACAGAACTGTTCTTCGCGGTGTTTTTGTATTTTCTCTCTGATCTTTTGGAAGACTGCCGTTTAGCTATTAGGGAAAAGGAAATACTGTTTTTCATAGACGGCATTTTAGCGGCATTTTCAAAATGCTGAGATGAGAAACGGAGGAAATACGATGGACTTTACTATGATTTTGTTGTTGGTGCAAATGTTTTTTGGGATTGTCATCGGTCTGTATTTCTGGAACCTTTTGCGGAGCCAAAAGACGAACCGCAGCGCAGTGGACCGGGAATCTCGCAAGGAACTGGATAAGCTGCGCAAACTGCGCTCCATTTCATTAACCAAACCGCTGGCTGAACGCACTCGTCCTGCCACATTACAGGATATTGTCGGTCAGAAGGACGGATTGCGAGCGCTCAAGGCAGCGTTATGCAGTGCGAATCCACAACATGTTATTATTTATGGCCCACCGGGAGTGGGCAAGACGGCTGCTGCACGTGTGGTGCTGGAAGAGGCCAAGAAAAACCTGTCCTCTCCGTTCAAGGGAGACGCCAAATTTACAGAGATTGATGCGACGACTGCCCGTTTTGACGAGCGGGGTATTGCAGACCCGTTGATTGGTTCGGTGCATGATCCAATTTATCAAGGTGCTGGAGCAATGGGAGTGGCGGGTATTCCACAGCCCAAGCCTGGAGCTGTAACGAAGGCGCATGGCGGTATGTTGTTCATTGATGAAATTGGCGAGCTGCATCCCACACAGATGAATAAGCTGTTGAAAGTATTAGAGGACCGAAAAGTATTTCTGGAGAGCGCGTACTACAACTCGGAGGATTCGAATACTCCTGCTTATATCCATGATATTTTCCAAAATGGTTTGCCTGCCGATTTCCGTTTGGTAGGTGCGACGACCCGTTCGCCGCACGAACTACCGCCTGCCATTCGTTCCCGCTGCATAGAAATTTATTTCCGTGCCCTTCAGCCGCAGGAAATTGCACGTATTGCTGAGGATGCTGTCCACAAGTTGGGCTTCGGTCCTTGCCCTGAGGCAGTTGAAGTCGTACAGCGCTACGCCACTAATGGCCGGGAGGCCGTCAATATGATTCAGCTTGCCGCTGGATTGGCACTTACGGAGAAACGGGAACGTCTAAACGCCTCGGATGTGGAATGGGTAGCAGGCAGCAGCCAAATTCAACCGCGTCCTGACCGGAAAATACCGGGTCTGCCACAAATCGGATTTGTTAACGGTTTGGCCGTATATGGCCCGAATATGGGCATGCTGCTGGAGATTGAGGTTACAGCAGTTCCGGTTCCTGCGGGAAAGGGAACTTATAATATTACGGGTGTGGTCGATGAGGAAGAGATTGGCGGCGGCTCCCGCACGCTGCGGCGTAAAAGTATGGCCAAAGGCTCTGTAGAAAATGTATTGACCGTTTTGCGTACGCTTGAGTTGTCCCCGTCAAATTACGATTTGCATATTAATTTTCCTGGGGGAACACCAGTAGATGGCCCGTCGGCAGGTATTGCAATGGCAACGGCTATTGCTTCCGCAATGCGGGGAATTCCGGTAGATCACGAAATTGCGATGACCGGAGAGGTCAGCATTCACGGTCGTGTCAAACCGATTGGCGGCGTATTAGCGAAAGTTGAGGCTGCTTTTCAGGCAGGAGCTAAAAAGGTGATCATTCCTCAGGACAACTGGCAGTCTCTTTTTGACAGTATTGAAGGCTTGAAAGTCATTCCGGTGCAGTCGGTTACGGAAGTATTCCGGCACGTATTTGGAGAAGAATTGACGCCAGATTTACCTGTGCACACACCAATTGAGACTTTTCGCCCATCCCAATCTTCCCTGTTGCAGGCCGATGGACCGCATAACGGGACGATATCGGACACAGGATCTTGCTAATGAACTACCCCTTCATTGGTTTTTTCATAAAACATTTGATAAAATATGAAAGATAACAACGTGAAGGATTGTAAAATCCGGAACCTGAGAATCACTGGAGGTGCGAAAGCGATGGGACCCAACAAGACAAAAGGTCGTCGTTTTCCTTTGCTGCCTTTAAGAGGACTTCTCGTCTACCCGAGCATGGTGCTGCATCTCGATGTGGGCCGGGAAAAATCGGTCAAGGCTTTGGAAAAAGCGATGGTTGAAGATAATTTGATTCTCCTGTGTTCTCAATCAGAAGTGAATATTGAAGAACCCGCACAAGAGGATATTTTTAGAGTCGGCACGGTAGCCAAAGTGCGCCAGATGCTCAAGCTTCCCAATGGAACGATTCGGGTGCTGGTGGAAGGGCTGGAACGTGCCGAAATTATTCAATATACGGAGAATGAGGAATATTACGAGGTACTGGCGAAGGAGCTGCATGAGGCAGAAAACGTGCATCCCGAGACAGATGCACTCATGCGCACGGTTCTGACCCAGTTCGAGCATTATATTAACTTGTCCAAAAAGGTAACCCCCGAAACTCTGGCTGCGGTATCCGACATTGAGGAGCCCGGACGGCTGGCTGACGTGATTACAAGCCATCTAACGCTCAAAATCAAGGAGAAGCAGGATATACTGGAGACGATCGACGTAACTCAACGTTTGGAGAAGCTTTTGGATATTTTGAATAACGAGCGTGAGGTATTGGAGCTGGAACGTAAAATTAACCAGCGCGTGAAGAAACAGATGGAGAAAACGCAGAAGGAGTATTACCTGCGTGAACAAATGAAGGCGATCCAGAAGGAGCTTGGCGAGAAGGAAGGTCGCGCGGGAGAAGTAGAAGAACTGCGCAATCAGCTAAGTGAACTGGAACTGCCCGCTCCTGTGAAGGAGAAGGTTGAGAAGGAAATCGACCGTCTGGAGAAAATGCCTGCAAGTTCTGCTGAGGGCGGGGTTATCCGTAATTATGTCGATTGGCTGTTAAGCTTGCCATGGAACAAGTTTACGGATGATGATCTGGATATCGTCAAGGCTGAAGAGGTACTGAATGATGACCACTATGGACTGGATAAGCCGAAGGAGCGGGTGCTGGAGTATCTGGCTGTACGCAAGCTGGTGAAGACCATTAAGGGGCCGATTCTGTGTCTCGTAGGCCCACCGGGGGTCGGCAAGACCTCGTTGGCTCGTTCCATCGCCAAATCCATGGGGAGGGAATTTGTCCGCATCTCGCTCGGAGGTGTGCGGGATGAAGCAGAAATTCGTGGTCATCGCCGCACTTATGTGGGCGCGATGCCAGGGCGTATCATTCAGGGGATGAAGACGGCAGGAACGTCTAATCCAGTCTTTTTGCTGGATGAGATTGATAAAATGGCTTCAGATTTTCGAGGTGACCCTTCGGCGGCGTTGCTGGAGGTGCTTGATCCCGAACAGAACAATACGTTCAGTGACCATTTTGTCGAGCTGCCCTTCGATTTGTCCAATGTGATGTTCGTGACGACAGCCAATGCTGCGCACAACATTCCGCGTCCGCTGATGGACCGGATGGAGACATTGTACATTCCGGGTTACACCGAGCTGGAAAAGCTCGAAATCGCCAATCGTTATCTACTGCCCAAGCAGAAGAGAGAGCATGGTTTGGAAGAGGAACGGCTGGACATCGGAGAGGATACGCTGCTGCGTGTTATTCGCGAATATACCCGTGAATCCGGTGTGCGGAATCTCGAACAGCAAATGGCTTCTCTGTGCCGTAAGGCTGCGAAGTCAGTGGTATCTGGAGGAGAAGGCCCGATTCGAATTACACCGGTTAATCTGAAAGATTATTTGGGCGTCGCCAAATTCCGTTACGGTGTAGCGGAGCTGGAAGACCAGATTGGTACAGTTACAGGCTTGGCGTGGACAGAGGTCGGCGGTGAAACGCTGATGATTGAAGTGACGGTCGTGCCCGGCAGCGGTAAGCTGATTCTTACAGGTAAGCTGGGAGACGTTATGAAAGAATCCGCGCAGGCAGCATTTAGCTATACTCGCTCCAAAGCGGTTGAGCTGGGCATTGCTACGGACTTTTATGAGAAAAATGATATTCATATCCACATTCCGGAGGGAGCGATTCCGAAGGATGGACCATCGGCGGGGATTACCATTGCGACAGCGTTGATTTCAGCGCTGACCAACCGTCATGTATCCAAGGATGTAGCTATGACGGGTGAAATTACCCTGCGCGGCCGCGTATTGCCTATTGGCGGGTTGAAAGAGAAGTCGCTGGCTGCCCACCGGGCAGGCTACAAAAAAATTCTGCTTCCCAAGGATAATGAACGGGATCTAAAAGATATTCCCGACAGTATTAGGCAGGATGTTGAATTTGTTCCCGTTGCCCATATGGATCAGGTGCTAGAGCATGCTTTGGTTGAGCAGGCAAGGGCACATTAGAGAGGAATTAAGGACATAATGAAAGTAACAAAAGCAGAATTTATTATTAGCGCGGTTGGCCCCGATCAGTTCCCTGTGGACGCTTTGCCGGAGATTGCTCTGGCGGGGCGTTCCAATGTAGGGAAGTCGTCACTGATTAATCGGTTGATTAGCCGTAAAAACTTGGCGCGGACCAGCTCTACGCCGGGGAAAACACAGCAGCTTAATTATTACCGGATTAATGATGATCTCTATTTCGTCGATTTTCCGGGTTACGGCTACGCAAAGGTATCCAAAACGTCCCGTAAAGCCTGGGGACAAATGATTGAGTCGTACTTGCTGGAACGGGAGCCGCTTAAGCTGGTGCTTCAAATGGTCGATTTGCGTCATCCACCGTCCAAGGATGATATCATGATGCACGACTGGCTGCGCCATCACGGGCTTCCGGTATGCGTTGTAGGCACGAAGGCAGATAAAATCTCCAAGACACGGCGGGAGAAGCATTATAAAGTAATCAAGCAGGAACTCGGAATACTTCCTGGGGGTTTGTTTATCCCCTTTTCATCTGAAGAAGGCATGGGTAAGGACGAGCTATGGTCGGTCATCTCCGGCTATATTGAGAACGACGAAGACGAAGAACAACCAGAAATCTAAGAAGAAGGACGTCCATGGAGGGCGCTCTATCGGAAAAGATATATGCGAAGAATAACCATGGATTTATTCCATGGTTATTTGTTTTAAGACTGGTTCAAACTATATCAAACGATAGAGAACATTTTGGATGTTGGAGTTTGCCATACAATTTTCATAAACAATTCATAAAACAGCCGGAGGACATTCGGACTTCTGTGATATAATTAACATAGTTTGTGATAACAGTAGTTATTCTTATTACAGTTTAGGCAGGTGAACTTGCAATGCACATCGTCGTTGTTGGGTTGAATTATCGTACGGCGCCTGTGGAAGTCAGAGAGCGTTTTACATTTGCGGAACAAGATTTGCCAAAAGCGCTGGAACAACTCAAACTCACCAAAAGTGTGCTGGAGGGCGTAATTGTCGCAACCTGCAATCGGACTGAAATATATGTCGTGGTGGACCGCCTTCACATGTGCGGTTATTTTATACGCAGTTTTATGGAGCAATGGTTCGGTATTCCTCGCGATCAATTTACACAGCATTTATATATATATGAGGACGAGCAGGCCATCCGGCATTTGTTCCGTGTGACTTGTGGCCTGGATTCTATGGTGATCGGAGAAACACAAATTTTGGGACAGGTGAAGAACGCTTTTCTTCAGGCTCAATCCCAGAAAATTACGGCAACGTGGTTTAATATGCTGTTTAAGCAGGCCGTCACATTGGGCAAGCGTGCCCATTCGGAGACGTCTATTGGAGAAAGCGCCGTATCCGTCAGCTATGCAGCAGTGGAGCTTGGCAAACGGATTTTCGGGATGTTTACCGATAAGAAGGTGCTGATTCTCGGTGCGGGTAAAATGAGCGAGCTTACCGTTAAGCATTTGTACAGTGGGGGAGCAGCCGAGGTCATTGTGGCGAACCGGACTTTATCCAGAGCGGAAGATTTGGCTTCCAAGTTTCACGGAACGCCGGTCACGATGGAGGAAGGCATGAATCGGTTGGCGGATGTGGACATTGTCATTAGCTCGACAGGTGCACAAGGATATATTCTGGATCGGGAGCGGGTTGAAGCCAGTATGAAACGCCGTCGGTCCCGTCCTTTGTTTATGATTGATATCGCGGTTCCACGTGATTTGGACCCGGCTATTGGCGAGTTGCAGAATGTTTTTCTTTATGATATTGATGATCTGGAAGGCATCGTGGAGAGTAATTTGGAAATGCGTCGTACCGAGGCTGCCAAAATTGAGCATATGATCGAAGGGGAACTTGGCGAGTTTTATCAATGGTTAAAAACGATGGGAGTGCGTCCGGTGATTCGTGCTTTACAGGAAAAAGCAGAGTCCGCGCATCAGGATACGCTGGAAAGCTTGTTCAACAAGCTTCCCGAGCTGGATGAACGACAACGCAAAGTGATTAGCCGTTTGACGAAAAGCATGCTGAATCAGATGATGCATGATCCGATCAATTCGGTGAAGGAACTGGCTGTCCAAAAGCAGGGGAATGAGGCGCTTGAACTATTTAGCCACATTTTTGCTCTGGAGGATCGTTTGGAGGACGCCGCTCAGAAAGTAGATAAAAGCGATGCATCCGCGTTAATGAAACCGGAGGTCGGTATTCATGAAAAATCCGGTCAGGCCCAAGCCTCGCCAGCGTCGTTTGCGCCGGCTGGCCTGTAAAGGCGGGTGAGTGGACGTGGCTTTAAGCACGCTTATATATGATTCGATGATTTATGTTTTTGCCCTGAGCCTTCTGTTTGTATTCTCGGATGGCATTCGCCGTAATGCGAGTGCCAAACGGACAGGTACAGGGCTTCTTGCTGTCGTTCTTGTGCTCCAGCTTATATATATGGGAATGAGAACCTGGAACGAAGGACATCTTCCTTTTTTCGTGACTTACGATTTTTTATTTCTGTTTTCATTTATTTTGGTCCTGATTTCTTTAATACTGTCACGTTATCAGCGGTCAGAATTTGCGGTATTGCTGCTTAACATTATTAGTTTTGCGGTTCTTGTGCTTAATAATATATGGATGGAGCCCACCAACAATCCGCTTGGGAGTTGGCATACGGTGCATGGGCTGCTTCTCATCCATATCGCTTTGGCCAATCTTGGCTTTGTAGCCATGACGGTAGCGGCTGTATTTTCGGGGCTCTATCTGTTTTTGCATCGTAAATTGAAAGTTAAAAAATGGAATGATACGATCCGGCGTCTGCCGAGTCTGGAAATGATGGATCGGTATACCCACATGGCGTTGTTGATCGGTACTCCTTTGCTTGGGGTCTCCATTGTAGTTGCCGTCATTTCTATTATTGCTGAAGAACGCTGGCGTCTGCTTCTGGATACTAAAGTATTGATGACAGCAATAGCCCTGTGCGTGTATATTGTATTTTTAGTGAGCAAAAGATTCAATCAGAAGTCGGGCCTCGTGATGGCAAAATGGGCATTGGTGGGCTACACGCTATTGATTCTTAACTTTTTGCTGAATTCCTGGTCTGTATTTCATCAGTGGACAGGAGAGTGAATGGCCATTTGCAGCATTTTGTGCCGATTTCGCTGAATTGTAAAAATAAGATCTGTTGTATTGTGGGCGGTGGAAGGATAGCGGAACGCAAGGTAAAGGGACTGATGGAAAGCGGGGCGTTCATTACCGTCATCAGTCCGAATATAACGCCGGATTTACAGGTTCTGGCCGATCATAAGCAGCTCCACTGGGTAAATCGCGTATACCGCGAGGGTGACCTCCAGGGAGCCTTTCTTGTATATGCGGCGACCGACCGGAGAGATGTGAACGATGCGGTTGCGCATGAGGCCAGACAAAGGGGTATACTGGTAAATGTGGCGGATCGTTCGGAAGAGGCGGACTTTATAACACCGGGCATCATCCGGCGGGGCAGGCTAACGATCAGCGTATCCACCGCAGGTGCGGGTCCGGCAGTTACATCCGAAATTACATCGGCTTTGGATACGCTGTTTGGTAGGGAATACGAACCGTATCTGGATTTCATGTACGATATGCGGCAAGCGATTAAACATACCGTATCTTCCCCGCAGCAAAGGGCGAAACTGCTGAGACGTTTGGCGAGTAGCGGAATTTTGGAGCAAATACGACGTCAGGAATTTACGGTATGGACTCAAGAAGAGATAGACACATGGATTGCGCAAAATCAGGAGGAATAGCATGCGAACAATTGTGGTAGGTAGCAGACAGAGCGCGCTTGCGCTAACTCAGACCGGGCATGTCATCGAGGATTTGAACGCGTTGTGCGCGGAGCATGGGCTGGATATGCAGTTTGTCGTAAAAAAAATATTGACCAAGGGCGACCGGATTTTGGATGTAACGTTGTCCAAGGTGGGTGGCAAAGGGCTGTTTGTCAAAGAAATTGAACAGGCCATGCTGGCTGGTGAAATTGATATGGCAGTACATAGTATGAAGGATATGCCGTCAGAATTGCCTGAAGGGCTAGTGAACGGCGCGGTACCGCGTCGGGAGGACCCGCGGGATTGTCTCGTTTCCCAGGGATTCAAGAGCCTGGAAAACCTGCCGCAAGGGGCAAAGGTCGGCACAAGCAGCCTGCGCAGAGCTAGCCAGATCAAGTCATTACGACCGGATCTTCAATTGGAGCCTGTGCGCGGTAATATTGATTCCCGTCTGAAAAAGCTGGAGACTGAAGGTTTTGACGCCATCATTTTGGCGGCTGCAGGTTTGAACCGGATGGGCTGGAAGGACCGAATCACGTCCTATATACCGGAGGAAGCCTGCTTGCCAGCAGTCGGACAAGGAGCGCTCGGTATTGAGTGCCGTGCAGACGATGAAGAGCTGCTGGCGTTGCTGCGCCTGTACAACGACGAGGATACCTCAGCTACGGTTGCGGCAGAACGAACCTTCCTGGGCGTGCTGAATGGGGGATGCCAGGTGCCAATCGGGGCTCACGCAGTCTGGGCTGACCAGGAAATCCGCCTCACGGGCATGGTAGGCTCGCCGGATGGCGAAGTTATTTTGAAGGAAACGCTCCAGGGAAATGATCCGCAAAAGCTGGGAGAAGCTGTGGCGGCCAGCTTGATCGCCAAAGGAGCGGAACAGATTCTGGCGCAGGTGAGGGGGTGATGAAATGGCAGGAAAGGTATATTTAGTAGGCGCAGGACCCGGAGACGCAAGACTGATTACGGTCAAGGGCTGGGAATGCATTCAACTGGGTGATGTTATTGT
This sequence comes from Paenibacillus sp. NRS-1781, assembly GCF_050467745.1. NCBI lineage: Bacteria > Bacillati > Bacillota > Bacilli > Caryophanales > Paenibacillaceae > Paenibacillus > Paenibacillus sp. NRS-1781. The sequence continues at coordinate 53,121 of NZ_JBITPI010000076.1, forward strand.
CTATGACAGACTGGCAAGCCCTCGCCTTTTGGGTTTGATGAAGCCAGGTGCCCAAAAAATATATGTTGGCAAGCTGCCGGATCGTCACACCATGAAGCAAGAGGAAATTAATCAGTTGCTGGTGGACTTGGCCTTGGAAGGAAAAACGGTTGTTCGGCTCAAAGGGGGAGACCCCACCATCTTTGGTCGGGTTGGAGAGGAAGCCGGACTGCTGCGTAAACACGGTATTTCCTATGAAATCATACCTGGCATCACTTCAGCAATCAGCGTACCCGCCTATGCGGGCATTCCGGTTACACATCGGGATATGGCCTCATCGCTGTCTATCATTACGGGGCATGAAAGTCCAGACAAGCTCGACAAGAGTATTCATTGGGATAAAGTAACGAACGCAACGGGCACACTGATCTTTATGATGGGTGTAGCGAAGATCGGCTATATCAGTGAGCAGCTGATGAAACACGGCAAATCGCCAAGCACCCCCGTTGCTTTAATCCGTTGGGGAACGCGGGCGGAGCAGGATACACTGGTGGGTACGCTAGCAGATATTGAGGCCAAGGTGAAAGCGGCGAATTTTCAGCCTCCCGCCGTTATCGTCGTCGGAGAAGTGGTTAATCAGCGTGAGCAGTTAAAATGGGCTGAGGATATGCCTTTGTTCGGCAAGCGGATTTTGGTTACACGTGCGCGCGCTCAGGCCAGCAGTCTGGTTCATCGGATTGAGGAGCTTGGTGGAGAGCCTTATGAATTTCCAGTCATCCAGACGGTTATCCCTTCGGACGAGCCGACACAACGGCAAATTAAAGAGGCGTTTGCGCGACTGCCTGAATACGACTGGGTGTTTTTTACCAGCGTTAACGGAGTGGAATACTTTTTCACTCATCTGAAGGAACAAGGCAAGGATGTGCGTTCGCTGTTTAAGGCGCGTATTGCCGCAGTCGGGCCAGCCACAGCGGCGGCATTGCGGTCACATGGAATTGAAGCGGAGCAGATCGAAGGTCCCTTTCAGGCAGAGGGCTTGCTCGAAGCGTTTAAGCAGGATTTGCAGGCGGGGCAGAGCGTATTTCTGCCAAGAGGCGATCTCGCTCGGTCCTGGCTGCCGGAGCAGCTGAGAGAGCTTGGACTTGAGGTGACCGAGGCCGATTTGTATCAAACCATGCTGGCGGCAAACGCACAGGATGATGAGCTGCTCAAGCTGCTTGAGGAACGTGCCATCCATGCGATTACTTTTACCAGTTCCTCAACCGTCACCTTTTTTCTGGAAGCACTCAGGCAGATGGGAGTCGAAGATCCGCTGTCGCTGCTGGAGGGAGTGACGATCGCTGTGATAGGCCCTCTCACCGGAGAAACAGCGACCCAAGCGGGCCTGAACGTCAGCTTCATGGCGGAAAAGGCAACCATTGAAAGCTTGGTCCAATCGCTATGTGACTGGAAACAATCAAGCTCTGTGACATCATAATTATATTTTACCAAATGGATCTATAAAAACTGGAGGTTTGCAATCATGAATGTTCCTTTTACCAGACATCGCCGTTTGCGTCAATCCGCTGCTATCCGCAGTATGGTGCGTGAGACGGTATTGAATCCAGCTGATTTTATCCAGCCGATCTATGTAACATTCGGTACAGGAGTGAAGCAGGAAATTAGCTCCATGCCCGGTGTGTACCGCTTTTCTCTGGATCAACTGGAAGAAGAACTGAAAGAAATTAGTGAGCTTGGCATTCCTGCCGTGCTCCTGTTTGGCATACCGGAGACGAAGGATAGCTTGGGTACTTCGGCTTTTGTGGACGATGGTATTGTTCAGGAAGCTACACGTCTGATCAAGTCGCGTTATCCCGAGCTGCTGGTTGTGGCTGACACTTGTTTGTGCGAGTTTACGGATCATGGGCATTGCGGTATGGTCCACATGCATGAGCATGATGGTGAGGCATGTGGTGAAGTGCTGAATGACGAATCGCTGGAGGTGCTTGTACGTACAGCCGTTTCCCAAGCCAGAGCGGGCGCTGATATTATCGCCCCATCCAATATGATGGACGGCTTTGTGCAGGCGATTCGACAAGGGCTGGATGAGGAAGGCTTTTCGCATATTCCGATTATGTCGTATTCCGTCAAATATGCGTCTGCTTTTTATGGGCCTTTCCGGGAAGCGGCAGATTCTGCACCGCAATTCGGTGACCGCAAATCCTATCAGATGGACCCTGCCAATGCGCGTGAAGCATTGCGAGAAGCAGAATCCGACGTGCTGGAAGGTGCGGATATGCTGATGGTGAAGCCGTCCCTTTCGTACCTGGATGTGATGCGCACGATTAAGGATCAATTTGATCTACCTATGGTAGCTTACAACGTCAGTGGTGAATATGCGATGGTCAAGGCGGCAGCTCTTCAAGGCTGGATTGATGAAAAAGCGATGGTGCTGGAGATTCTGACGAGCATGAAGCGCGCAGGTGCAGACATGATTATTACCTATTCCGCCAAGGATGCGGCAAGATGGTTGAAGCAATAAGCTTATTTTTCAGAAGATAGGAGTGATCAAAATGATCAACGAGCAACGAACAGTGCGCGAGGATGCGCGCTCCAAAGCAGCCTTCGACGAGGCAAAGCAATATATTCCGGGTGGCGTAAACAGTCCAGTAAGGGCTTTTAAATCCGTTGGCATTACACCTGTTTATATCGACCGTGGAGAAGGATCGCGGGTATATGATATCGACGGTCAATCCTATATTGACTATGTATGTTCATGGGGACCGCTCATTATGGGACATGCGCATCCTGAGGTCGTTAAGGCTATACAGGCTGCAGTTGTCAAAGGAACCAGTTTCGGAGCGCCAACGTTGGCGGAAACTGAAATGGCGAAGCTTGTGTGTGAGCGTGTTCCTTCCATGGATATCGTTCGTATGGTCAGCTCGGGAACCGAGGCGACGATGAGCGCGATTCGACTCGCACGCGGATTTACGAGCCGCAGCAAAATCCTTAAATTTGAAGGCTCTTATCATGGTCATGCGGACAGCTTGCTGATTAAAGCAGGCTCTGGTGTAGCAACACTGGGTCTGCCCGATAGCCCCGGTGTACCCGAGGTCGTGGCCAGACATACGTTAACCGTACCTTACAATGATTTGGCTTCGGTGAAACTGGCCTTTGAAAAATTCGGCGAGGAAATTGCCGCCATTATTGTCGAGCCAATAGCCGGAAATATGGGAGTCGTACCGCCACAACCCGGATTTTTGGAAGGACTGCGCGAAGTAACCCGACAGTACGGAAGCCTGCTGATTTTTGATGAAGTCATGACCGGATTCCGGGTAGGACTTCATTCAGCTCAAGGTCGTTTTAGTGTGACCCCGGATCTTACATGCCTGGGTAAAGTTATTGGCGGAGGACTGCCTGTCGGTGCTTATGGTGGACGCCGCGATATTATGGAGCAGATTGCACCGTCTGGTCCGATCTATCAGGCGGGTACGCTTAGCGGGAACCCACTTGCTATGGCAGCAGGCTATTCGACGCTTAAATTGTTGACACCAGAAGTATATGACCGACTGGAGGAACGGGCAGCACGGCTTGAGGCTGGATTCGAGCGTAATGCACGTGAGCTGGGCATACCTGTCACGATCAACCGTGTGGGTTCCATGGTTTGTCCATTTTTCACGGAAGAAAAGGTTGTCAATTTTGATACAGCCAAAACAAGTAATCAGAACCACTTCCGCCGTTACTTTACCGAATTGGTGAACGAGGGAGTCAGTGTGGCACCATCCCAATTTGAGGGCATGTTTGTGTCGGGTGTGCATACGGTGGAAGATATTGATGCTACCATTGAAGCGAACTATCGCGCGCTCAAACGTCTATGAGCTGGCAGGGCGGCTGGAAAAGACGGGGACCATGGCTGGAAATCACACCGGGACGGGAAATCACAGAGGGTGAGTATCGCACCGATGCTGTCGATCATTGGCTGCTGAACCGTTTGGATCTACCAGACAAGCTGTGGCGCAGACTGCGACATGAAAAGCAGATTGAACTTGCGGGGGACCGGCTGCGGCTGGCCCTTTTTCCTGTTACGAACCTTGGTGTGACCCCTCGCTGGTACGATTTGAAGGTGCTGTATGAGGATGATTTTTGCCTGGTCGTACACAAACCGGCGGGTATGGGGGTACATCCGGACGGAGCTGTAAAAGAGGGTCCGCTGACGTTGGATCATGCGGTCGCATCGTATTATGAAATGAATGGCATCCATGCGGCAGTACGGCATGTGCATCGTCTGGATACGGATACTACAGGCCCAGTGCTGTATGCCAAAAATGAATTCGCGTTGCTCAAGCTGGACGAGCAGATGCGGGCCAAAGATATCGGTCGCCGTTATGTGGCTTTGGTACGGGGGAAAGTACCTTCATCACTGCGGACGCTGGATTGGCCGATTGGCAAGGACAGGCATCACAAGCAGCGTCGCCGTGTTTCTCCGACCGGACAGAGCGCGGTTACCCATGTGGAACTTGGTGAATTGTTGGGGAGCGGTCAAAAGGCGGTTAGCCTCGTATATTTAACACTGGAAACAGGCCGAACGCACCAGATTCGCGTTCATCTTAGCCATGCGGGCTATCCGTTATTGGGGGATGTATTATACGGTGGACGGGCTGCTGATTTTGGCAGGCAGGCGCTGCACGGAGAGCGTCTTACCTTCCGTCATCCGCTGAGCGGTGAAACGATTACTGTGGAAGATGCTTGGCCGGATGATTTTCAAAAGCTACATCAACAGCTATAAAAGATGGCATGCCTTCTATTTTGGCGCATATACTTGAACCTAGAAACGGTTTGCAATATGGAGTTTCCGTGCGCCTGACAGGAGTCAGAGGATGTGCGGAGGCTGCCCAAAGGAGGATGCCATCCTTGAACAAACAACAGAATGATCAGCCGCAAGGCTTGCGTTTTGATATTTATGAACGCATTCATTTGACGGAGGAAACTGCTGGGATTGCTGAGTTGGAGGAAATTGAGCTTCTGCCACGCATTCAGGTTGTAACCCACGGCGACCATGCCGCTTTGCGAGGGCATTTGCTGCTGGAGGGCGTGTACCGCACACCTGAACAGGTAGCGAACGAGCTTCATCATTTGATCCCTGTGGAAATTACGATTCCACTGAATCGGGTAGGAAGACTGGAAGACATTTCAGTCGAGATTGAGAATTTCGATGTGGACCTGCTATCATTACGTAGTCTGAATATTACAGGTGTTCTCTCCCTGCACGGGGTGGAAAGCTCCCACGCGGAGGAGACAGCGGTTTGGCTGGATGAGGAATTTACGGTGGTGCACGCACCTGAACATCCTGCTCGCCCCTTTTCCGCGAATGCAGAGCAGCGTCAGGAAGAAACTTATGCCACCCAGAATTCTGTATCCGATCATACGACGGAGTCGGAATCTTCATACAGGGTGCCAGCTCAGCAGGATTACGCTTCCTGGGAACAGCCATCACAGGAGTATGGGGAGCACAAGTCATCACCGGAACACCAAGGTTATGAGCCTGCTGTAGACCCGAACCGGATCTATGAGCCTTGGACGGGTAAAGCTGTTGAAGACAGCACTTCCGAGGTAAAGTATGAGCATGAGACACCAGAAGTATGGGGATTTCAGCAAGAGGAAGCATGGACGGGAAGTGACCCGAAAATATCCTCCACCGCTCCCGATGTGGTCTATGATCCTTTGCCAGCTGAACCGCATCACGCGACGAAGCCAGAGATCTATCTGGAGCCGCAGCTGGAAGCAGGTCAGGTGGACGCTGTGTCCCATGACACTGTTGCAGACGATAAACCAGAGATGCGCGTGGCGCTGAACAGCAAAAAGGACGAAAAAGCAGACGAGCCGGACCCGGTGGTCTACTCATCATTGCTACAATCCAGTCGTTCGGTGAAGGAAGCGGAATACCAGCAGCAACTGGAGCAAGAACCGCAGGGGAAGGAAGCCCAAGAAGAGCGTGAGGATGCCAAATGGAAAAACCTTTTTTTCCATACACAGGATGAAACGCCGTTCCGCAAGGTCCGATTATGCATTGTGCAGCGTGAAGATACACTGGAAACGATCGCTGATCGCTATCAACTCAGTACACGGGAGCTTCAACTGTATAACAAGCTGGCAGAGCATCATGTAGAAGAAGGGCAGGTATTGTACATCCCTTAATTCGGTCATTGGAAAATGAGCAACGGGTGTTGACTATAGTCAATGGGAAATGTATGATGTGGTATAGCTATTGAAAGACTGAGATCGGGAAGAGTAGGCAGCAAGCCCTTCAGAGAGTGGAATTGCAGCGCTGTGAGGTTCCGCAGGAAGCTACTGGCCGAAGTCACCCGGGAGTCGCCTGTTCGAACGGTCCCTCATTTAATCCCAACGGAAGGTACGAGGTTCACGGTAGAATAAGGCCGGTCCGCAGCCGTTATCTGCATAAGTGTCACACCATGTGTAATGGATCAGTGGATACATACACTAGGGGTGAAACAAAGGTGGTACCGCGAGAGAACAGCCTTTCGTCCTTTGAGGATGAAGGGCTTTTTTTATTTGCCAATTGAAAAATCATGGAGGTATCCTGATATGTCAGAACAAGACAACAAGACAACCTTGGAAATGCCGACAACGTACGATCCAAAATCAGCCGAGAAAAAATGGTACAAAACGTGGATGGAGAAGGGGTATTTCCGCGCTGGACGACTTCCAGAGGCAGAGCCTTTTACAATCGTTATTCCACCACCGAATGTTACAGGCATGCTGCACATTGGACATGCTCTTGATTTTACTTTGCAGGACATTATTATCCGCACCAAGCGGATGCAGGGCTATGACGCATTGTGGCTGCCAGGGGCAGACCATGCGGGCATTGCCACCCAGACAAAGGTAGAGCAGAAGCTGCGTGAGGAAGGCTTGACGCGCTACGATCTGGGACGCGAGAAATTTTTGGAGAAGGTTTGGGAATGGAAGGATCTCTACCTGGACAACATTCATAATCAATGGGAAAAAATGGGGTTCTCTCTCGATTATTCGCGTGAGCGTTTTACGTTGGATGACGGGTTGTCTCAAGCCGTTCGCGAAGTATTCGTCAAGTTGTACAAGAAGGGCCTGATTTATCGCGGTAAACGCATCATTAACTGGGACCCTGCTGCACGTACGGCTCTGTCAGATATTGAAGTGGAATACAAAGAGGTAAACGGAAATCTGTATCACCTGCAATATCCGCTTCAAGATGGCAGTGGGTTTATCACTGTAGCCACCACGCGTCCTGAAACCATGCTGGGTGATACAGCGGTAGCCGTACATCCTGAGGATGAACGGTACAAGCATATGATCGGCAAAACACTCGTGCTTCCGATTATCGGACGGAAAATTCCGGTTATTGCGGACGACTACGTAGAAAAAGACTTCGGTAGCGGTGCGGTTAAAATTACACCTGCTCACGATCCGAATGACTTTGAAATGGGCCAACGTCACCAGTTGCCACAGATTACTGTTATGGACGAAACAGGTACGATGAACACCGAAGCAGGCAAATATCAGGGCCTTGACCGCAGTGATTGCCGCAAGCAAATCGTCGCTGATCTGAAAGAGCAGGGTGTGCTGATCCGTATCGAGGAGCATTTGCATCAGGTGGGCCACAGCGAACGTACAGGTGCGGTTGTAGAGCCTTATCTGTCTACACAATGGTTCGTGGAAATGAAGCCTCTGGCAGCCAAAGCGATTGAAGTGCAGAAGGCTGGCAATGGCGTAAACTTTGTCCCGGATCGCTTTGAGCGTACTTATCTGCACTGGATTGAAAATGTGCGTGACTGGTGTATTTCCCGTCAATTGTGGTGGGGACATCGTATTCCGGCTTGGTACGATGAAGAAACCGGAGAAGTTATTGTATCGGCAGAGGATCCTACAACCTTGCCTGAATATGCTGACAGAAAGCTGAAACAGGATGAGGACGTGCTGGATACATGGTTCAGCTCTGCCTTGTGGCCGTTTTCGACACTGGGCTGGCCTGAGCAGACTGAGGATCTCCAACGCTACTACCCGACCAATGTCTTGGTTACAGGCTATGACATTATTTATTTCTGGGTGTCGCGGATGATTTTTACAGCCCTGGAGTTCACAGAGGAAATTCCGTTCAAGGATGTATTGATGCACGGACTGGTTCGTGATGCGGATGGAAAGAAAATGTCCAAATCCCTCGGAAATGGTGTAGATCCGCTCGACGTAATCGACCAATATGGCACGGACGCCATGCGTTACATGGTTTCTACAGGCAGCACGCCTGGACAGGACCTTCGTTTCCGTTGGGAACGGGTAGAGCAGGCACGTAACTTTGCCAATAAAATCTGGAATGCGTCACGCTTTGCGCTGATGAATCTGGAAGGGGTCACCGCGGCGGATATCGACATTACCGGTGATTTGAGCACAGCGGATCGATGGATCCTTCACCGTTTGAACGAAACTTCACGCGATATCACGCGTCTAATAGATGCTTATGAATTTGGCGAGACAGGCCGTCTTCTGTATAACTTTATTTGGGATGACTTGTGCGACTGGTACATCGAGTTTGCGAAGCTTTCCCTGTATGGCGAGAACGCAGAGGCGAAAAAGAAAACACAGTCCGTACTGGCGTATGTGCTGGATCGGACACTGCGCATGATTCATCCGTTCATGCCGTTTATCTCCGAGGAAATATGGCAGCATCTTCCGCATGAAGGCGAAACGATTACACTGGCCGCTTGGCCTGTTTACGATTCGGCTTTCGAGGACAAGGATGCGGTAGCTGAAATGAATTTGCTGATCGACGTGATTCGCGCAGTGCGGAATATCCGTTCTGAAGTGAACGTACCGATGAGTAAAAAGATTGAATTGCTCGTAAAACCCGGCGATCAAGCCGTTCTCGATATCATTAACCGCAATGGGGAATATGTACGTCGATTCTGTAATACGTCTGAATTCGACACGGGATTGGAACTCTCTGTTCCAGATAAAGCCATGACTTCTGTAGTCAGCGGAGCAGAGCTATACCTGCCGTTAGCCGGGCTCCTTGATATTGCCCAGGAAATTAGCAGACTGGAAAAAGAGCTTCAACATTTGAACAGTGAAGTGGAGCGCGTGGAGAAAAAGCTGTCCAACCAAGGCTTCGTGGCGAAGGCACCAGCCAAAGTCATCGAGGAAGAGAAGGCCAAGCAAGCCGATTATTCGGATAAGCGCGCCAAAGTTATCGCACGGATTGAAGAACTCAAGGGATAATTCCACTAACTATAAAATGACCTGAAGGTGAAGAGGATGTCAGATACAATCAGGGGCGGGGGAGCGGCTCCTTTACAAAGCTATGATGAAGCAGTGGAATGGATTAACGGTCTGATTCCGTTCGGAATCAGACCCGGACTGGAACGGATTGAGAAGTTAATGAGCATGTTGGGGGATCCGCAACGGCATCTTAAATTTGTGCATATTGCGGGAACCAACGGCAAGGGCTCGACCTGTGCTTTCTTAACCTCTGTTCTGCTGAAATGCGGTTATGATGTGGGAACCTTTACGTCTCCGTATATCACCCGGTTTACGAACCGATTCCAATTCAACGGGACGGATATTCCCGATGATACACTGGTCTTACTTGCCAATCGTTTGTATCCGTTGGTCAAGGAAATCGCGGCGAGCGATTTGGGATCACCCACGATGTTTGAGGTATCGACAGCGTTGGCTATTTTATATTATGCAACAGTGACTTTTCCAGATGTTGTGGTATGGGAGACGGGCCTCGGGGGAAGGATGGATGTAACTAATATCGTGAGTCCTATCGTCTCGGTCATTACGAATGTAGGCTATGACCATACGGATATTTTAGGGGATACACTCGAACAGATCGCAGGCGAAAAGGCTGGAATTATCAAGCCAGGCGTACCTGTTGTTAGCTGTGTATCTCAGCCAGAGGCTATTCAGGTTATACGGGAAACGGCGGCAAAAAAGGGAACTACCTTGTATCTAGCAGGAGAACAGTTTACGTATGAACGGCTGAATGGGGACGAAACAGGACAGACTTTTTCGTTTGCGGGACCCTTCCGGCACATGGAAATCGGCATCACGTTGTTAGGCGAGCATCAATGTACTAATGCGGCAGGAGCTCTGATGACACTTGAGGTGCTTCGTCAGTATATGGCTTTTGTGCTGGATGACGCTGAACTACTGGAGGGCTTTAGAGAAGCAGCTTGGGCAGGTCGCCTGGAACAGGTCAGCAGTTCGCCGAAAATTGTTATTGACGGTGCTCATAATCCAGAAGGGGCGCAGACGCTGGCAAAGAGCCTTCCCCAACTGTATTCGTACCGAAAAATGGTTTTAATGATGGGTATGCTGTCAAACAAGCATCATGAAGCATACTTGCAGCATATACTGCCACTAGTGGATACGCTTATCCTGACCGAGCCCGATTTTCGCCGCAAAATGAATGCCGCTGAACTGGCTCATCTCGTGGAGAAGCTGCGGCCGTCCTATGCCAAAACGGATTTAAAAATTATTGTAGAAGGTGACTGGAAAAAGGCTCTTCGCCTGCTTCAGTCACATACGGAAGCGGAGGATCTGGGGGTGGTATCCGGAACACTGTATCTCATTGCGGATGTACGGGCTACCCTTATGTATCAAACCGATTCGGAAAAAGGTTGGTGAAATTTGTTGATTACTTCGGAACATGTTCATTTTATCGGTATCGGCGGTTACGGGATGAGCGCGATTGCTCGGGTCATGCTGGAGATGGGATATACCGTGACAGGCTCAGATGTGGCATCACAGGAGCTGACAGAAAAACTGGCGGCGAAAGGCGCAAAAATATATCTCGGGCACACTCCTGAGCACGTTTCAGGGGCGGACATCGTCGTTTATTCGACGGCACTGTCCCGCGACAATGTGGAGCGGGTGGCAGCAGAGGAGTTGAATATTCCGACCCTGCATCGTTCCCAGATGCTCGCACGGTTGCTTAATGAGCGTAAGGGAGTAGCTGTTGCGGGAGCGCACGGCAAAACGACAACCTCCTCGATGATTGCTCTGGTCATGGAGAGATGTAATGTCGATCCAACATACATTATTGGCGGCGAAATCACGAATTTGGGGACGAATGCCAAAGCAGGCAAAAGCGAGTTTGTCGTTGCCGAGGCGGATGAGAGCGATGGTTCTTTTCTGCAGTATCATCCTTGGCAAGGTATCGTGACCAACATAGAAGCCGATCATTTGGAAAATTATGATGGCGACTTTAATCGTCTGAAAAGTGCCTACGTACAGTTCTTGAGTCAAATCCGGCCGGATGGCGCGGCTATCGTATGTGCTGATGATCAGAATGTACGGGAAATGCTGCCTCAGATTCAGACTCGAGTCATTACCTATGGAGTCGAGCATGAAGCAGATTATACGGCAACGGATATCCAGTTGGGCGACCGTCGTTTAAGCTTTACCATGAATCGCAAAGGGGCGGCGCTTGGAACCATCGAATTGTCTGTACCGGGTAAACATAATCTATACAACGCTATGGCTAGTGTGATTTCTTGCTTGGAAGCAGGCATCCTATTTGAGCAAATTGCTGCGGCTATTGTGGAGTTTCACGGAGCAAAGCGTCGTTTTCAGGTGCTAGGCGAAAGCAATGACATTCTTGTTATTGATGACTATGCTCATCATCCAACAGAGATTGAGGCTACGATTAGTGCAGCTACAGTGACAGGCAAGCGTATTATTGCTGTGTTCCAGCCGCAACGCTACAGCCGTACTTTTTTCCTGCTGGATGCGTTCAGTCGTGCGTTCAGTGAGGCGAATGAAGTCATTATTACCGACATTTATTCTCCAGCGGGAGAAAAACAAATTGAAGGTGTGCATTCTTCGAAGCTCGTGGATTTAATCGTCCAGAACAGCAACGCGAATGCCATCTATCTGCCAACCAAGGAAGCTGTTATCGACGAGTTGAAGGATCGTCTTCAGCCGGGCGATCTTGTGCTGACCATGGGCGCGGGAGATATCTGGAAAGCAGGCGACGCGCTAGCACGTCATCTGCGTGAACAGCAAGTGTAACAAGCATGCATAAAGTGTTACGCTGATGAAATGCAACCATCAGGGTATTCCGAACACGAAACGTGTCTTCGGGATACCCTTTTTTGTAATGTCCGGGGCATATTTTCTCTTCCTGACTCATACAACAGACTATGAGGAAGTATGGGACAAGGAGGGAGTGCATCCGTGAACAAGGCAAAGATGACATTCCGGTTCGAGCAACAGACGCCGGAGACAAGCCGTGAGGAAAAGCTACAGGTGCTTCCATACAAAACCGGGCCGATAACTAGCCAGCAGCGTGAAACAAATAAAGAAGCGGAACGGTATGAAAGCGAGAAACAGTATCAAGCTGCTAACCAGCATGAAAGAGCGGAAAGAATTAACGGCATAGGTGCAAACAGCGGGACTGAACGAATTTCAGAAATTAACGAGCCTCTGGGCGTGAATAGACCTAGTACGAGGCGGCGTTTTGCTCCTGCCCCCATCGTGAAGGAAGGATGGGATGATCCGTTTGGGCGATCAGCAGCTTCCTGGTCAGATACGGATTTTCTGTCAGATCGTACGGAAGAGGATGAAGAAGAAACTCATCGTTCCAGTGAAGAGTACCGAAAGCGTCCGCCCCATCCCTCCAGATGGAAGCTGATTGGCTCAGTAGCCAGTGCGTTGATGACCGGGGGGGTGTTTGGATACATCATGTTGCTGCTTTTTAACGGAGGTGGGGCTGTTCCTGGATCAGATCCGTCAACAGAGGAGGCTATACCGGTTTTTAAAGAATCCGTTAGTACACATACACCATCTGTAAAAGAGAATTCCGCTCCTGTTACAGTTGTATCGGCTCAGGTCCCCCCACAAACCTATTACCTGCTGCAATACGGAGTATTCAGCACCCCTGAACGGGCTTTGCAAGCAAAGGAAGAGCTGTTGAAGGCAGGCATTGCCGCCGGTGGGGACACCGAGGATCAGAACCGAGTCTATGCAGGAATATCGCCAGACAGGGAACAGGCCAAGCTGCTCAGCAATCAACTGAAAACACAAGGAGTTGAGCTGTATGTCCGTGAGCTTCAACTGCCAGGATTCGAAAAAGCAGCTTATGGGGGCGATGGTGAAAAGCTCACTACCTTTTTTCAGCTAAGCAGCACTTTAGTCGGCAAGCTGAGCGGACTTTCCTCATCCTTGCTTGAAGCAGGCGGATCAGGTAAGGCAAATGCCGCCGAAATGAAGGAACTGAACGATCTGCATCAGCAGTGGACACAAAATATCGCTGCGCTTCCCTCCAGTCTGCCGAAGGAAGCGTCTGCTTCCGCATCCACGCTGGAAAAGGCGATGAACAGTGCAGTCTCGGCACTTGGAGAATATAACAAGAACACAGCCAAGGAGCACATTTGGGAAATTCAGTCTTCGATGATGGAATATGTTTTGCATGAGAAGGAATTTATACAATTCATAAAACAATAGATTCTCAATGTTTTCCGGCAAGGAACTGGAAATAGTTCCCCATGCCGGATTTCTGTTTGTATTGCAGTTGAAATCACCGTATAATAATGAAGGTGTCAAAAAATGGCGAGGGAAGATCAGGATGAAAAAAAATGTAGGAATGCTTATACTGTTTTTGTTGCTCGGTTGGCTCTTGGGTGCATGGATTGCCAAAGCCCTTCAATCGATCAAATTCCTTTCCTTTCTGACCCACCCCACTACGATATCCTGGTCGCCGAGAGCGGATCTGGATATTATCAGCTACAACATAACGATAAATTTTGAATTGAGCCTGCTTAGTCTGATCGGCATCATCGCCGCGTTCTGGCTGTACCGCAGGCTCTAACTGATGAAAAGGAGCTTCCCTTATGGACGGGAAAATTACGCCCCGCATTGTTCTGGCATCGACTTCACCGAGAAGGAAGGAATTGCTTTCATTTCTTAGACTGCCCTTTGACGTGATGCCAAGTCATGCGGATGAAAGCACGCCTGATAACTGGACGCCTCAGCAAATTGTGGAGACCCTTGCGGTACGCAAAGCCGAAGTGGTCGTGAACATTGCCAGCCAATCCGAAGAAGATGGATTAGTAATTGGCAGTGATACCATAGTCGTTCTGGATGGTTTGGTACTGGGTAAGCCTGCCGACCATGCAGATGCGGTTCGCATGCTTACAGCATTGCAGGGAAGAACCCACCTTGTATTCACTGGGGTGGCCTGCATACATACCTTAACCGGTAAAACGCTTGTCAGACACCGCCAAACGGAGGTTACGATGAAGCCTTTGAGCCATGAGCAAATTGTGGCATATGTGAATACGGGCGAACCGTCTGACAAAGCGGGGGCGTACGGCATTCAGGGTTTGGGTGCTACGTTGGTGGAATCTATTCAGGGTTGTTATTTTAACGTCGTAGGATTGCCGCTTTCACTGCTGTCGGACATGTTGTCCGAATTCGGAGTGAGCGTGTTGCAACCTTAAAGGGGATAAACATATGTTAGAGTCGCCAACACTGATGCTTCGCGACCTCCCTCAAGAAGAACGACCAAGAGAGCGCATGATGACATATGGGGCGGAAGCTTTAAGCAACGCGGAGTTGCTGGCAATATTGCTGCGTACGGGAACACAAAATGAGTCATCGGTGCATTTAGCGCAGCGTATTTTGCAGCAGGCGGGGAACTTGCGCCAACTGGTGGATATGAGTATGACCGAATTGACCCAGATTAAAGGCATTGGCAATGCCAAGGCGATACAGCTCAAAGCGAGTATCGAACTGGGGCGACGGTTGGCATTGTCACGCCATTTGGAGACCCCGGTGATCAGTTGCCCACGGGACGTGGCAGATTTGCTGTTTGAGCAGCTTCGTTATTTGCAGAAGGAGCATTTTGTATGCCTGTTCCTGAATACTAAAAATCATGTCATTGCCCAGGAAACGCTATCCATGGGCAGCCTGAATGCCGCCATCGTACATCCTCGTGAAGTATTTCGGGCAGCGATCAAATGCAGCAGTGCTTCGATTATTTGCGCTCATAACCATCCGAGCGGTGATCCGAAGCCAAGCCCGGAGGATGTCCAGTTGACCCGTCGCCTGATGGAAGCGGGCAACATCGTGGGCATCGACGTGCTCGATCATATCGTGATCGGGGACGGAACCTTCGTAAGTTTGAAGGAACAAGGTCTGATATAATATACTATTTAAATCAAACATTTAAATCCGACCGGCTAGGCCGGCCTGAATAAACCGTTTATACATGGATAACAGATTTCAGGGAAGAGAAAAGGAGATTAACATCATGCTGGGTGGCTTTACAAAAGATTTAGGAATTGACTTGGGGACGGCAAACACGCTGGTATTCGTAAGAGGAAAAGGGATTGTGGTTCGTGAACCTTCTGTAGTCGCAATACGTACAGACACAAAAACCATTGAAGCAGTTGGTGAATCTGCAAAAAAAATGATTGGTCGTACACCGGGGAATATCCGTGCGATCCGTCCGATGAAGGATGGCGTTATTGCGGATTTTGACACGACTGCAACGATGATTAAATATTTTATTCGTCAGGCGCAAGCCCAACGTTCTTTGTTTCCACGTCATCCGAACGTGATGGTTTGTGTACCTTCAGGCATAACTGCGGTGGAGCAGCGTGCTGTTGAAGATGCGACGAAGCAAGCGGGCGCGCGGGAAGCGTACACGATTGAGGAGCCGTTTGCAGCTGCAATCGGCGCTGATCTTCCCGTATGGGAGCCAACGGGTAGTATGGTTGTCGATATCGGCGGAGGTACAACCGAGGTAGCGGTTATTTCTCTGGGCGGGATTGTGACTAGCCGTTCCGTGCGTGTGGCTGGTGATGAAATGGACGACTCCATCATCCAATACGTGAAGCGTCAATACAATCTGATGATTGGTGAGCGGACTTCAGAACAGTTGAAAATGGAAGTTGGCTCCGCAATGCCGCTGGAACAAGTGGAGACGTCAGAAATTCGTGGACGTGATCTGGTAACAGGTTTGCCGAAGACAATTACGATTACGTCGGATGAAATCAGTGAAGCGTTGTCCGACACAGTGAATGCAATTGTGGAAGCAGTCAAAGTGACACTGGAAAAATGCCCTCCCGAGCTGGCGGCGGACATTATGGACAGAGGTATCGTATTGACTGGTGGCGGAGCACTTTTGCGTAACTTGGACAAGTTGTTGGCGGCTGAAACCGGGATGCCGGTTATCGTAGCGGAAAATCCTCTGGATTGCGTGGCAATCGGTACAGGCAGAGCGCTGGAAAATATTCATTTGTTCAAATCGCGCAGCAGTTCAGCCGTCCGTTCCAAACGTTGAATCGGGGGTGTAGGAACTGTTTAAGCTGTTTGGAAATAAAAGACTATTTATTCTATTGATCGGAATCGTTCTGTTTATTGCCCTTATGGGGATTACACTTGGACAGAGAAATTCCTTAACCTGGCCGGAAAAGTTCGCCAGAGATTCAATTGGCTTTGTACAAGGTATCTTCTACAGGCCCGCTTCAGCAATAGCGGGCTTCTTTGAAGATATAGGGAATATGCGGAGCATTTATAGTGAAAATGAACGGTTGAAAATTGCCGTAGCGCAGCTAACCGCCGAGCAGATTCAGACTTCTAACTTGAAAGAGACAAATGCCAGACTTGAGCAAGAACTGAAATTTACCCAAACGCAAAAATCCAAAAATCAATATGATTATCGGATTGCGCAGGTCAATAGCGTCAGTAATGACTCCAAAACGCTTGTCATTGATATTGGTGAAAAGGATGGGGCCAAGGTTGGTCAGGAAGTCAGATCACTTGAGGGGTTTGTAGGGGTTATTAGTCGCACAGCGAATTTCACTTCTACAGTTACGCTATTGACTACATTAGACCCTAAAAATCCAAATTCTTATGCTATTGCAGCGACAGCACTGGGCAAGGAAAATAATTCGTTTGGTATGATTGAAAGTTATGATCCGGCTACGAACAGATTTCAAATGACTCGCATTGAGGAAAATGATCCAATCGCAAAAGGTGATCAGATCATTACGTCCGGAGCAGGCGGGAAGTTCCGTAAAAATCTGTTGATCGGTACGGTAGAAAAAATCCAGGTTGGCGAGTTTGGACAAACACGTACAGCGATTATCCAACCGGCAGCCAGCTTCGTGGATTGGAAAGAGTTGCTCGTTCTTTACACTCCTGAGGTACCGGAATAATGAAGATACGCGGTCAGGTTTTAATACTGCTGCTGTTTGTACTGTTTATAGCTGAAGGAACGATTCTTCCGTGGCTTCTTCCGGATAGCTGGCATCCGAGAATGGTTCCGAATTTCGTGTATGTCGTCATTTTGTTCGTATCCGTATATTATAGTCGCCATACGGCATTGGTACTGGGTATTGTTTTTGGGCTTATTCATGACGTTGTGTATTACGGGTTTATTATCGGACCTTACTCTTTTGCAATGGGATTGTCGGCTTATTTGCTGGGGCTGGTATTTACAGCTCGACGTGCGCCAATGCCTATCATGATGGGAGCTGTACTGATCGGCAGTTTTCTGCTGGATTCCATGCTTTTTGCCATTGATCATCTGTTCCAGCTGAATCATCAGACTTTTGATTGGGCGCTGGCACAATATATGATTCCTGATTTATTTATCCATTTTCTGTTCGCCCTCATCATTTACGTCCCAGTTCGCAAGCAATTGCAGCGTTTGGATATCCGTGTGAAAAAGGAAGAGAAAGTCTAGGTCTTTTTACACACATTTTGTCCGGGTTAGCAGGGATTTCACGTTCCGGGGACGAAATGATTGAGATAGGAGGGACAGGCTAATGGCGGTGAAATCGAATCATGTCACGATTAAAGGCATCAAAGACGGCCTGGTATTCCTTCTGGACGATCAATGCGAGTTTGAGGATTTGCTGGGTGAGCTGCGTTTCAAGCTGGAGCACAGTCATCAAAATATTTTAACCGGCCCGATTATTCATGTAGACATTAAGCTGGGAAGCCGGGAAGTGACGGAGGAACAGAAGGAAAGCATTCTGGAGATTTTGAGACAGAAGGGGAATCTGCTCATTCGTTCTGTTGAATCACCCGGGCTGCCTTCAGAAGCGCAGGGGAAAGCTCCCATCCACACCGTGACAGGGATTATTCGTTCAGGTCAGGTGCTTCATCATAACGGGAATTTGCTCTTTTTGGGAGATGTGAACCCCGGTGGAATTATAACGTGTACCGGTGATATCTATGTCCTTGGTGCCCTGCGAGGTATGGCGCATGCGGGGATGGAGGGGAATGGCGAGGCAATTATCGCAGCCTCTTATTTTGCACCAACACAGCTGCGAATTTCCGAAATGATCAGTCGTCCACCCGATGAATGGGAGACGCGTGAATCCGGAATGGAATTTGCGTATCTCAAGGACGGCGCCATGCAAATAGATAAAATGAGTAATATTGTGCGTCTGGGCCGCGATTTTAACGTGTTCAAAGGGGTGTAGCACATGGGAGAGGCTATCGTCGTCACTTCAGGAAAAGGCGGCGTCGGCAAAACGACGACGTCAGCCAATATAGGAACAGCGCTGGCACTGCTCGGCAAAAAGGTGTGCTTGGTGGATACGGATATCGGCTTGCGTAATCTGGATGTTGTTATGGGTCTGGAAAACCGGATTATTTATGATCTGGTCGATGTAGCCGAAGGTCGTTGCCGTTTAAATCAAGCCTTGGTCAAGGATAAGCGCTTTGAGGAGTTGTATATGCTGCCTGCTGCTCAAACCAAGGATAAGAGTGCCGTAACGCCGGAGCAGGTTAAGGATATTATTTTGGAGCTTAAAAAGGATTTTGAATATATATTGATTGACTGTCCTGCGGGTATTGAGCAAGGCTTCAAAAATGCTATTGCCGGAGCGGATCAGGCCATTGTCGTAACGACACCGGAAAACGCTGCTGTGCGTGATGCTGACCGGGTTATCGGATTGCTGGAAAGCTCGCATGTGATCTCACCAAAACTGGTGGTTAACCGTATCCGTAACAGCATGGTCAAATCCGGGGATATGCTGGATATTGACGGCATTTTACAAGTGCTTAGCATAGATCTCATTGGGATTGTACCGGATGATGAAATGGTGATCAAGTCAGCCAATACAGGAGAGCCTACCGTCATGAATCCGGATTCACAGGCCGCGATTGCCTACCGTAACATTGCTAGACGGATTTTGGGTGACACAGTGCCACTCATGCAGTTGGATCAGAAGAAAAGTGTGATGACTCGGTTTAAGAAATTTTTTGGTATGGGTGGATGAAGAAAACGGTGAGTTATGGCTGGGAGACGGCTCCGCGTGTGATTTGATCTTACGATCGCTTCGCTTCTTCAGATTCAAATCACCGCTTCGCTACTGCCTACAAAATTCCTACACTGTTTTAAGTAAGAGTATGGATGTAGAGGAAAGATTCCTATGAAGAATTGCAGGCTTTTTTAAGCCGCGTAGTCCCTTCATCTTAATAATGAACACTTAAATAAGTAATGAACTTATTTAAGTGTTTTTGGTTTGTCTTTTTAAACTTCTATAAATCCTGAATCTTAATTTCAGACTCACTACATAACCGCCATATATTTACAGACCATCCGGTGCGCTTGCGTCGGATTTTTTCATTTTCAGATACGTAATCCCGAATCGGACAACATAAGTTGAAGCCCGTCCTCATAAGATGTACCAAACATACCTCGCTGGGGGGCTGGAACAGGATGAATAAAAACTCCGGAATCAAGCAGCGCAGAGAAGAACGCATACAGCAGCTGATCGCGAGAAACAAAGCGGAAGAGTATTCCTCAGGCATGAATCAGGACAGGTACAGGAACAAGGGAATGAAGCCGATGCCAGCAGTCAGTACCAACCGGCCCAGAGACCCGGAAACCGAATGGAAAAATGAACGACAACGCTGGCAGCAATCTTTTGGGGAGAACCGGCGTCCGTCTTTTTGGGTTTCTTTTTGGCGCAGATCTGTGTTCGCTACAATGCTATTTGGGTTGGTGTGGGGATTATTTCGCTGGGATGTTCCCTATGCCGTCAATTTGAGAATGTTTATCGCGGATGCCTTAAATAAGGATATGGATTTTGCAGCTGCCGGACAATGGTATGAAACTTATTTTGATGGGGCCCCGTCCTTTTTACCGATCTTTGGAGAGGAGCCTGAAACACACAAGGTGAATGCAGTCCGCAAAGGCTCGCCGCCAATTCAAGGGAATATAACACAGCCATTTGCGCTAAGTCTCAAAGGAGTGGAAATTGCACCCAATGCTGCTGGTAATGGGGAAATCGCTGTCAAAAGTATAGATGCTGGACGTGTGCTGGACATATTTAATCACCCGGAAAGTGGAATTACAATTACGATTCGTCACACAGGCGGTATTACGGTAATGTACGGACGTCTATCTCGCTCTACCTTAAAGGTAAATGATTGGGTCCAGGAGGGGGACGAGGTCGGTGTGCTGCCAGCAGGCCATAGCGGCAGTGAGACGGCGACTCTGTTTTTTGCGGTGCAGAGAGGAGATCAGTATATTGATCCGGCGGAAGTGGTAGCCCTTGATTAATGTCCGGGGTGTGACTTTGTCTCTGCATCCACTGTTCGTACTGGTGATGCTAAGCTCTGTTTTGACAGGACATTTTATCGAGATCATGACTTTGTTTACACTAGTATTCATTCATGAGCTGGGACATGCGACAACTGCCACGTTGTTGGGGGCGCGAGTACTGACCATACAAATGCTACCCTTTGGAGGAGTGGCCGTCATTGACGATCAGGGGAAGCTCAACGCGTGGAAGGAGATTGTCATTGCGTTGGCTGGCCCTTTGCAAAACGGAATTATGATTGTCATCCTTCTATTGCTTAGAAATGTGAGCGGGGGGGGGCATGAATATATAAATTACATGATTCAGGCAAATGCCGTTATTGCACTGTTCAATCTGCTCCCGATTTTACCACTGGATGGCGGGAAAATAATGCAGGCGCTGCTGAGCTTATTTATCCCATATCACCGTACTCTAGTTTGGACTTTTCGAGCCAGCATCGTGACCAGCCTGCTATTTTGTATCTATGGCATTTCACCGTTATTAAGGCAAAGTGGACCTGTGCATTTAAATCTGCTGGCGGTAGGGATTTTTTTGCTTTATTCTAATATTGTGGATTATCGTAATATCCCCTATCGTTTTATACGCTTTTTGCTGGGAAGGGACGAGCTCTTTTACCGCGAGGCGGCCAAGGGAAGTATTGCCTTGCCAATTGTATCCTTGCCTATGAAACATTTGGAGCCTGTTTTGCGTCTTTTCAAGAGGGACCGATACCATATGGTTTATGTCATGAATGAGCAGGGACGGATTGTAGCCGTATTGCCAGAGCAACGCCTTATTCGGTCTTATTTTGCAACGCGTCCGTCAGATGGCGGAAAATCTAAGCCTAAATAGAAAAGTTAGAAGTTTTTATGGATTGAGGAAAGAGGCTGTATCGAGAGAGGTTGAAAAACCATGAAGCAAATGATTGTACAATGCCAGCAGCAGATGACCCAAATGGCACTGTTAGAAGAGGGACGATTGGTAGAATATGCAGCTGAATTGCCGCGAAAGCGGGGAATTCTGGGATCCTTTTTCAAAGCTAGAGTCGTCAATATACTGCCGGGAATGCAAGCCGCCTTTGTTGATATTGGACAGCGAAAGAATGCCTTTTTATATGTGGATGACGTACTTCACGCCCATTTGGACAAGCAACCTGAGGTGAAGCCATCCATTTCCGAGCTGTTGAAGGTGGGACAGGAAATTGTAGTACAGGTACTGAAAGAGGCCGTGGGTAGCAAAGGGGCTAGAGTAACCACTCATTTTTCACTTCCAGGTCGCTGGATTGTATACATGCCTCGCGCCGATTATGTAGCTGTATCCAAAAAGATCGAGCGTGAGGGAGAACGGGCTCGTCTGAAAGCGATGGGAGAGCAGCTTCGAACAGGTGAAGAAGGAGTCATTATCCGTACAGTTTCGGAGGAAATGAGCAGAGAAGCGATTGAAAATGACCTGAACCAGTTGCGTCAGCAATGGGAAATCATTCAGCGTAAAGCTGCTGAACACTCGGCTCCATGTGAGCTGCACCGGGATTTGAGCATCGTCCAGCGTTTGATTCGGGATGTGTTTACACCGGAGCAGGATGAGCTGATTATTGACAGTGAGGAACAGGCAAAGGAAGCGGAAATATTACTACGTCAAATCAGTCCGCAGAAAGCTCATGTGCGTATATTTCGTGGTGTAGAAGAGACCATATTTAAAGCCTATGGCATCCATGAGCAAATGGAACGTGATTTTGCGCGAAAAGTATGGCTTCAGGGCGGCGGATATATCATCATCGACCATACAGAGGCACTGACTGTCATTGATGTGAACACAGGGAAATTTACGGGGGGCAGCAATCTGGAAGAGACGGTGACCCGGACTAACATCGAAGCGGCTGAAGAGATTGCCCGATTGGTGCGTGTGCGTGATATCGGGGGCATTATCGTCATTGATTTTATTGATATGGAACAAGAGGAGAACCGACGTGAAGTGTCCTCTATGCTGGAGTCTAGGCTGAAAAAAGACCGAACCAAATCATATGTCGTTGGCTGGACACGGCTAGGGCTTTTGGAAATGACTCGAAAAAAGGTACGTGAAGAGAAGACGATTTTATAAGGTGCTGCGTTTCCGAAATCATTTTAAACTAGAGGTTGAATGTGGACGAAGCTTATGCTACAATATTTTAGTATGTGTCATGCGTAAGATTGGCTGCACATGCTGTAACCGCTCCAATCAGGTACTGAAGTACAGCATCCTCAGGGAGGTTGTCACCTGCGATTAGGCGAGTCTGAGACATAAGGAGGTGCAAGCAAATGTACGCAATTATTGAAACAGGTGGTAAGCAATACAAAGTTCAAGAGGGCGATGTATTGTTCATTGAGAAGTTGGAAGCTACCGATGGTGAAACTGTAACGTTCAACCGTGTTCTGGCAGTATCTAGCGACAATGGCTTGACTACAGGTACACCGCTTCTTTCCGGAGCTACTGTAACAGCTACAGTTGAGAAACATGGTCAAGGCCAAAAGGTCATTGTATACAAATACAAACCTAAAAAGAACTACCATGTGAAGCAAGGTCATCGTCAACCGTACACGAAAGTGACGATTGGAAAAATCCAAGCGTAAGAGGGTGCGATAAGTGATTATCGTGCGTATTACACGACTGGAGGATGGCAGCATACAGGGATTTTCCATTAAAGGTCATGCGAATTACGCCAAATCTGGCGAGGATATCGTATGTGCTGGCGTATCAGCGGTAACTGTAGGGACGGTCAATTCGATTGAAGCTCTTACAAACGTTGATATGGAATCGGAAATGGAAAACGGCTTTTTGAGCGCGTATCTTCCCCCTGAAGTTCATCATGAGACGAACGCACAGGTACAACTGTTGCTGGAATCCATGGTAATCATGCTGACAAGCATTGCTGAATCATACGGTAAGTATATTCAAATAGAAAATAAACAAAGAAGGAGGTAGACATCATGTTGAAATTGACATTGGATCTTCAATTATTTGCATCGAAAAAAGGTGTAGGTTCCACAAAAAACGGACGTGACAGTCAATCGAAACGTCTTGGCGTGAAACGTGCTGACGGTCAAGCAGTTACTGGTGGTAGCATCTTGGTTCGTCAACGCGGAACGAAAATTCACCCAGGCACGAACGTGGGCATCGGTAAGGACGACACTCTGTTCGCGAAAGTGGACGGCGTTGTGAAGTTCGAACGTTGGGGCCGTGATCGCAAAAAGGTGAGCATCTACCCGATCGACGTTGCTCCAGTAGCAGCTACCGTAGAAGCTTAATAGCGGCTTAGACACGCTGAAAAACCTCCGGCAATTTTGTCGGAGGCTTTTTTGTATGATGGTAATGAACTGGAAAGTCAGTCTGTGCTATACTGGATTAAGGTTCTTTATTAATCCATTTTAATTATCGCAGAACGGAGAGAAGCCATGTTCCAGCGGATAAGAGCGCCTCATCTGGCGTTGGTTTCCATTCTGATTCCTTTGGTTTTTTCACTGCTCTATCCTGCAGCACTAACGATTATCATATTAGCCGTGTGGTCTGTTATTGCCGCCTGTTTTAGCATGTGGCATATACAGAGACAGGTTGAAGCTGAGCGGAAAGCTGCTTTGCGTTCTTTGGAGCGTACAGCTATCGCAGCTCTCAATCATCACCGGCATGACTGGATGAATGACTTGCAGGTGCTTTATGGCTATATTCGTATGAATAAGCATGATAAATCGGCTGCTTATGTGGAAACAATAAAAGGGCGCGTGGCAGAGGAAAGTAAAATATCCAAGCTCGGTATTCCCTCGCTGGTGTTTTATTTGCAATCTTTTCGCGTGAACGCCGGAAATTTACAGTTGATGGTTCAGGTTGAGGAGCATTTAAAGTTGGACGCTGTCATGTCTCCCGAAGACGGCGAGTCGCTTGCCTCGGCCGTCATAGAAACGGTACGTGCGTATCAATATGGCGGGGGCCGGTCGTCCTGGGGAGAAGTGCGCAGATTGACACTTTATTTCGGTATGGATCAGAATGATGTTATCGTCCGGTTTGAAGGTAGTGACGTACCTGCTGATTTGAATTTGTTAAAGCAGGTCAGATCCGGACACGGAAGTGAACGCATTCGAACAGAGAAGCTTCCTACGGGAGAAATGCTTCAAATTCGGATGCAGTGTCAGACATAAGGAAGGTGTAACCATGTTTGTAGATAAAGCGAAGATTTTTGTTAAGGGCGGCGACGGTGGTGACGGGCTGATTGCGTTTCGCCGTGAGAAATATGTTCCTGAAGGCGGCCCTGGTGGCGGTGACGGAGGTAACGGTGGAGATGTGATCTTCCGCGTCGATGAAGGCTTGCGTACCTTAATGGATTTTCGGTACCAGCGGCATTTTAAAGCTAAACGTGGAGAAAAAGGCCGCAACAAAAGCCAGCATGGAGCCAATGCGGATCATATGATCGTACGCATACCTCCGGGTACAGTCATCATGGATGATGATACGGGTGAAGTAGTGGCAGATATGACACGTCATGGTCAGCAGGTCATCGTAGCCAAAGGAGGACGTGGGGGGCGCGGAAATATCCGTTTTGCCACACCAAACAATCCAGCGCCTGAGCTGGCTGAGAACGGCGGAGAGGGACAGGAACGTTATATTACCCTTGAGCTTAAAGTAATGGCCGACGTAGGCTTGGTTGGTTTCCCTAGTGTAGGGAAATCTACATTGCTGTCAGTTGTCTCCTCTGCAAAACCAAAGATCGGCGCGTACCACTTTACAACGATTACCCCGAATTTGGGGGTTGTGGATGTAGGAGACCATCGCAACTTTGTTATGGCCGATCTGCCTGGATTGATTGAGGGAGCTCATGAAGGCATAGGATTGGGACATGAATTTCTGCGGCACATTGAACGGACACGTATTATTATTCACGTCGTGGATATGGCGGGTTCTGAGGGTCGTGATCCGTTTGAGGATTGGACTAAAATCAACGACGAATTAAAGCAATATAACGCGACATTAGCCGAGCGTCCACAAATTGTGGCGGCGAATAAAATGGATATGCCAGAATCGGAAGAAAATCTGGCTCAATTCAAGGAGCAAATCGCTTCTGTTCGTCCAGATCTCGAAATTATGCCCATTTCCTCGTTGACACGCCAAGGCGTAAAGGAATTGCTCTATCGAGCTGCTGATTTGTTGGATCAAATACCGGACGAGCCAGTTGTTGAGGAAGTAGCGGAAGTGAATGAACGTAAGGTGTTTAAGCTGGATAAGGCAGAGGATGAAGGTTTCACCATTGTACGTGAAAACGATACATTCGTGGTGCACAGTGTCAAAATCGAGCGCATGATGAAGCGTATGCAGCTGAATTCTCATGATGCGATTTTAAAGTTAGCAAGAACATTGCGCCACATGGGTGTGGATGCTGAGCTGCGCAAGCGTGGTGCCGTTGATGGAACGCTTGTACGCATTGCCGATTTCGAGTTTGAATTTGTGGAAGGCAGCAGCTATTATTAAAAATGAAATACTTGTCTGAAGTATGGACGGTTACTACGCTATAGGAAACCCTATAGACGGCAGTAGCCGTTTTTTGTACCGTTAGCTTGCCGATTGACAGGAGTTTCGATATAATGTCCTCTATACAAAAACATAAGTCTTTGAGGAGAGGACGTTCGTGAAAGAGCGCTATTACTTGGTACGGGAAGATATTTTGCCTGAAGCTATCGTTAAGACGATCCAGGTCAAGCTGCTGCTTGCTTCGGGAGATGTTAAAACCGTGCATGACGCCGTGGAGCAAGTTGGGCTAAGTCGAAGTGCCTTTTATAAATATAAGGATGGCATTCATTTGGTCAACCAGTTGGAGCGTGAGCGAATTGTCAATATCTCCATTGATTTGGAGCATCAATCGGGCATGCTGTCCAGAGTGCTTGGCAGGGTGGCAGATTACGGAGGCAATGTGCTAACGATCCAGCAGAGCATCCCGCTGCAAGGCAGAGCTAACGTAGTCATTTCGGTAGAAATGTCCAGACTCAGTGAAGAACTAGGGGTTCTGCTGGAGGGCCTGGAGACTATATCCGGTGTTAAGCGCGTTCGCCTGATCGGGCAAGGTTAAGAGCTATAAAGCTCATCAGATATAAGTTAGCAGGAGGGGAATGGATGAAACCGGTCAAAGTAGGATTGTTAGGGTTAGGAACGGTAGGAACGGGAGTCGTTCGAATCGTGGAAGGAAATCAGGAAGATTTGAGCAGACAAGTTGGTTCGCCGATCATTATTGAGAAAATAGCTGTGAAAAATATAGAGAAGTATCGTTCCATTGAAGTAGATCCCACCAAGCTTACAGAGGACCCGTGGGAGGTCATACGTGATCCCGAGATTGATGTTATTATCGAAGTCATGGGTGGCGTGGATCAGACGAAGAAGTACATTCTGGAAGCGCTGGAGCGCGGTAAGCATATCGTAACAGCGAACAAGGACTTAATGGCTCTGCACGGCTCTGAAGTGCTGGCGCAGGCGCAGGAAAAGCAGTGCGATATTTTTTATGAAGCTAGTGTAGCGGGCGGTATTCCGATTATTCGGACGTTGATTGAAGGCTTCTCCTCCGACCGCATTACTCGTATTATGGGGATTGTGAACGGTACAACTAACTTCATTTTAACCAAAATGAGTCAGGAGGGGGCTTCTTACGAAGAAGTTCTCAAGGAAGCGCAGGAGCTTGGATACGCGGAATCTGATCCGACTTCAGACGTGGAGGGGCTGGATGCTGCCCGTAAAATGGCTATCCTCGGTACGCTCGGCTTCCGTACGGATGTAGAGCTTAAGGACGTAAGCGTTACTGGTATTACAAAAGTATCCAGTGAAGATATCGCCTTTGCCAAAACACTGGGCTATGAAATGAAGCTGCTTGGCATTGCGGAGCGTCAGGGTGATGAATTTACGATCAATGTTCAGCCGACGATGGTACGCAAGCAGCATCCTTTGGCCTCGGTGAATGGGGTATTCAACGCGGTTTATGTACACGGTGAAGCCGTGGGTGAAACCATGTTCTACGGTGCGGGCGCAGGAGAAATGCCGACAGCAACATCGGTTGTGGCCGATCTGGTGGCTGTAGTGAAGAACCTCAAGCTCGGCGTGAATGGGCTTAAGGCCATCGTACCTTATAACCCTAAAAAAATCAGCAGTGACGAGGATGTGTATTTCAAAAACTTCGTACTTCTGCATGTAGATGATAAGGCTGGAGTATTGGCGCAGATTACACAGGTATTTGCTGAATTCGACGTCAGTCTGGCATCTGTGGTGCAGCAGCCGAATGAGGTCAATCCAGATGCTGAAATTAT
Organism: Paenibacillus sp. NRS-1781; assembly: GCF_050467745.1. Lineage (NCBI taxonomy): Bacteria > Bacillati > Bacillota > Bacilli > Caryophanales > Paenibacillaceae > Paenibacillus > Paenibacillus sp. NRS-1781. The sequence continues at coordinate 80,992 of NZ_JBITPI010000076.1, forward strand.
TATCGTTACCCATTTGGCTAGTAAGGCGAGTATGAAAAAGGTTCTGGAGCATTTTGAATCTCTGGATGTCATTCGCCGTATCAAGAGTGTGTATCGAGTTGAGGGATAGTTCAAAAAAGCAGGAGGAATTGCTTGTATGACTGTTTTAAAAACGGCAAGAGTGCGTGTGCCTGCAAGTACCGCCAATTTAGGCCCCGGTTTTGATACATTGGGCATGGCGTTGTCCTTGTATGCATGGGTTGAATTGAAAGAAGCCAGACAGACGGCTTTCCATTTATACGGGAACGAAATGAACGGCATACCCTGGGATAAAACGAATCTGATTTATAAAGTAGCACAAATGGTTTTTCAGGAGGCTGGAGTACTAGTTCCTGAGCTGGATATTTCAATGTATTCGGATATTCCACTTACCCGTGGTTTAGGCAGTAGTGCTTCAGCGATTGTGGGTGCGCTTGTAGCTGCAAATACGCTGATTGGCTCACCTCTGTCAGATTCCAAGCTGTTTGACATGGCAAGTGCTATTGAAAAGCATCCTGACAATGTGGGAGCCTCCTTGTTTGGCGGCATTATTACAGCGATGTGGGATGGCAAACATGCCAAGCATTTACGGCTTGAGCCGGATGAAAATCTGGAGGTTTTGGTAGTCATTCCAGATTTCCAATTGTCTACCTCCAAGGCCAGAGAGGTTCTACCCGCGCATGTATCCTTGAAAGATGCCGTATACAATGTGAGCCATGCTTCGATGCTCGTAGCGGCATTGGCATCTGGCCGAACTGATTTGATCGCCGAGGCGATGCAGGATCGGCTTCACCAGCCTTATCGGGCGGCGCTTGTACCGGGTATGACGGAGATTTTGCAGGAAGCGCATCATTATGGTGCTTTGGGGGTGGCTCTCAGCGGAGCTGGACCGACATTGCTGGCATTGGCGGATCGCCGGGAAAACCGGAGAGCGGAACTGGAACAGTATTTAACCGAAACGATGAGCAAGGAAGGAATCACTGCATCTGTTTTAAAATTGCGCCCAGAGAACGAAGGCGTTAAAGTATATACAGATGAGAAAGAGATTCCTTTTATGGACATGATCAAAGGGGAAGTTACGATATGAAACGAATTGCACTTCTTCCGGAGGGAACGGTTTCCCATGAAGCGATTCGGTATTTGATAGGGGATACGCCCTGTGAATTGCTATTTTATAAGTATATAGCAGATGTATTTCAGGCTGTGGACAAGGGAAAGGCTGACTACAGTGTAATTCCGATTGAGAATACAATTGATGGCTCTGTAAGTCTGCATATGGATTTGCTTGTACATGAGGTGGACATTCAGATGCAAGCGGAATGGGTGTACCCTTCTATTCAAAACCTCATTGGATATCGCAGTGAATTTACCAATGACCGGGGCGAGCTGGATTTGAGCAAAGTGGTCAAAATTATGTCTCATCCCGTGGCGCTTCCGCAGTGTAAGGAGTTCATACAGACTACAGCTGCTCAGGCTGAGTTGGAGAGTGCAGGAAGTACGGCGGAAGCCGTCGAAATTGTTAAACATAACCCGGGTAAAGGCTGGGCTGCTTTGGGAACCAAGCTTGCGGCTTCCAAGCACGGACTGGATATTTTGGCCAGCAAGGTGACCAATCACGATAATAATTTTACCCGCTTTGTCCTGATCGGACATCAGCCTATCAGCCTCCCGCGTAAACCTGAAGGTCAACGGACCAGTATTTTGGTGACACCACCGCAGGATTTTCCGGGAGGGTTGCATCAGGTATTATCTGCATTTGCATGGCGCAGGTTGAATCTGTCACGGATTGAATCGCGCCCGACCAAAAAGCAACTGGGGAACTACTATTTTTACATTGAAATTTTGGAATCCATAGATTCTGTCCTGCTTCCCGCGGCATTTGCTGAGATTGAGGCTTTGGGATGTCACGTGCGTATCCTTGGTTCCTATCCAAGCTACAAGTATGTTGAAGCAGCGATCGAACCTATTTTAGAAGAACAATAATCGGAGGTGCGGTTCTTAATGGCAGAGCAATGGATTTATCTAGATGGACAGCATGTAACTAAGGAAAATGCAAAGGTTTCCGTATATGATCATGGGTTTTTATACGGGGACGGGATATTTGAAGGCATTCGAATTTACAACGGTAATATTTTTAAATGCAAAGAGCACTTGGATCGTCTGTACGATTCTGCAAAATCAATTCAGTTAAACATTCCGCTGTCTCCTGATGAAATGCTGGAAGCGATGGCGGAAACAATCCGTCTTAACGAGATGCGTAATGGATACATTCGCCTGGTTGTATCGCGTGGTGCGGGAAATCTTGGGCTTGATCCTCTTCGCTGTCCGAAAGCAAGTGTTATTATTATCGTGGAGCAACTCGCCATCTACCCCGAGGAAGCTTATCTGACCGGGCTAAAGACGATTTCCGTCTCTCAGCGTCGCAACATTCCAGATGCTTTGAATCCGAAAATCAAATCGTTGAATTACCTCAACAACATCCTGGTGAAAATCCAGTCTAACTACGCTGGTGTGGGCGAGGCTATTATGCTAAATTCCCAAGGATATGTGACAGAGGGTTCCGCAGACAATATTTTTATCGTCAAAAACGGAGTATTGTATACGCCGCCTTGCTATCTGGGAGCGCTTGAGGGTATCACGCGTAATGCTATTATCGACTTGTGCGCCGAGCTCGGATATGCGCTCAAGGAGCAGCCTTTTACGCTGCATGATGTGTATGTCGCTGATGAGGTGTTCTTTACGGGAACTGCAGCAGAAGTTATTGCTGCTTATGAAGTAGATGGTCGTACGATTGGTTCTGGCGTTGCGGGTCCGGTGACTTTGGAGCTACTGGCCGAGTTCCGCAAGATCGTGGATCAAGACGGCTATAAAGTGTGGCAGGACTAAAAATAGTGAATCCTTTTGACTGGATGCCCGCAAGGGGATTCGGTTGAGAGGATTTTTTTGTTTGTATGGGGTCATTCGCCCGGGAAGTGCATAGGATGTAATAACAGAAGCCGGGCGTTTATCCTATCCTGCCCGAACGAATGTCTAGGAGGTTTGTGACCTGTGAAAATACACATCGTTAAGAAAGGCGACACACTGTATTTGCTTGCCCAGAAATATAATGTGTCGCTGGAAAAAGTGATTGCGGCCAATCCCCAATTGGCTGATCCGAATCAGTTAAGTATCGGCGAGAAAATCAAAATACCGGCAGACCCTGTTGCGATGCAAGAACAGCCATCAACGGTTTATCAGCACAAAGTCAAGCAGGGTGATTCATTGTGGAAGTTGTCCAAGGCATGGGGAGTCCCACTCAAGCTAATTATTGATGCTAATTCCCAACTTAAAAACCCGAATGCTCTACTGGTTGGGGAAACCGTCAATATTCCTCAATACAAAGGCGAGGCAAACAGTCCTGCTTCGAATCAAAAGAAGAACACAGGTGTCAAGCAAGAGTCAACAAAGCCTGAATCAGAGTCAGCAGCACCAACTGCAAATAATGAAAACGAAAACCTACCCCAGACCAAGACGGAACAGACTCAACCTAAAGCGGAGCTAACTCAGCCCAAGTCAGACAACACACCTATCCCTAAAGAGCAGGTGAACCAGCCTAAGGAAATAGTGAACGCTCCCAAGCTGCCTGAATTGAAACTGCCCGAAATTCCGATAGCGCCCATAAACCCACCTCCTCCTCAACCTATAGCCTCGCAACCAGTTCAACCAAAACCACAGCTGCCTGCAAATGTTGAACTTAAGCCTGTAACTGAGAAATTTTGCGGTTGCACGAACTTGGAGCCAACGACAAATTCCCAATGGCCGATGCAGCAGCCAACGCATGATTACAACTCACCAACAAATATGGGACCAAACTCATGGTACCCAGGCATCGGGGTTGCCCAGCCATGGGGGAATGCGCCAGTAAATACTTCCTTTGTAGAGCAATGGACCCCTTCGGTAGCCCCCAACCAGGGATATCAGCAAGACTGTGAGCACCCATGGAGTTGGGGAGCTGTACAAACAGCGCCTATAAATGTTCAACCGACACCATATCCTGTCTATCCGGACTGCATGTGCCCGGGGTATCATCCAAGCTGCGAAGCGGCTGAGAATACATCCTATCCTGTCTATCCTCCATTTATCCATCAAGGTTACCCGCAACATCCTGAGAGTGCAGTCCAAGGCAGTCAGTGGGGCCATGAATGGGGATCCCCCCATCACAGCTTGCCTATGGGCGGGTATGTATCGGACTATAGCCAGATACAAGGGCAACAATCCGCGAATCTCCCGCATCATCCGTTCGCCCATGAGAATGCACCTGTGAATCCATTAGAGGGGTATACCACTCCCTATATGTTTTTGCCTGACTGCGGCTGCCGGGAGGGGAAGAGGGAGTCAGAACCAGGTTTCTCCGGAACGCAGGGAAATGGCGACAATCTGAATATTGGATCTCAAAACGAAGTTAACTCTTCTCCCAAACATAAAGATAGCAATGCGCGTAAAGGCAAGGGGAAAGATAGCTCAGGCAATACAGCCAAAGAAGAGACATCCAAAGCCAAGGTTTCAGGTAAAAATGGTACTGCTAAAAATCAAAATTCTCGCAAGACGGTAACAACTGCTTCCTATTCCACTGCCCGTAGTTCCCGCTCTCGCAAAAATCCCTGGATTAAGGACTGACAAAACGGAATTAAAAGTGGAGGTAAACTCCATGAAGGTGAGATCAGCTTTTGATTGACCCAAAAGAGAAATGTAAAATAGTAAGGCTGTTATTCCTCGGAAACGGAATGACAGTCTTCTCTTTTCGTTTAGAGGTGAGGGCATAGAAAAATAAATTAAAAAAGATGTTGCTAAGTAACAGGAGAATATGATATATTCTTATAGCTGTCTTTTCTGAGATAGTTAGCAACACAAAGCAGAATGAAAATGCTTGAAAAATTATCTTAAAAAAGTATTGCAAAGCCTTGGGAAACATGATATATTATTTAAGTCGCCGCTGAGATGCGGTGTTGAAATGAAGAAAAAGAATATGAAGGTTTGATCTTTGAAAACTG
>NZ_JBITPI010000077.1:0-3255 GCF_050467745.1 Paenibacillus sp. NRS-1781
GGGACCGGATTTTAAAACCAACTACACCTATGACCGTGCGGGACGGCGAACCAGCATGACAGATGGGCAGGGAACGACCTCGTATGCCTATGATCCAGCCAATGGGTCGTTGACCGGACTAAAGTATCCGGACGGCACGAAAATAAACTATGAGTACAATAAGCAGTCTCGCACAGGCTATGTGCTGACCGATCCTGCGGGTACGGCTATGCACGTTCAATCGAAGCTGGATAGTTTGGGGCAAGTGACTCAAATGGACGTTAGCAGTGGAGCAGGGACAGCGGGCGTACAGAGTCTGGCAGGAGCGAGTGCTGCTACGGGTGGTTCACTGGATCGTATGACATTTGAGTATGCACCGAATGGGTTGCTGAAAGGTCAGTCTTCAAGCAGAGGACTGAGTACGCGATTCAGCTATAACGGACTGGATTTGTCCGGGGTTACGGTGGAGCAAGGCGGTACGGCGCTGCACCAATTTGGGTATGAGCGGGATGGGAATAAAAACATCACCGGACGCACCCAAAACGGAACCACAGATCAATTTGGATATGACCCGTCCAACCGAGTGGCGAGCGAAGCCGCAGGTGAGAAGAACAAGAGCTACGGCTACGATCCGAATGGGAACCGAAGCGCGGAAGGCAGCGGCAAGGTGTTCGGTATGGAAAACGCGGGTTATAGCTATGATTCCGTGAGTCGCCTGACCTATGTGAACGGTGAGGGGAAAGAGGTCAGGTACAGCTATAACGGAGACGGGCTGCTGTACGAGCGTACGGAGGGTGGTAAAACGACCCGGTATTACTACGATGAAGAAGCGAAGCTGATGGCGGAAGCCGAGGTTGAAGGTGGAACGGCGAAGATCACGTACGCTTACGTGTATGACTTGTCCGGTCAACTATGGGCGAGACAGGACAAGGCCAGCGGACAGCTGCAATATTATCAGCTGAACGGCCACGGGGATGTGGTGGGCCTGAGTGATAGCTCGGGTAAGGAGCTGAACAGCTACAGCTACGACATTTGGGGCGGTCCGAAGACGGTCAAGGAGACTGTACCGAACGTGCTACGTTATGCTGGCGAGTATTGGGACAAGACGACCGGACTCCAGTATTTGCGCGCACGTTGGTATGATCCGGGCACAGCCCGTTTTATGGGCGAGGATACGTATCAGGGAGAAATGAGCGAGCCGTTAAGTTTGAATGGATATACGTATGTGCATAATAATCCGTTGATTTATGTTGACCCAAGTGGGCATAAAGTTTGGCTAGTACATGGTACTTTTGCTTATCCAAATACATGGGATAATAGTAAAAATTACATTGAAAAAGAACTTTTTCATGAACCGGTTGATACTCCGCGATGGAGCGGTAAGAATAACAATGGAGCCCGCGTTAAGGGGGCAGAAATTGTAGCGAATGAAATTTATAATTATCACAAAGCTCATCCAAAAGAACCGATACGAATCATGGGGCACAGTCACGGAGGCAATGTTTCCATCATGGCAACTAACATCTTGGCTAAACGTGGGATGCACGTTGATACTCTTATCACCATTGCGACACCAGTACGAGGGTATAAGCTGAAAACGGATGTAGGACAACATATCAATGTATATAACGATTATGATTTAGTACAAAAAGAACTTGGAGGGAGTATTTGGACTTTAGGGCAAGCGATGCGTACATTCAGTGGCGCTGAAAATGTTAAAGTTAAATTATCTTCATATTTTTCTACACATCGAATTGAAGCCCATTCTGTAATGCATAATAATCCTAATACATTGGATAAATACGTAAAGCCACTTTTGTTACAACATAATTTTTCTGAAGCAAGGTATAAAAATTCAATGAAAAACTGAGCAACACATTAAACGGTAAGCGCTATTTAGATATGATACAAATTGAAAAGTAAAAAAATCAAACATAGACAGGAGGGAGTAAATGAGTAAAATGCCTGTTTGGTTCAAAATAATATGGATGGTACCTATTCTTATAAATATAGCAGCCTTAATATGGTTTATCTTAGGATCAACTGGAGGGTTTCAACGAGGACAAGATTTAATTGAAACAGTGATATTAATGGTATGCGGAATTCCATCCATTATCATTGTGATGATATCCCTAACCTATATCTGGCAAGGATGGGCACCATTTGGCGGAATGAAATATATAGTATCAGTGCTGTTGATGGCATCATTACTCTTTTTTCTTATCATTTGGTAGAGGGGACTCCTACCCGAGGGTGGTTGTATGATGAAGTTAGAAGTGATCCAGTACGCTTAACTTCAGATCAAAAATATGAATATCGCATTGATTTAATTAATCCTTTCCAGAGGAATAGTAGGGAGCAATTACACTTAAAAAATATTTCAACAGGAGAAGAAAAAAATATTCCTATTTCAATTAAGAAGGAAAATAAAGGTTATTCGACAGGTGATGATGGAGACAATTGGGCTTGGGGTATTCTAAAACCAACGAAAGTGCCAAATCAATACGAGTTGTCTACACTGGACGAACATAATAATGGGAGGTATGGTATGGATCCCAGAGTTTTTCTAATTGATGTAGAGGCGGGGACTGTGCAAATATTGAAATAGGATTTTTGAATATTTTACCACAATGCGATATAGTTTCGTGTTGTGGTCTTTTTTTAATTATCAGTCCTTAATTGCGCTTACTTCATGCTATTGTAAATAAATACTATGGTGGGCTGGTTACCGAAGCGGCGGGACCGGATTTTAAAACCAATTATACCTATGACCTTGTGGGACGCCGAACCAGCATGACAGATGGGCAGGGAACGACCTCCTATGCCTATGATCCAGCCAATGGGTCGTTGACTGGTCTGAAGTACCCAGATGGAATGCAAATACACTATGAGTACAACAAGCAGTCTCGTACGGGTTATGTGCTGACAGATGCTTCTGGCACGTCTATGCACGTCCAGTCCAAGCTGGATAGTTTGGGCCGTGTTACTCAAATGGACGTTAGCAGTGGAGCCGGGACAGCGGGCGTACAGAGTCTGGCAGGAGCGAGTGCTGCTACGGGTGGTTCACTGGATCGTATGACATTTGAGTATGCACCGAATGGGTTGCTGAAAAGTCAGGCTTCAAGCCGAGGGCTAAGTACGCGATTCAGCTATAACGGACTGGATTTGTCCGGGGTTACAGTAGAGCAAGGCGGTGCAGCGCTACACCAATTTGGTTATGAGCGGGATGGGAATAAAAACATCATCGGACGTACACAAAACGGAACGACGGATTCA
>NZ_JBITPI010000078.1:0-32054 GCF_050467745.1 Paenibacillus sp. NRS-1781
TTCATATTACAATCCGTCATAAGCAAAAGAAATATCATGTGCAAAGGTCCGACCTGTTCTGCTTCTTCCCGCATCTTGCACATGAATATTACACGGATCAGGAGAACCCGCTACAAAAGGTATGGATTGCTTTTGAGGGACCCAAATCCCTTGCGCTGCTGGAGCGAATCGGGATTAATCCCTGTACGCCTTTTTTGGCCAACGCAGTAAGCGAGGAAGTCACTGGACTCATATCGAATTTGTTTTCCATTGTAAATGACAACAGCAGACGTGACAGCGATCTCTCGCGTCTCATTACACTACACCAGATTTTCGAGGAGCTGTCCCGCAACACATCGGACACACTGCGCAATTCTGTATGCTCGGGCTATTGGCTACAACAGGGGAAAAATTACATTGATATGCACTATTGTGACCGCATTACGATTGAACAGATTGCCGAGCATGTAGGTGTGGATCGCGCGCATTTTTCACGCAAATTCCATTCCACCTTCCTGATTTCCCCCGCCAAGTATTTGCAAAACCTCAAAATCAATGAGGCCAAAAGATTGCTGGAGCAAACGACTTACAATTTGTCGATCATTGCCCAGTCCATCGGCTACACGGATATGTCTACCTTTTCCAAGGCATTTAAGAAAACGGCCGGGATTCCGCCGCGTGAGCATCGGTTCCGGCATCAAGCCCGGCAAGAGTTCCACACACCAACGCTTAGCATGTAGCGAGGCGGGGCAGGTGTGGAAAAACAGCATATGGATAATAGCATGGGTATGCTGGCATGGAGTTCAGCAGCGATACAGGAGAACAATCGTATACGGTGGTTCTCCTTTTTTTATGACCTGATCCTAATTCCGATTTGGTTCTTAGCCCTTTCAACGCTATAATAGGCATCAAACCAACAGGAAAGGGACGTGAAACGAATGCTGCGATTCAATGCGATACGTATGGGCTATCTGCTGGGCATCTCACTGGTACTGGCCGCGATTATTTATTTTTTCGCCTCCAATTGGGGTGGGCTGGATCGGACGGCCAAGATTGTGCTGGCTGCTGCGCTTATCGTTCTGTTCTATGGCTTGTCCTTTGTATTTGCACGTGTACGCGCTGTTCCCAGTCAGCAAGCCTTTCTGTCAAATATATTTCTGGTGGCAGGCTGTATAGCCTTTGGCGTTTCCGTGGCGTTGCTCGGTCAAATATACAATTCTCACGCGGATAGTTACGGGTTATTTTTAATCTGGTCGGTTCCGGCTTTGCTGCTAAGCTGCATTACCCGCTACAATCCTTTTTATATGCTGTCTTATGTGCTGATTCATCTCGCCTTGTGGTTCTACTTTTACCCTACGATGCAAAGCACGCCTTATAGCGAACTGGAATCGCTGTCCATAGCCGGAGTGTTCGCACTGGTCAATCTGGTGTTGTTTCTATTGACGTTCCTCCATCGCCCAAACTCTGGACCGCTGAAATATATGAGCTTTATCGTTTTCCATATTGCCGTGCTGACGATGACTAACTCTTTTGCATTGGATGGATATGGTCTCATTATGAACATACCCTGTATCGCTGTAATCACTATTGGATTTTATGTGTTTATCAAGGTCCGACTGAGTAAAACGCTGCTCACCTTGAATGCATTGGCGGCCTCCGCTTTTGCTGTCTTTAAATTTATTGAGTTGGCGGAAGCATACTCTTCATCGCTGTTCTTTGTCTTTGGATTGATTTTTGTGGCGCTGCTGCTGACGGGTAATGTATGGTTTTTCCGCTATTTGAACCGTTTAGGGAAATCATCGCTAGAGGATGGAGAACTATCCAACGAGGAAAAGCGGGATGCTGCAGAGTCTGATACACAGACATCGGACATGAGTGCATCGGAGTCTGAAACAGCGGTTTCCGAGGAACGCGGGGGTGAATGGATCAGCAAAACCGTTTCCCGCATGATTAAGATAGTCGGAGTGCTGATCGGCAGTATATCCCTGATCGGATTAATTAACATAAGCACGAATGTAAACCACACCGAATATGTACTGTTGGGTGTGTCGTTGCTGCTGATGATCTCGATGATTCTCATTCCGGACTCCAAGCTGGATTCTGTAATACGCTATACCTTGCTGACGATCAGTTATATTACAGGCTGGGTAGCCATTCTCTGGTCAGATATGACGTTGCTTTCGGTACTGTTTTTGATCGTTTCCATCGCCGGATGGTTTCGCTCCAAAGGGAAAAGGCAGATCTTTTTTACCTATACCTTTGTAAACCTGAACTTGGCGACCATTCTATTTCAGCAGTTTCAGGAGTGGGATTCTTGGAACTGGTCCTTTGAGTACATTATCCTTGCTCTTTTCTTGGTCAATGCTGTGCTGTATGCAGCAAGTTATTTTATACCCAAGACGGCATCGCGGGAACACCTTCGGGATAGCTCCTTATTTTTCAGCCTGCTATTTATGTTGTGGGCGACCTTTTTCGAGGATGTCATTCCACACTCTTATGTGCTGACTAACATTCTTTATTTCGTTATCGTTACAGGTATGGTCTTTGCCTTCATCCGACTAAAACATAGATCGGAGGCCATCACAAGCGTAGCGTTCTGGTTTATTTTTATTGGCTTCAAGTACTATGATTTGTTGTGGACGCTACTGTATAAGTCCTTTACGCTGGCACTGGTGGGTGTCATTGCAATCGGAATTACGTGGTGGGCAGATCGGCGGATGGCCCATAGCGGCAAGACAGCGTTTGATGCTGACCACCGCAGCTTTAGCTTCATACGCTTAAGCCCGCTGCTGATCGCCGTAGTCATCGTGCTACAACTCGGTGTGATCGGCTATCAGACCGTGAGAAGTGAAACCCTGCTTGCCACAGGCGCTTCCATTAAGCTCAAACTGGCTCCTGTAGACCCTCGCTCCCTGTTACAAGGCGATTATGTCATGCTTAATTACGATATCTCTACCCCTTTTTCGCAGGACAATTGGAACCGGGGCAAGGTTAAAGTCGTTCTCACGCCGGGTAGCCAAGGAGTATATATCGCTGATCGACTGTACCAGGATGGTGAAAAGCTTGCCCATCATGAGGTCATTCTGAACGGGCAATGGGATGGTACGCGTATTCAGTACGGTATTGAGAATTATTTCATCCCTGAAGGAACCGGGCGTAATGTTGAACAGAACGCTCATTATGCCTATATTCGGGTAAGTCAGAACGGGGATGCGTTGCTGGAACGGCTATCAGACAGCTAACCGGAGCTCGTGGAGCTTATCTTGCTTATCGTACCCGGTGGGGTGGCTGTCCTTGCTGTTGTACGTCACACCTGCATGATGCGAAGACCCAGTCGTCATTACAAAAGACAGGCTGAACCAAGCCCCTCCATCGCTGGAGAACCACTTGATTCAGCCTGTTTACTTTTACAGAACAGTCGAAGGACATCCCATATGGATTACCTCTTCATCCTACGCTCAGCCCTGCTTATGCATCTCTCGACCATGCCACAATCTCTTGGATATCCTCAGGCCGAGTCCGGCAACAGCCGCCAAGCAGACGGGCTCCTGCTTCATACCATTGGCGGGCACTCTGCCCGAACGTCTCGGTACAGCTCGTACCGTGCCATGTCTTGGTAACCGGGTCATATTCCTCCCCCAGATTGGGATACACCACCACGGGTTTATCTGTATGACTGCGTATTTCGTGGATGAGCGATGGAATGTATTGCGGCAAAGTACAATTAATACCTACAGCAGCCACTTGCTCATGCTCATCCAGCCATTCGGCGCACTCAGCGGCGGACTCCCCATATCCGTACGAGGACTGAATCAACTCCAGCGCTTCATTTTCGCTTAGCCCCCGTTTGACGTAGCCTTCAACGGTAGCCTGATAGCTCGCGGTGATCGCGCAGTCTGCACCCGCTTCGAAATAGTCTCTATGCACACGCTTGATAGACTCCGGGTGCTCATGAAGTATTTTAGCCGACCATAAGCTGTCGTTCAGATCATGCCCGTGACGCTCCAGCTCCGTAGCCATTGCGCCATCCAGCACGATCAGCGGAAATTCGGCCAGTATATGCTGTATCGGATTCATAGGTTCCTCCTGCTTGTTTCCTCTATTTAACCCACTGATTAAGTGGGATTTAATGATTTACATTATAGCATGTATGTTGGTGAGTACCTCTCATTTTCTCATCTGATGTAACCTATAAATTTTTTAAATTAGTTTCATAAGTTAAATTAATTACATATTGTTCTTTTTTTCACAAAGTTATTTTACTATAAAGGTGCACACCAACACTTTGGCCAAAAGATCAGGGAATTGCATAGTCATATATGTGAAAAAAGGTACAAGAGAGGGTTTTATCTATGTCTTTACTAGAAATGATTACAGCGACCTTAACAGATAACAAAATTGTCAGTTCTATTGCTTCCACCGTTTTTATTATTCTTCTTGGTTTTTTTTGCCGCAAGAAGGGGATTTTTAACGCAGCAGTAGGAAAGCTGTTATCCAAGGTTGTTCTAACCGTGGCTCTACCAGCACTAGCCTTTAATTCTTTCATGCAGGATATTAATCCTATAATGTTAAAACAAGGTATTAATGTTTTGATATGGGGTATTCTCATTTATATTATTCTCATCTTTATTTCAAAACCTTTCTTCCTGAGCTACGACAAGGATAAACAGGATGTTTTACGAGTGTTGACTATTTTCGGTTCTACTACTTTTTTCGGAATTCCAATTGTCGGGGCCATTTATGGGCCTACCGGAGTTATGTACAGTTCCATTTTTAATATAGGCTACCGCATCTTCTTATACTCCTATGGCTATATCAAAATGAGCGGCTTAAAAATGGAGCTTAAAAATCTCAAAACCATGTTTTTAAATACGATTGTTATCGCCACTTTTCTAGGCTTATTAGTTTGGTTGTTTCAGGGCTATTTGCCACAAATGAGCGTAGCTACAGAGGATGGGGCCATTCAGCAGTTCGCTTTTCTAAGAATTGATCAAACCGCTGTCTGGTTGTTCAAGCCCATGACCTACCTTGCTGGGCTAGCTTCTCCATTAGCCTGGTTATCCATTGGCTCGACATTGGGTGAGATCAGCTTCAAATCGGCAGCTACTGATAAGACCTCTTGGTATTACAGCATAGTTAAAGTTTGGATTGTTCCCATTATTAACATCATTTTACTAACCTTGTTGACTGTATCTCATATTCTGTCAGTCGATTCTGTCGCTTTATCTACTATTGTCATTATGATGGCTACTCCTACAGCTACCGTAGCGGCAGCCTATGCCATCAGTTTTGACAAGGAAGCCATATTGACATCCAATGCATCGCTTCTATCTACTATAACTTCTGTCGTCATGATTCCAGTTTGGATCATCACGCTAAATATCATCGATAAAATTGGAATTTTCTAAATCAGGGGGAAAACAACATGTTAAAAATAATTTGCTATGGTGTCCGTTCTTATGAACAACCATATTTCCATGACCTCAATAAATACAACTTCCAACTAACGTTGGTAGAAGAACTGTTAACCTCTAGCAATGCAGAATTGGCAAAGCATCACGATGCCGTTTTGCTAAGAGGAAACTGTGCCGCGAATCGAGACAATCTCACGAAATTTAAGGAATACGGCATTCAATATGTTTTCACCAGAACAGTCGGAATCAACCACATTGATTTGGATGCCTGTAGCGAATTCGGAATGAAGGTCGCACGCGTGCCATCCTACTCTCCGAATGCCATCGCGGAGCTATCCTTAACTCTGGCCATGATGCTGTTCCGTCATACAGCTTATATGACTACCAAAAGCTCGTTCAAAAATTTCATTGTGGACGAGCATACATTCAGCAAAGAGATCCATAACTGTAAAGTTGGGATCATCGGGGTCGGTCGCATTGGCCTGACGGAAGCCAAATTGTTTAAAGGCTTAGGAGCATCTGTTATTGGCTATGATGTGTACCAATCCGACACAGCCAAGGAAGTCATTCCATTTACAACTTTAGATGAACTACTGGCAGAGAGTGATATTGTCAGTGTGCACGTTCCCTATCTGCCGGGACAGAACGACAAAATGATTAATGCCAGATTTTTAGAAAAAATGAAAAAGGGATCTATTCTAATCAATACTTCACGTGGCGAGTTACAAGATAACCAAGCCATTTTGGACGCTTTGCTTAGCAACCATCTGGAAGGCTTCGCTACGGATGTCTTCCCTAAAGAAGATGAATTATTTTTCAGAGCATTTGACCCATGGCAAATGCTCCCCGATCCAACGATCCAGAAGCTTATTGAGCTGTATCCAAGAGTTTTGGTTACGCCTCATGCCGGCTCGAATACCGTTACGGCGCTATCCAACATGATTGAAACTAGCTACGACAACTTCCATGATATACTTACGACCCAATCATCGGATAATCTGGTCCCACTTCCTGTTCTTTCTATGAACTAATCAAGAAGCTCAACACTCTCGTTGGACAAAAGAGAACCGCTATTTCCAGAATTACAATGGAAATAGCGGTTCTTTTAAATTAGGATTCACCTGATAGAGCATTAGCGGCCTTCCAACCTTATGGTATTCTATGGATTCAATCAAGAAGCTATCATCTACCAGGAATTGGATATATTTTTTTACCGTAATACGAGACAAGTCCACTTCTCTAGCTAAGGTTTCGACGGAAAATGGACCGTCCAGCTCTTGGATGCTTTTCAGTATCGTGGTCATGGTCAGTTTCGACAAATTTTTGGACAGGTTTCTGGAAAGATTTTTGGATAGGTTTTCAGAAGGTTCTTTCTTCTCCATACCCGTATGCTCTTCTTTATTAAAATAGTGATCAATGACAGCTTGATTAATTCCGTTCCCTTCCTCCATCACCGTAGCCAAACGCTGGATTTTCTCAACAGCCAGCTTAAAGCGTTCGAATGTAAAGGGTTTAATTAAATAGTCCGCAACTCCATAAAAAACAGCTTCCTTCACCGTTTGAATATCTTTTGCAGCCGTAATTAAAATAACAGACGCGTGATACTGATGCTCCTGAATATGTGATAATAAAGTCAACCCGCTTTTCCCGGGTAAATAAACGTCCAGTAACACCAGATCTGGTGTCCATTTTTGAAGACAATCCTGTGCCTTTTTAACAGTATCTGCCATACATACAACATCCAAATTGTCCATGCGTTCAATAAACTGTTGATTTAGCTCAGCAACCATGGGATCATCCTCAACAATTAAAACCTTCATTCATTTGTCACCTCCAATGTACAGGGCAACTCTACATATATACTTGTTCCCAGGCCCGGTTGGCTGTCGAGCTCAATGATCCCCTGATGATTTTCTACCATGGTTCTAACCAGATTCAAGCCATAGCCTCTGTCTTCACCTTTGGTTGAGAAGCCATGCTCGAATATTCTTTTTTGCATTTCATAATCAATCCCCATACCATTATCTTTCACTTTCAGAATGAATACATTTCCCTCACATTCATAGTTCAATTTCAACTCAATTCTACCAGGTTGTTTTTTTTGTAAAATCGAGTCTATGGCGTTGTCAAAAAAATTGCCCAGTATGTGTATGACATCATGAACGATGTCCTGCATTTCCACATTGGAGACGTTTGAGCTTTCTTCAAGAAGAACCGAAATATTCTGTTCGCTGGCTTCGTTGATCTTACCCATAATAAAACCTGCTAATGCTGGAACTTTAATTCTCTCGGTCAGAAAGCCTACCTCATTTTGATACCGGTGATTTAGCTGCTGGATATACTGACTAACCTCTGTATATTGCCTCATTTCAATCAACCCGGATATCACGTGCATTTTGTTCATAAATTCATGGGTCTGTCCGCGCAGGGAGTTAATATAATATTTTGTACCACTTAACTGGTTGCTAAGATGAATCATCTCGGATTGGTCGCGCAGCGTTGCAACTGCCCCAAAAAACTCATTTTCAATATATATAGGGGTTACTGTCGCAATGACTTCTATACCATTCACATAAAATGAGCGATCCTTGATCTTCTTCTTGTCATCAAACACTCTCTTGAAGAGCACATTATAAAAGTTGGTATCCACCTGCTCGCCAATCGGGGCTTCCATGTCCTGGTTCGCCAGTTGATACTTGGCCTGAGCTTCTTTGTTCATGAGTATAATTTTCTTGTCAGCCGAAATGGCTATAATTCCTTCAGCGACCTCATTTTCAATAATTTCTTTTTCACGTAATCGTGCTGCTATTTCTTGCGGCTCAAGCCCGAATAAAATTGTTTTGATTTTTTGAGCCAGGATGATAGCGCCCAGAACCCCACTAAAGAGCCCAAGCATCAGTCCTCCAAAAATGGTATACTGCGCCTGCATCAAATCATGATTCAGGGTTCTCATGGTCAGTCCTACACATACAATGCCAATGACCTCATTCTGTTTATTAAATATCGGCGTAAAATATCGGTAGCCTGAGCCCAAAATACCTATATTTTCGGAAAAATGGCCCTGACCGGATAGCGCTCTTCTGGCATCATTCAGATCAGAGAACGGTTTGCCAACCATCGTTTCATCCGGATGGGATAGTCGAATTAAATCACGGTTCAGAATGACAACAAAATCTACATTAACGTTATTCATTACTCTGAGCGAATAGTCCTGGATCTGCTTCACAGGAACTCCCTGCTCAACATTTCGAATGACATCGCTGTCACTTGCAATGACCTTGGCAATACCCGAAAGTTTTTCCTTCGTATTATCAAAATGCTTGTTAATCACGAAATTACGAATGAGAAGCAAGGATATAATTAAGGAAATAATAATAACTAAAACAACCAAAATAATAATCATAAACTGTAGCGAAACTTTGAATTGTCGTCTCGGTTTCGACTTACCTTTAAATCTCAATCCCATCACCTAGCTTCTTTCTCAAGCTCTCCATTGGGAAGAAGAGCATGTCTTCTGTCCTATTAATCCCTTAATATATTCGACACTGTTTGACAATTTCCCTCTTAACCTGCAAACTCTAAGAGCTCCAATGACCACAAACGTAGCCTCTATCTGAAATAAAACAATATGCTGAATAAGGGATAACTAATATAAACATAAAACCCCCTTGTCTTGAACAGACAAGGAGGTTCTATGTGCTTTCATTATGAAAATGAGGAAGTATTTTATACGATTCCCCGTATCTCGTCCAACGTCTGCACCTTTTCCCGTTGCATCCATTGTTCAAGACCGTAGACCAGCTCGGCTCCTGCGTGCAAGTGGACAAAATTGTATGTTCCCACCTGAATCGCAGCTGCTCCTGCCATCGTAAATTCGATAATATCCTCCACCGAGCTGATGCCCCCCATCCCGATTACCGGAATGGATACCGCCTGCGCCACCTGATGAACCATGCGCAAGGCAATCGGCTTGATCGCCGGGCCAGAAAGACCTGCATACGTATTCGTAAAAACACTTCGCCGCCGACGTATATCAATTTTCATCGCAGAAAAGGTATTGATCAGCGAGACGCCATCTGCGCCTTCTTCCTCGCACATGACCGCCATCTGCGTAATATTCTCTGCATTTGGGGACAGCTTCACGACTAGCGGAAGCGCCGTTACGTTGCGCACCTGCCGTACTACGTCCCGCGCCACCTCCGTCTGGATGCCGAATTGCATTCCGCCCTGCTTTACGTTGGGACAGGAAATGTTCAGTTCCAGCATATCGACGCCTCTGCGGTTCATCGTGCGCCGTTTTTGCGCATTTTCCGTAATCATGGCTACAGCCTGAACGTACTCCTCCAGATTCGAGCCACCCACATTAGCAATCACAGCCGTGTTCCAGCGCGTCATATCATCCAGCTCATCCTTCAAAAAGGCCGCAACACCTGGATTTTCCAGTCCCACGCTATTGAGCATACCGGATGCTGTTTCATGTATGCGTGATCCGGTATTGCCCGCCTTCGGATGAAGGGTTAATCCCTTGCCGACGATGCCCCCCAACAGATCAGGAGAGTAAAATTCCGCATACTCACGTCCAAAGCCAAATGTACCGGATGCCATGATGATCGGGTTCTTGAACGGTACGCCCGCAATATTACACGCCATGGAGATCATCAAAATCCACCTCCTCTACCGGGAATACAGGCCCTTCCTTACACACCCTCTTATTACCTCCACGGGTATGCATGGTGCAGCCCAAACACGCGCCAATACCACAGGCCATATGTCTTTCTGTTGAAATATATAAACGGGATGACGAGCCTTCTGTCTTCTCTGCAAGCGCTTGTAGCATCGGAGTCGGCCCACAGGAAAACATATTCGCATAGAGATGAGGATCGACCTTCTCGACGATGCTTCCCCCTACCTTGACTTGCACAGATGCTGCCACAGCTTCAAAAGCATTCACCCCAAAGGCTTGCTGCGCAAATCCCAAATAAACATGTGCATGCGGATAATGCTTTGCAGCCAGCAGCAAGGGTGCCGTGCCCATTCCACCGCCTACTAACGCCAAGCTGCCTTCTACCTGAGGAAAGCCATTGCCGAAAGGTCCTTCCAGCTGGATCTCCTGCCCCGGCTGCAACCGGGAAAACAGGCTTGTCCCTTCTCCAACAACCCGATATAAAAAGGAAATGTCCTCATCCCCGATATCGTAAATGCTGATAGGTCTAGGTAGCAATGGGTAACCGATACTGGTACGCAGCATGTAAAACTGGCCCATTTTCCCTGTAAAGGTTCCCTCTATTTTCATCACATAAATGCCCGGAACGAGCGCCACATTCGAAATTACGTTAGCCATATAACCCCTCCACTAACCACTCACTATAACGTAAAAACAGCCGCAATTACGTGACTATTTTCACATTCATAGACTAAGTTAGGTAGGAGCGCTTTTCTTTCAATAGTCCAGGCATAAAAAAGCGTACTCCTGTTAAAGAGTACGCTTCTGTATTAACTAATCGCTTCGCGTTCCGGACTGCGACTCCCTTTTGCATCCTTGCGGATTTGCTTGCTGCGCAACTGTCCGCAAGCCGCGTCAATGTCGACTCCATGCTCCAGCCGAACACTACAGCTAATGCCTTGTTTTTTCAGAACATCATAGAAGCCCGTAATCGACTCCGACTCACTCCGCTGGTATTGGCTATGCTCATCCACCGGATTGTATGGAATCAGGTTTACATTTGCCAAATTACGACGGTGGCCTACCAACTCAGCCAACTCCAGCGCATGCTCCTTGGTATCATTAATATCCTTCAGCAAAATATACTCCAGCGTAATCCGACGATTTGTTTTATCCAGATAGTAATCAATCGCCTCCATCAGCTTCTCAATCGGAATCGCCCGATTGATCTTCATAATGCGGGTACGAGTCTCATTATTCGGCGCATGAAGGGAAATCGCCAGATTGACATGCAGATCGGAATCGGCAAATTCAATAATTTTATCGGCAAGTCCGCTTGTGGACACTGTAATATGACGCGGACCAATCGCCAGTCCTTTATGATCCTTAATGACTCGGATAAAGTCGGACAGGTTCACGAAGTTATCAAACGGCTCGCCAATCCCCATCACAACGACGTGACTGACCCGGTCGCCCGGACGTTCCTGATCCAGATACAGCTGCACCTTCATAATCTGCTCGACGATTTCACCGCTGGACAGGTCACGACTCTTCTTCAACAGCCCGCTCGCGCAAAAGCTGCACCCGATGTTACAGCCCACCTGCGTGGTCACACATACCGACAGCCCAAACTTGTGCCGCATCAATACTGTCTCAATCAGATTTCCATCCTGAAGACGGAACAAGAATTTGACCGTCCCATCCGTAGACTGCTGCTTCACATGCTCTTCCAGTGTTTCAATTGGAAAATGCTCTGCCAACAGGCGGGTACAGTTCTCATGAACCTCCGTCATCGCGGCAAAATCAGTAATCCGTTTCCGGTAAAGTGCGTCCCATACCTGCAACGCCCGGGATTTCTTATGTCCATGCTCGATGAGCCATGCTGTCAACTGATCTAGTGTTAATCCATAAATGGATTCTTTTTTCATGTTCGATCCTCTTTTCAAAACGTTAAAATTCGTCTCAGCCATCATTGCATCATAGCATGTTTAAGCAGTCTTCGCTATTCAAACGCTTCTTTCATTGTCCCAAATTTTAATTATGAACACAAGGGGGGCAGGCGAATTGGAGCTTCCAAAATTTCAGTATGAAATTCCGACTTGAAACAGAGTGTATGTCCCATTAAACTAGGCGACAGAGTCTGTTCGACAAGAGCACGCAAAGACAGGATTACGGACACCGCTAATGATATGATTACATCCAAGGAAGGTGATGCGGTTGGAATGGTTACTTCGGATCAAGAACGCACTGGATCTGATAGAAGAAAGAATGCAGCAGCCACTGGATATCGACGAAATTGCAAAGGCAGCCTATTCGTCTCCCTTTCATTTTCAACGTATGTTTCATATGCTTACCGGCGTCACGGTAGCCGAATATGTACGTAAGCGTCGATTGACCCTGGCTGCACAGGAATTAAGTCTTTCTACCACCAAGGTCCTGGATATAGCGTTCAAATACGGATATGATTCCCCTGAATCTTTTTCTAAAGCGTTCCGTAAGGTACATGGTATATCTCCCTCTGAGGCCAGAAGCCCTGGGGTGAACCTGAAAGCCTTTCCACGTATTACCTTCCATCTATCGTTGAAGGGAGATCAGGATATGGATTATAAAATTGTAGAGAAAGCGGCCTTTACGGTCATTGGGAAGTCCATCCAAGTCACAACGAAAGACGGTGAAAATTTCCGGGAAATCCCGAAATTCTGGGACGAGCTGAACGCGGATGGTACATCGGATCGGATTCAAGCCTTGGGAACAAGCGAGGATATCCTCGGTATTTGTTTGGATTTCAAGCATGGGGAAGAGAAATTCACGTACCTGATTGCCGCCGAAGGCAGTGAGGACGTAGCCACCTCCAACGGATTAGAGTTCAGAACCATCCCAGCCGAAACTTGGGCTGTGTTTACATCCATCGGCCCTATGCCTCATACGATTCAAAAGGTATGGCAAAGAATTTTTCAGGAATGGTTCCCTGCCAGCCATTATGAGCATTCAGGCGGACCCGAGCTGGAGGTATATATGATGGGGGACTCGCGGGCTGAGGACTATCGCTGCGAGGTATGGATTCCGATTATGAAAAAGTAAACCCATAACAAAGCTGATAAACATCTATAAGCAAGTACGAGACAGAAAAACCACCCGGGATGAACTGCACCCCAATTGTTAGACACCATCTAACATTGGAGGTGCAGTTTTTCTATGGCTAAGTTTAGTCCGGACGAAAAATTACAGGCATTTTTTTGTTGTATACAATTGCTCGGAAAATGATCGAAAATGGATCTCGGTCAGCCTACAATAACTTTTTGAGTTGAGATATACGGCCTTGCGAAACGCCAATCCATTTGGCGTATTCGCTTTGCTTGGCATTGGGATGTTCACGCATCAATTCTCTTAGTTTTTCGATCAAGTTTTGTGCCGGCTGATACGTTCGTTTTTCTCTTTGTCTTGGCTCCTTAATCTTGGGCACTGGTATTGTACTAATGCCTATATTCCCCTTCATTTCAGTTATGCAGTTCGTACATAAAAGCTTGCCCTTGAAATAGGTTAGACGTTCAATTGAGCCACACAGCTTACAAGAAGTGCCGACATACTTTTGCAGACCAAAGAAGCTCCCTTCATCATCCACAAGAAATTCAATACCATCACCAACCTCCAAGTTCATGGTTACGCGCATTTCTTTGGGGATAACGATCCGAAATAACGTATCTAGAGAGCGTATCATACCTGTATTTTTCAATGCTAACCTCTCCTTTTGAGTATGGTAGAATTGATGCCCGGATTGGACTTAATCTCTTTCTCATTATTTTTGTTCTGTGTAATTGTTTGACAAAGATTCCTTAAACGAGCTATTGGTATGCGTAACATATCAGAATAATCCTGTTGTGTAGCGTCAGGGTACTTTTCTAGCAAAACCAAAAGCAGCTGTGTCATCACCTCTTTTGGTTGTGGATTCCGTTTATCCTTTTGAGTAGCTATCAATTGACTTTTACATTCATTGCATATGAGAGATTTTTTAAAGGTGCTTAATACCTCGGTTGATTGGCAAAATTTACAGGATTGGCCGATGTATTTACCTAGTGATATTGTGCTCGCTTCTGCATCCATAAAAATTTCCACTGAATCGCCTGGTCTAATATCAACCATATATAGTATTTCTTTAGGCAATCCGAATCGTCCTAGCGAGTCTATCTTTCTTGTCATTGCTATATTTGTCATTGAAACAACTCCCTATTACCAAGATAAAAAGCAATAAAATAGAAGTATTTATTATTATTCCAAAAGATGGTACAATTAAGGAAAGAAAAAGGCTTGAGCAAGACTCAATTTGGGCACATCGCAGGCTTGAATCCCGGCACGATAAGTGGCATTCTGACGAGCAACCGTCCTATTTCCGTTTACCAATTGGATCTCATTACTGCGGGCATGAATTTACCACCGGATCATTTTTATGAACGGTATGTTGAAGAGTGCACTGTAGATGAACCGATTAACTGGCGAAGAATTTGCCCCTTCCTGTACCGATGTGTGCAGTTTCATCGACTGGATTGTTTGCAGCGAGTGGTAAGTGTTCTACTAGATAATCTTGGCTATCTTCCCAACCTTTTTGAATTAGCCGAAGCTTCTTTCCAAAATGGGTATCAGGACGCAGCCGCTTACCTGTATGAAAATATAGCCGAGAGTGAAAAGCAGCAGCATTCCGAACGACTTGCCTTGTCCCATTATCGGTTGTTTCAGATTGCGGTTGGAAAGGATCAGAATCTTAACTTGAATGCAGCGAATAAGTTTGAGACGTTTGTCCATCGCTTACATGAGATAGATCAACTGGATGCCTTAAAAGATTTAGCAAACGTGTATAGATCATTAAGCCTGTGGGACAAGGTTTATGAATTTGCATACCAAATGGGTCAATTAGGACAAATTCAATATGATTTGGTTCATAACTCTAAGCGAAAAGGAACAGAGCCGCAGAAAAGTCCAAGTAAGCCGCTGTTTGCCTACATAGCTTATTCTAAGCTGCTGTGTGCTAATGCTTGCGATGCAAAAGGAGATCATGAACAAGCATTAGCACACATTCGCGGTTATGCTGATCTAAGTTGGGTAAAGGAGAATGACCCAGATTCACTTTATTGGAAGAATCAATATCAGCAATGGGCGAAAATTAATACGTACGTAAACAAGCTTATGTCTGGAGATATTAGTATCTTGCCCGATTATGTAGAGTATATAGCAGGCGAACAACACATTTTTGCTGAACTCCTAAATGTCATGGAAACGGCCAATAGATACAATATTGATGTGGATCATATCCTCAAGCGTTTTGAATCCCAAATCGTAAACTATCATGAATCTTCATCGGATGACGTATTCACACAACAAGTTTTACCAGAGGAATACGTACGATTTTGGTATAAACTAGCAAAATATAGCCTAAATAAAGGTAGATATCCATATGGTTTCAAATGTCTGCTAAATGCATGGGAAAAGGCTGAATTCATTAATAAAGGACTACTTTCGCATAATTGTGCAATGTTATTTGAACGATTCAAAGCGTATGCCGTTTCTGAAACACGAGATCAGTTGCACAGTCTATGGGAAAAAATTGATCAAAAAGATGGTTTTCTTCTTGGCGGTAATTAGCTTTTTACTGGTATTCGCATCACAATCTCAAGCTGATTATCCAATTCCTGGACACTCAAGCCCTGGCACGATTGAAACTCAAGGTCACATTGGTGGAATGTGATCCGGTTTTTAATTTTATTACCATTGACCAGCCTAGCCGCTGGTCTTTTTTTGCTATATTTTGCTGATTTTTGATTGCTAAAACAGCCATTCATATTTCCACATTCCATCCTAAAATGAGATACATTAGGAGGAAATGCGCTATGAATACAGATGAAACGTTAAATCGACAGTTGGAAGATGCCCGGCAACGATTGCATGATCTGTACGAAACAGTATGGTTTCGGACATGCCTGTGTGCTTGAACAGTCTATGCTTTTGGATGAACTGATAAATCAGTACAACCGTATGTTCCAGACCAAGAAGCTGACCCAACTGATATAACCAAACATCCTCATGCTTTCAAAGCTACATCACCTACATTGTTTTTCTTGCCTTAGCATGACGCTGGTTTCGTTCAAGTAAATAAAACGGATGCTGTTTATGCGGAACTATCCCTCCTCTCATCTAACTAATATAATCATTCTATATAATGGCTTTTTTAAAATAAAAATACATTAACAGGAAATGGAAATACAAGCTTGTTAAAAGCTTTGTGAGGCTAGCTATCTAGGAGAGGGGATTCATTTATAGGGGATTATTGAACATTTGCGTAGAAAAACAGAAATCGTGTGATATAATTATTATTGAAATGATTACCATTAATTAAAAATTTATGTATTTTTGTAACGCAAGATGTATACACCTCCTATCTACTTCAATAGTGCATAGGAATTTGTATAAATATCACTTAACAAGGTATTTAAGCTACTTGTTTGGAAAGGAGTCCTGGCTGTGAAAATGTAGTGACATACGAAGCAAGATCAATCGGTAGAGTGACCGGGTCAAGGGCAGCGAAAATGCCACCCAAGACCGAATGTGTGCATCAACCGGTCAAGAAGGGAGGGGATATAAGTGTCTGGATAATGAGATGAAGGATCACCTACTTTTTTGCATCATGATCCTTCCAATAAAAATAAATACAAAGAACAATTAAGATCAGTGGGAATAAGTAAAAAGCATCATTAAACCCTGCGGAACTGATGTGTTCTAAATAGTATAAAAGCCAGAACATAGACATGCTTGATATTAAAGCTATGGTGCCGCTTACGGAATACATGTATATCTCTCCTTTATGAAGTGTGATAAAACGTCCGCAAAACAGATGTTATTGTTATCATTATAATGTAAATATATGACCAGGAGGAAATCTTATGAAAAAATTCGCGATTATTCTTTCTGCTTTACTGCTTTTTGTTGTGGGTACACCTAACATTTACGCAGCACAAAATGATGCAGCAGTACCCCAACCGGATGTTGTTTCTGCGACTATTGTGGTTGATGGAGCCTATAAAACGGTTTCTTTGGATAACGGCGATGTAGTGTCCTTTTTGACAAAAGAAGATTATGATTCTTACGTAGCTGCCTCAAATGATAAGAATACCACAGTCCAGTTAGAAGCTGTCGACTCTGTAATACGGCCTTCCAGTACCCACATTGACAACACGTTTATTTCAGGTACTACAAGAGATCACCAATTTATCAATTATCATAAGAATACTCCTTACTGGGCCAAAGCAAGTAATTATACAGTTAATAGTGGGGAAACCTATACCGCTTCTACTACGCTAAAATACGACGATGTATCTTTTACTGTCGGAGTTTCGTACTTGTATTCAGTAGCAACGCAAATCCCGGCAGACCCGAGTAGATTTAGTAGACTAGGGGTTTCGGCTGACTTAACTCTTAAAAAGTATAGAGCCGTTCAGTATGATGATTACACTGGACAAAGAATAAGCTCATGGGATTTTGTCGCTACGAATGTTCGCAATACTTACCTTGCACCTGCTTACCAATAACAACTGAGTAGGGCCAGCAACTTTCTGATTTTTTAAAACAATGCTACTGAAAAACAGAAAAGTCACGAAGGACGTCTCTGGAATTGATCTGGAGCGTCCTTTTTAGTTCGTGAGATTCTGAATGTTCAACAGTTACACTTCCTATCCTATTCTTTCAATAATGGACGGGATTTGTCACGCCTATTGACTTTTCATATCAGGAAATGGGTTTACAAAATAATTAGAATGGATGTGTGGCTGTGAAATTCAAAGCAACAACTTGGGGGCTCATTATTTTGGCAGTAAGTGCTAGTGTATTAACTGTTGTTATTACAAATAGTGTGCTTGCTGATCACGATGCCCCTATTCCAAACGAAAGCGTTACTTACGATCCTGTTCCCCCTGCTGACGTACTAGACAGACTTTATCATCCTGATAAGATTTCTGCGAATATATCCACTACAGCGACCCAAGATGCAAGTACAACAACTACTGGTGACCATGTAGTAACTCCTCAGAGCGTGGGGAATTCTTTTAACTTTACTGTAGGGGGAAGTGCAACTGCATCAGGTAGCTTCGAGGTTGCTAAGGGTTTTGGGCATGTTAAATTGCGCATTAGGAACTATGTTAATGCCCCGGTTGATTTTACTGTACAGCACAACGATTCTGGTAAAGTGTATGTTGACGGCAAGACAATCAGCAAAAACAGTGAAACAGTTTGGAGAAGTACTGATGCGGGAATTTCGGACGGTTTGCGTTCTGGACGATATACAATTCAGTTCCGAGGTGGTACAAACAAAGTTAATGTGGAAATTTGGGGCGTAGCCGGTTCATTGCCTTCGGACGCAAAATAATAACTGACCTAAACAAAGAAAGCTCTGGGCCTCAGGTCTGGAGACTTCTTTGCGTTGTTTCTTAGGGTTCACGTTGTAGTTTGAGAAAAGCTTAATCATATCAAATAATTCAAAAGAATGTATTTATGTAAAAAAAAAGATAGGGTGGAATATGAATGAAATTTTTAAGCTTTAATGGTAAAATAAAAAAGACAATGTTATTGATTCCTTTGCTTGCAATGTCCGTATTTCCTGGTCTTACTGGCGCCGAGAGTGCTTCTAATGAAGAATTAGCCAAACAATCAATAAAAAACTATGTGGAAGCCGCAATATCCGGAGATGCTTCGGAAGCCGCAAAATGGGTGGTAGATACGAGATTTAATAGTGAACAGGAACAATTGAAAGAGTATAAGGAATCAGTAAGCAATAATCCATTTTCTGATGTCAGCATCAAAAATGTCGTTTCAGCTTCTGATGACAACTATACTGCTACGGTTGAATTAACTAGAAAAGATGATGGTTCAATAAATACAGTCACATACCCCATCATTAAAAAGGGCGATAGTTGGAAGGTACTGGTAGGCGGGCAAGAGACAAAAAGCAAAAAGGTTGAAAAATTAATTCAGTCTCAATCAGAAGAGAATAGTACCTCGTCTGTCAAACCTTTATCTACTGAGCTTACAAGTTATGGTAGTGATACACAATGGGTCAGTGCGGGTGCTTCTATTTATAGTGGTCAGTTTAACATGACTGAGGACAGAGTAGGTATTACGGGGTGGCAGCAAATTTCTGGAAGCATGTCAAAGTGTGCTGTTCGGTATAGTATTGTGAAAAAAAGTATTTTTGGTGATGATGCTTACGGGCAGGTATTCCAAACTGGTTTTAATACTTGGAATGGCGCGGCTTTTTATAATACGATATACACAGGTACTCAGTATTCTGGTGTGCACGTAAGAGCTACAAATGAGGAACTTGGTAATTCCGTGAAATTAAGAGGGCATGTATACGGAAATTAAAATTAGCTGCAAGGGGATCTGAAGACTAGGGAACAGTTCTTCAGGTCTTCTTGCTACTTTATGATCTATGGAGGTCACAAATGGTTTTACTAAAAGATAGTTCTACTAAAGAAGTCATTCGAGAGCAATATGAACAATTATGGAGTGAACTTTTAATTAGAGATGAAGAAAAAGCGGAACGGATTTTAAAAAAATTAGAATATGAGTTGCTGCCTACCCATAAGAAAATCCTAAGACCATTAAAAAAAATTCTGTCCCCATTTAAAACCCGTCTTATATGGATTCTCCTCCTTAGTGTGATTGCTTTCTTTCTTGTAGCTTACGTGTTATTTATATATGTATCTTTATGGATTGAAGATTATTAAAGACGTTTCTGGGAAACCAGAAGCGTCTTTTTTTAGCGTTACTCGCGCCTGGCGTCCGGATCGGTGAGCAGGGAAGAATGGGAAAGAGAAGTTCACGTTTTATGAGCATTCAGGCGGACCCGAGCTGGAGGTATATATGATGGGGGACTCGCGGGCTGAGGACTATCGCTGCGAAGTATGGATTCCGGTTATGAAAAAGTAAAACAATGAACCGATTGCCCACGGCAGTCGGTTCATTGCTGTAAATTATTGATTTTTGTGTTTCTCCCACTCTAATACCGATTTCAAAACCTGTAGAGCCATCTCCTGATCCAGCCCCCCAATAAAAGATTATTCACAAATACTGCTATATTATTATCTTTAGATGTTAAAATGCAGTAAATCAACATATATAGAGGGTTAATCCTTTGGGTTACCTCGGTTATTCTTAAATGAGGTAATGAACATGCCGAGGTCACAAAACGCTACGAAATAAAAATCCAAAAATTACATATTTATAAAGTATCAAAAGGAGATCGCAAAATGAATAAACCTAAGCGTGTACCTGCCAAACGTGTAGAAATCATAACTTTGCGTATAGTTCGGGAAAAAACTTCGTTACTTTATCCTAACCGAATTATCAGCTCACCTCAGGATGCAGTCGGATTATTCAGAAGATTTATCGGTGACTATGATCGTGAAGCCTTTTGCATTCTTTGTTTAAATACTAAAAATGAGCCCACTGCGCTACACCAAGTATCTTGTGGTACATTGAATACCTTATTGGTTCACCCCAGAGAAACTTACAAACTCGCCGTACTTGCAAACTCTGCATCTATCATTGCCTGTCATAATCATCCCTCAGGTACACCTGTTCCTAGCTCAGAAGATGTAAGCACAACACTCCGATTACGAGACGCAGGCCTTTTACTCGGCATCGAATTGCTGGATCATGTCATATTAGGAGACAAAACGTTCATTAGCATGAAGGAAGAGGGACTCATGTAGTTAACAGCAGTCCAGATTATATCAAAAGGCACCTTTTAAAAAAGCAGACTGTCTCCCAAGTGAGGATAGTCTGCTTCTATAATGATCTTCACCATTCTAATCATTTGTCTTTTCCATACCGGAATACTAACTCCTTCATTGACTTTATTGACCTCATCAAGAACTGAACCATCCATCTGGTTATATTCTTTTTCCGCAGCCTCATGTAAACGAATATCAAACAATTCTTTCATTCAGTTTAGGTAGTTCGACGGATATCTTTCCAAGATTTCGCGGATGCTGGGTCCCGATCAAGACTTTCTATACGTTCGACTAATATACGTTCTTCCTCTTGTTGCTCCAATTGAGTTAAACGATCATACAGTTGTTCAAAAATTTCCCTGTGGGGCCGAGTATTTTTGTAGAGCACCCGGATGGCACTTTTATTGAATATGTTGAACCGCGAGGCCAATGACCACACTATAAAACAAGACAAAATAACACATCAGCCTGAATTCGGCTCTTGATGAGGGCCTGATTCAGGCTGAAAAAATGGAGTATAACTTTATACTAATGTTTTTCAATCCGACGTTTGTTTCTCAAAATGTTGCGAATCATCTTATGATTGGGGAGCTGCTTGAACAACTTATGTCCGGGATGCGGATTGGCCTCAATAATCCAGATTTGACCATTCTTCTCAATAGCAAGATCAATACCCAGCTCGCGAAACGGATGATTTTTATCTATCGTGTTGGCAACCATTTTAGAAAGTTCGGTGATCTGATCCAGAGTCTCTTGCATTTTCGTTCTGTCATTTTTAAAGACCTTTAAAAGCACTTTGGACAAGGGTGCCGCATGTCCTCCTTTGCGGTAATTGGTCACAACCTTGGAGGGTGCTGCCACACGCCCGGTTATTCCTGAAATGATCCATTCCGATTCCGGCTTTTGCATATACACTCGAGCATCAAAAATCGAGCCTTTGTACTTCGCTAACCGAAGTCCTTGTTGTACCAAATAACGGCGATGAGGCCTCCTGTGGATCCTGATTGCTCTTCTCACTGCGTGGGATCTGACAATTCTTCGACTGGAGCCGCAACGTATCTCATACCTCCTCCCTAGCTTTTTGGCCCGTATGATACCAGTCCCCCCGCTTCCATAATTAGGCTTAATGAAAACCGTCCGATATTCGTCCAGCATACGCAAAGTTCTTGCATTGCTAATCCACTGGGTCTCCGGCAGATAAGAACTTAAAACGGGATGTTGTCGCATTTCCTTATATTGAATCATCTTTCCAATGGGCACGAGTATCCCTCGATTCTGTTGGGTTTTTGCACGCATTACATGAATATGCATCCATATTCTATCTTGGTAACGGCGAATGCCACAGTTTGCTATAAAAGAGGCGAACCCCCTTCTACCTATAAAGGTCATTCGAATAATATATTAGACCAATAGACACTCTGGATATATGATGTATAAAAAAGTAATATGAGGAGGGACTTTAATATGTCTATTTATGATTTTCAAGCAACCTCAATTAACGGGAAGCCGATTAAACTGTCAGACTACAGCGGAAAAGTTCTCCTCATCGTAAACACAGCCAGCAAATGTAGCTTTTCCCGTCAATTCGCGGATCTACAGAAGCTCTATGAAAGTCGACGGGAACAGGGTTTTGAAATTCTCGCGTTTCCTTGTAACCAATTCAATGAAAAAGAGCCGGGTAGCAATTCGGAGGTTCAGGGAGTCTGCCAAATTAACCATGGAGTAACATTCCCGCTATTTGAGAAAACGGATGTAAGAGGTCCATCTCCTCATCCTTTATTTCAATATCTGACACAACAGGCACCTTTTCAAGGCTTCGATACCCAGACCAAGGACGGTCAATGGATGGAGGATTTCCTGCGGGATAAGTATCCGGAAATATACGCTGGTGACGGGATCAAGTGGAATTTCTCCAAGTTTCTGATCGATCGCGATGGTCATGTAAATGGAAGATTTGAATCAACAACGGAGCCCTTTGAAATAGATTCTGTCATCGAATCACTGTTGTAGGGTTTCTGTTTATTCCTTTGAATTCGTTTAGAAAAAAGAGGAATCTCTTAAACAAAGCCATAGCACTTCACGCTGATTTTGGCATTTTACCCGTCAGCTTGCCAAGAAGAAGCAAACAAATTACGATCCAGGCGGGTTCATCTAAAAACCGAAATACATGAAATGGAGGCTGTTCACGTTCATGATATTACACAAAGGGGAGACCCTATTTCGACAAGGAGAATCCGGCCCTCTGTATCTATTAAAGAGTGGCTTGTTAAAAATCATTCGAGTCCATGAGGACGGCTCACAAATTTTAGTCAACGTTATTGTGCCCGATGAAATTATCCCGCACCACTCCCTGATCAGTCCCAATCCTTATTATGGTACAGCGGTGGCACTGGTAACCTCTGAGGTTGAGGTTCTGTCGCAAAAAGAATGGTATCAGGCGCTGGAGCAGGACCCGGCTCAATGTCGGGCTATCGCTTTGCAGCTACAGGACAAGTTGCGCATGATGCAGCAACGAATTGACCAGCTCACCGAGGTGTCACCTGCCGAGAAGCTTCGGAAGCTTCAACGCTGGTTCCACTCCTATATCGCCCCCGCCACGTTAACGGACGTGCTGACACAGGAGGAAATTGGTCAGTTCATCGGGCTGCGCCGGGAGACGATCAATCGGCTATTGCGTGCTTCAAGCGCTCCTTCTGCAAAAGATGATGACGATAATGCATCTCGATGAGCGCAAACCACTCTCCAGCATTCAATGCACCGAATCTGGGATGATTGACGGTAGACGGCCCTGTTGATTTCCCAACGGTCGGCTCAATCTCTCTCATTTTGTGGATCACAACGTTTAATCCCTCCACAATTTCTTCTTTGCTTGTGGGTTGCGGGGGAGTGTACTGCGGGGATGGTGGGACTTGGATACGTATTGGCGGAAAGCCTCCCAGATTAAAAATGGCCGTGCCTGCCTCCGTTTTAGTCCCCATCTCTCCATCAGGCTGTAGACAAAGGTCAATGTTCTTAAGATGCATATAAAGAGCAGAGTTCACCAAATGAAGGTACATTTGTCCAAGCGACCATTCGCCTTCCTGTGGTGTGTACTGCAATTGCTCCAAGCTAAAGTGGTCCAATTCAAGAAGATAGTGTTGTACCGTTTGTTCAAAGCGCTGCAATGTTTCAGTTGTATTCATATACTATGAACTGCCCCTCTCCTTCAAGTAGCTTTACTATACACAAATGCTACTGACAGCCTTATGTCAGTAGCATTTCAACATTTTTTCGACTTCTGTTCGTACCCGATCCCGGAGCGATTCAGGCTCCAGCACGACCATATCTGCACCCCACCCTAGTATCCATTGCAATAGCTCCTCCGGCTGTCTGACACGGAAGAGTACATGCAGTCCATCCCGATGCTCCTCTACAGCCTCCATGTAAAAATTGTTCGCTTCCTTCACTTTATCAGCAATCTCAGGACGGGCTAGTATGCGAACGTATATATGGCGATCATCTGCTTGCTTGTAATCCTGCAATTTAAAATCGGCGGGGAACTGAAAGCCGTCCTCCAGCACGATAAGCTCGTCCATCCGAGACAAACGGAAATGGCGGAGCTGTTGCCGCAATTCGCATTGTCCAATTAACACCCACGAACCACGAATCAGTACAAGACCATAGGGGGCGACCACACACACACTTTGACGATTCCCGTCAGCCTCTGGCAATCTTTTGGAGTAGCCGAATCGTATCTTCCGTTGTTCCAATATAGCGAGACGCAGCGTTTCCAAATAGGTTTTCTCTCTACGGTTTGCCCCTTCACCTACCGCGAGCAGCCTGATGGTCGTACGCACCCGGGAAACTTCCCTGCGAACGCTCTCTGGTAAAATGGCTTCAATTTTCCTTCGGGAAGCCTGCGCCTTGGTTCCGTAATTTGCATCAAATTTTTGTTCGACAAAATCCGTCCCGATTAGCAATGCCACAGCCTCTTCTACGGTAAAACTCACTGGGGGCAGGAAATACCCCTCCATCAAGGAATATCCAATGCCCGGCGCTCCTACAATCGGTACGCCCGATTCGCTTAGAGCCTGAATATCCCGATAGATGGTTCTTACACTCGTTTCGAATATAGCCGCCAAATCCTCGGCTCGTAAAATATCCTTACGCTGCAACTCTAGCAAGATCGCTAGCAGACGGTCTGTTTTATTCATACCACGTCACCCTCACTGAAAGGATCTCAATACAGTAATACAAAAGAGCAATAAGGGCAGTACAATCACTGCGACTTATTGCTCTTTATGTTCACACGGAAGTTGCTTTATTACTTAAAAAACACTTTTTCGACGTTATATTTAGCCTTCTGTGCATTGATGATGTAGGTTTCATAGATTTCTCGCTCTACCGCATCCTCTACAATACAAACCTCAATAATCGCCATTTCGTTGCGATTGTCCTTAATCGGCGATACAGTGTCTTCAAAATGCTTTTTGATTCTCTGTCTCAGCTTTCTTGCCTTACCAACGAACAACAATTCCTCCTGCGCGTTGTAGAACATAAAAATACCGCTCTTATCTCTGGGAATCAGGTGGAAATCCGTAAATCCGTAAATATGGCTCAGTTCAGGGTTAGCCTGTTTGGTAATCGTGATGTCCGGGGTTGGAATCGTTATGTTTATCACTATGTCACTTCCTCATTCTATATAGGTGTAAATACTATCACAAATCCCGACGTAACACCATTCAAGATCATCAGAGAGCGTCCCCCGGGACAGGCTTCGTCGGTTTCGCCGCCATTCTTTCCAGTACCCAGACAAGAACCCCCACTGCAAGGCTGGCGATGACCGCCATGATCGCGGATCCGCCAGCATGTAGCAGCAACACGGGAACCCAAAGCAATCCCAGCAAACGATGCACGGTCCGCATCCACTTGTTACGCACTTTGTTAATGAAGAAGCCATACCCGGCGATTGCCAGCAGAATGGCAAAGCCCGCAAGCCCGGTGTAGGTTTTGTGATCTTGAAGCTTGGTAATCAGGAAATAGATACCGTGAACAGCAATCAGGATCAAGGTCGCCCAACCCAGCAGCTTATGCAGGGAATGTAACAACTTCCCGGCTTTTCTGACCCATATCGATGGAGATCTTAGCTTCTTCTTAAACCAGAACCAAGAAAAAACGGCCGCGCCAAGGAATACGGAGATCGTACCCAAAGTCTTGAATATTTCCCCGTTGCCCCCGCCTCCTTCTCCACCGGGACGTCCTCCCACAGGCCCTGTAGGCAGGTTACTTACGCCGCTGGAAACCGAAGACATGTGGTAATAGTAGATTACGAGCAGAGCTGCTGCCGTCACTGCGATTATTGCTGGAATCCAAACGGTCTTTTTCGTTTTCATTCGTTATGTGTCCTCCCCAGAAAAATTGCCTTGATTGTACCCGGTCAAGCTGAAAATAAAATTAAAGCAAGCTGAAAGTTAGTGGCTCTGTAATTTTATTGTAGTAAAGACTTGAAATAAAACCCATTTTAACCGATATATTAAAGGTGGTTATGTAATTGTTTCAACAATCTTGTTAGGAGGAGTGTTTACAATGTCTAGGATTTTTAATCGCAAGGGCAGGCTCAGCTTGTTGCTGGTAGCTGTCGTTGCACTCGTTATTCAAGGCTCTATAGGAGGAAACCTGCATATGGCCCAGGCAGCCGACAACGTGATTAATGCCAAGAATTTTGGTGTTAAACCCAATTCGAAATCCTCACAATCCAGGGAAATTCAAAATGCATTGAAGTATTTTTATGATCGTGGTACAGAGGGAACGGTCTATTTCCCAAAAGGCACGTACATGGTTGACGAATCGATTCGTTTATACGCCGGAGTTAGTCTGAACGGTGACGGAATGGGCAAAACGATTTTCAAAAAAACAGGGTCTAAAAACCAATACGTGATTGGGAATCCGATTCTACGAAACAATTCTGACCGACTAGACGTGAAGCTGTCGAATCTCACCATTGATGCAGACCGTGCGAATCGTGAAGCCCGTGACGAAAGTCAGGTAGGCGGTATGATTATAGATGTAGCCGTCTCGCACCTCACGCTGGATCAAGTAGAGATTCGTGACACAACCATCGGAGCTTTACTTCGCAGAACCAGAGATTCAGAGATTACCAACAGCCGCTTTGACCGGAATAATGGACATGCCATTGCCACCGGACATGAAAGCTATCCGGCAGGCGAGTTTCGTAACGTCAAAATTACGAATAACCAAATTACCAATTCGGGCGGCGGCAGTGGAATCAATCTGTCACGCGCAACCTACACGACGGTCACCGGAAACCAAATTATTAACAAGACCCATCAATCTGACGGCTACGCAGGCATTCGCATCCCTAATAATGGTGCCCATAACACCGTCAACAATAATGTAATTGAAAATTATCCTCGGGGAATCTTTGTACTGACTGGAGCAACAGATAATATTGTATACAAAAATACGATAAAAAATCCATCCCTGCAAGGTCTGCTGGTTCAATCGGACGGCAATACTTTTACAGACAATGAGTTTTTTCAAACCAATTCTTCACTTAATCCTGACACAATCATTCGCCTTGCTAACGCAAACAACAACAAAATTATGGGTAACGAAATGACCACGTACTCCGGATTTTCCAACATAGGAATACGTGTCACTGATTCCAGCTCCAATGAAATTAGGGACAACATCACAGATACTTCAGGCAAATCAGTCAGTATTGAGGGTGGGAGCAATAATGTGAATACAGGCAACCGCAATCGGTAGCAGAATTATGTACTATGCTAGTTCCTCTGTTTCCGTTACAATATGTCAGTGTGATTCTGGCATCGGCAGATTGACGCGTATTTGAACATTATTGGAGGCTTCTATTTTTTTATGCAAAACGAATCTCATTCTAACGTAAAAATCGTAACGGCCGATCCGAGCGCGATCGGTCTGTTTGGCTTGGCTATTGTAACGCTTGTCGCTTCATCCCAAAAGCTCGGTCTCACCGAGGGCTTGAGCTTCATCATCCCTTGGGCTATCTTCCTTGGTGCCTTTGCGCAGTTATTTGCCTGCATTCAGGATGCAAAGCATAACAACACCTTTGGCATGACGGCTTTTGGCGCTTACGCCTTCTTCTGGTTAGCCGTAGCTAGTAGCTGGATGATCAAAATGGGTGTATTCGGCCCTGAGCTGGCGTCTGCTGTAGACGGTAAGCAGCTCGGCTTTGCCTTTGCCGGCTATCTCATCTTCACGCTATTCATGACCATTGGAGCGATGGAGACGCATAAGGTCCTATTCTTTATCTTTGTCTTGATTGATTTTCTGTTCCTCGGTCTTAGCTTTGATGCATTCGGCGTTGCTCCAGAGATTTTCCATACCATAGCCGCTTATGCTGAAATGGGTATTGGTCTA
Organism: Paenibacillus sp. NRS-1781; assembly: GCF_050467745.1. NCBI lineage: Bacteria > Bacillati > Bacillota > Bacilli > Caryophanales > Paenibacillaceae > Paenibacillus > Paenibacillus sp. NRS-1781. Next base: position 28,233 of record NZ_JBITPI010000078.1, read on the forward strand.
CTCTCGCTGTACGGTACAGGAGCCGCTGTTCTGAATGCACATTTTGGCCGTACATTCCTGCCTGTAGGACGTCCTTTCGGTATTTTCAAACCTCGACCTTAGCTGTATATGTATGTCCCGCAAAGCCGCCTTCCGCGCCGATCCGCGTTAAGGACGGCTTTTTGGGTTATAAAGCTGGAATTATTCGGCTTGCCAATTCGGCATCCGCTCTGCCGCATAACGAAGGCCGGCTGCCATTCCTTTGGGAATGATCTCGTTAATATTTTCCATTTCATCCGTAGATAAAGCGATATCGACTGCCCCCGCATTTTCCTCTAAATAAGTAACCCGCTTGGTGCCTGGAATCGGTACAATTCCCTCTTGCGCAAGCAGCCATGCCAAGGCCAGTTGAGCAGGCTTGACCCCTTTTTGAGCAGCGAGGTCCTTAATATGCTGTACGAGATCGAGATTTTTCTGGAAATTCTCAGGCTGAAAGCGTGGCACGGTACGACGGAAATCGTCTTCTGCAAAATCATCAAACTTCTGAATTTGCCCGCTCAAAAAACCGCGTCCCAGCGGACTGTATGCTACAAACTCAATTCCCAGCTCCTTGCAAGCGGGTATAACCTCATCCTCCGCTTCCCGGCTCCATAAGGAATATTCCGTTTGCAGGGCTGTGATCGGGTGAACCTTGTGGGCGCGTCGAATGAGCGCAGGAGAAGCCTCGGACAGTCCCAAATAGCGGACTTTACCCGCCTGAACCAGGTCACTCATCGCGCCGACCGTTTCCTCGATAGGTACATTCGGATCGACACGGTGCTGGTAGTACAAATCAATGACATCTACACCCAGCCTTTGAAGACTGCGGTCACACGCTTCCTTCACATATTCAGGACGGCCGTTTACACCCAAGAATCCCCCATCCTCTCCGCGCATAATGGAGAACTTGGTAGCCAATACCACCTCATCCCGGTGGCTCCGCAGGACTTGACTGATCAATTTTTCATTTTCTCCCACACCATAGACATCTGCTGTATCCCAGAAGTTGATCCCCAGTTCCAACGCACGATGAAGCGTTTTGATCGACTCCTGATCATTCAACTCGCCATAATATTCGGACATTCCCATGCAGCCCAGACCCAGTGCAGATACTTGAAGGTCACTTTTACCCAGTTGTTTCTTTTTCAATTCCCATCAACTCCTATATTGAAAGAATAGTCATCGGCCTTTCTAATCACCATCACGTTACATCCAGTATGTTACTACTTAAAGTTAACTTTAAGTCAAGCATTGTCTCAGTACACGCTATATCAAATATTTTTAGAAAAATTTGATTTCCAGGTTGTAAGAGACGGCTGTAAATTTCCTATATATATGAGAAACGAATTATCGCGCGAGATTCGGTTTCAAAATACTTCATCAGGAGGTTGCCCATAATGCCAACAAACTACTCTTATACCAAAACGTCCGATGGTTTTCATGTGATCATTACGCCAGCTTCGAATATTCAAAATAAAAATATTAGAAGCCGGATCACACAGCAAACCGACTATGGGATTAATGGGGACCTCGATTACGTATAAGTCTATTATTAGCGGCGGCAGCCTGTCGCTGAAGATGGAGGAAAAAGAATGGCCTGGGCTTCAAAGTCGTGAATAATATTTGGCAGGTCTACCTGGTTGTTCACGAAAAGGCGACTCTGAAACAGCTTCGCAATTATTTTTTCGGAATAAATAACATTCTCCAAACCATATAGAGCAATAAGGGCAGTTCAATCAACTGCCACTTATTGCTCTTTATTTTTATGTATGAACAGAAGCGCTTCTGGACGGTAAGAAAATTCATTTACAGAGCTAAGGCTTCTTCCGTAATCTTTTTAATATCAATGGATGAAGGCGTTTCTTCCTTAACCATATCCGGCAAAATATGTTCCAGAAAATAATCAACACATTTTAATTGGATATTTTTGATTTTAACGAGCGCATTACGATACATGACTATAAATTCTTTTTCAGTATTTCCCCGCTGTAGTTCGGCAAATGCTTCGTACACCTGATCCATCTTGTCAGCAACTTCAAGGATCAAGCCTTCTACTGAATTGTCTTTGCCTTCTCGGAGCTGTTTGCGGAAAATGGCTTTGAAATCCTCCGGTATGTTCTCTTCAATAAAATACTCAATCATGCCTTCTTCGACCTGCTGGATTAATAACCGGAGTTCCTTGGAGGAATGCTTAACAGGCGTTTTGATATCTCCAATAAAAATCTCCCCATAATCGTGACTACTTGTGATCTCATAAAGCTTTTTCCAGTCAATGCTCACGCCGTTTCGCTCTTCAATATCAGCCAGCGTTTTGGCATACTGTACCACTTTCCATGAATGAGCAGATACGCTGTGTTCTTCAAATTTAAACTTGCCTGGACAGCGGATGATCCTTTCCAACTCGTTTAGTGATCGAAAATACGTATGAATCCCCATACTTGCATCCATCCTTTAATTTATATGATATTTGTGGATATAGCTCCTACTATAGGGCTCAACTATTAACAGCAGATTAGCGCAGTATAAAGTGGACTTACACATATAGCACGCAAACCAATTTTGCTATACACTTTATATAAAAAAGCCTCGCACTTCCTGTCTGTGACAGAGAAGCGTGAGGCTTTATGTGTGGGAATATTCCATTTTCAAGAACAGTATACATGCTTAACGCAAAGGCTCAAATCCTTCTACTTGCTTCAGAATCCGCTCAATTCCATCACATTGCTCCTGTTGAAGCGTCACCTCGACTGCTCTTACATTCTCTTCGATCTGTGCCGGCTTCGTGGCCCCAATGAGTGCAGCGCTGACACCCGGATCTCTAAGTATCCAGGCAAGAGCAAGCTGTGACAGACTGATGCCTAGATCCTTCGCCAGGCTATCCAGTTCCTGTACACAGTTAAGAACAGCATCGTTCATATAACTGTTGATGACATGATTGACGGAGGCATCAGCTCCGCGGCTGCCCGTCGGTAAAGGTTGCCCCGGTTTGTATTTACCCGTGAGGATACCTTGGGCCAGCGGCGAAAATACAATTTGGCCGATACCTACCTGCCCGGATACAGGTAGTACCTCACGCTCGATATAACGCTCGAACATATTATAGATCGGCTGGTTGGCAATCAACGGGCGCAGGTTCAGCCTTTTTCCAATGCCATAGGCATCTGTGAGCTGTGCGGCGCTCCATTCGCTTACCGCAGCATACAGGATCTTGCCTTGAGCCTGAAGGTCATCGAGAGCCCGCAGCGTCTCTTCCAAAGGAGTGTCCTGATCGTAACGGTGACAGAAGTAAATGTCGATATAATCCGTGCCAAGACGCTTAAGACTAGCCTCGCATTGCTCCATAATGTGCTTGCGGGACAGTCCCCTGTCATTGGGACCGGAATCCATAGGAAAGTAAACCTTCGTAGATAACACGTAGCTTTCTCTTCGATAAGGCTTCAAAGCCGCTCCCATAGCCTTTTCGCCCTCACCCTGATTATACGCATTGGCGGTATCAAAGAAATTGATCCCAAGTTCAAAGGCTTTGGCAATACAGGTATGAGCTGCTTCCTGTTCAGCGGCTGTACCATACGTCAACCAACTGCCCAGACCGATTTCACTGATTTTAAGACCACTGTTGCCTACATTTCTATACTTCATATCTGTTCCTTCTTTCGTAAGAGGATAGCCTTCTTATATTCTAGCATGTAAACCCTTTCACGAAAACGAATTCCATAGGAATCAGATAGTTGCCTCATTTCACTTTTCCGCATTGTAATGCTGATAAAACTGTGATCAAATATATAATCGAGTAGGAGGCTACCC
>NZ_JBITPI010000079.1:0-2614 GCF_050467745.1 Paenibacillus sp. NRS-1781
ATTATTACCGGCACCGGAAGGCAGCCTGCAAACGGGGGCGGATTATATCGCACCGCGAACGTGGACGGAATCGAAGCTAGCGCAAATCTGGCAGGATGTGCTGGGCTTGGAGCAAGTCGGCGTGAAGGAGAACTTCTTTGAGATTGGTGGGCATTCACTGCGGGCTACAACGCTGGCCTCAAAGATTCACAAGGAATTGAATAAACCGCTTCTACTTCGCTTCATCTTTGAAGCACCAACGATTGAACAACTGGCAGTGGTGATGGAAGGGCTGGATCAGGTGGTGTATTCGTCCATTCCAGTGACGGAAGAACGTAGTTTCTACCCGCTGTCCTCGGCACAAAAACGGATGTACGTTTTGCACCAGATTGATCCACAGGATGTAAACTACAACATTCCCGCTGCGCTCCAGGTGAGCGGACCGCTGGATATAAAACGGGTGGAAAAAATATTCCGTCAGTTGATCTCACGCCATGCGGCATTCCGCACCCGCTTTGAGCTAATGAACAGCGAGCCGATACAGCGGATTCAGGATACGGTGACGTTCGAGGTAGAGTATGCGAAGGTCCAGGCAGGACATGTCGTAACGTATCCAGCAGCTGATCGAAAAACCCATGTGGAGAACTCTAAACGTGATATAGCGCATGAACAGCATTCATCGGTGTCTGAGCAGCTTGCAGGCAAGGAGGTACAAGAATGGGTTCAACGATTTGTACGTCCGTTTGATCTGCAAGCCGCACCGCTGCTACGAGTAGCCTTGATCGATTTGGGCGTACAGGGAATAGAAGAAGAGCCACAGCATCTGTTGATGCTCGACATGCACCATATTATCTCGGATGGCGCGTCCATGGGCGTGCTGACCAACGAATTTGTTCGCTTGTACAGCGGTGAAGAGTTATCTACGCTACGAATTCAATACAAAGACTACGCGGTATGGCAACAAAGTGAGTCACAACAGAACGGAATGAAGCGTCAGGAAGCATATTGGCTGGATACCTTCCGGGGGGAGCTACCTACACTGAATCTGCCAACCGACTTTACCCGCCCGGCGGTGCGAAGTACGGCAGGTGATACGGTTGTATTCGAACTGAGACATGAAGTGAGCGAACAATTGAAGGAGCTGGCAGTACAGACAGGTTCAACACTGTATATGTTACTGTTGGCGGCCTACACTGTACTGCTGCATCAGTACACCGGGCAGGAAGACATCATCGTCGGCACTCCGATTGCGGGACGACCGCACATGGATCTGGAGCCAATTATCGGAATGTTTGTCGGAACACTAGCCATGCGTAATTATCCGACCGCAGCGCTAACGTTCCGCCACTACGTGGAGGACGTGAAAACCCGGACCTTGCAAGCCTATGAGCATCAGGACTATCCGTTTGAAGAACTGGTGGAACAACTGAACGTGAAGCGCGACATGAGTCGCAATCCACTGTTCGACACGATGTTTGTACTACAAAACAACGAACAAGGAGAGCTGAAGTTGGAAGGCCTGAGCTTCCATCCATACGCTATGGAGCAGGTCCCGGCGAAGTTTGACCTGATGCTGGAAGCCAGCGAAGAAGAAACCGGCATCCATTTCGGATTGCAATATGCAACATCGCTCTACCAGCGGGAAACCATCGAGCAAATTACGCGCCACTTTGTACGTTTGGTAGAAACCATTACAGCCAATCCAGACATCTCGCTGTGCGAATTGGAACGGATCACTATAGAAGAAACGGTACCTGTGCTGAAAGTACATCAGGAACGTCAAAAAGCTGCTCGTTACTGGAATGCATATCTCGACGGATATGAAGAACAGGCCCATTTACCACAAGTCAAAATGCAGTCAAACGCGGGGTATCAGGCTGAGCAGCTTAACACTGGTCTGAGTGTGGGTCTGACGACCCGGATTCTTCAGATTGCCAAACGTCATCAGGTGACACTGAATACACTGATGCAGTCAGTCTGGGGTATATTGCTCCAAAAATATAATGGTATAGATGATGTCGTATTGGGTAGTACGGTTTCCGGGCATTCGCCTGATCTTCTGAATGTGGAACATATGATGGGTCTGTCTCAGAATACAGTACCTGTACGGATTAGAAGTAATGAGAACAGTCTGTTCTCGCAAATGATGAAGCAAAACGAGGAGCAATCTATAGCTGCTCATATGCATACTACGCATCCGCTGACTGAAATTCAGGCGTTGTCGGACCTGAAGCAAAATTGGATCAACCACAGGATTATTTTTGCAAATGATCCGGCGGAGAAACAAATGCAGCAGTTCGGTGAAGGCCAGCAGACCAGCTTTAGCCGAAGCGAAGTCGAACCGACGAGCTATGATTTTAATCTGGTGATACAGCCGGGGAAAGTCATTCACATGAGCTTTAATTACAACGCACTAGTCTTTGAACGCACAAGTATAGAACAAATTCAGGGACATCTGGTGCAACTGCTGGAGCAGGTAACAGCAAACCCGGATATTCGGATTCGCGAGCTTGATGTAGTAACCAAGCAAGAACGCGAGCAAATTCTTGGCGTATGGGGAGATACGGAAGCGGACTGTCCGAGCGAGCAGACGATTCATGGCTTGTTCGAGGCGCAAGCGGCGCAGACCCCGGAG
>NZ_JBITPI010000080.1:0-7839 GCF_050467745.1 Paenibacillus sp. NRS-1781
CACGTACCTATGAAGGTCGTTCACTTTGGCTCCCTGTTTCGCTTTGTACTCAAAGGCGATCTGGAATTGTTCTTTTATCACATGCTGGAAAAAGGCATTTATATCTGGGAGGGACGAAACTGTTTCTTGTCCACTGCCCATACGAAGGAAGATATTGGGCGAATCGTACAAGCGGTCAAGGATAGCGTGAACGAGCTGCGCAAAGGGGGATTTTTACCGGACACGCCCCCGAATGGAAACGGCCCGGGTCTGGATAAGCAACCTGTACCCATATCCGCATTTCCAGAAACGGTGACATGGAGCGCTCAGGAAAGCATGATTGCGCTGACTCCGGATCAAAAACAGCTTTGGTTCGCCTCTGTCTCGGAACGAAGTGACTCTCAATCCTTACACGAAACCGCCTTACTAAGGTTTCGTGGTCCACTACAACAGGAGATTTTCACCGAGGTTATCCGTAACATTGTGAGCCGCCACGAAGCACTACGTACCTTCATAAGCGCTGATGGGGAGACACAGGTGGTTGCTTCTGTGATGAACATCGAAGTTCCGCTGCATGATTTCTCGGGCTACCCTTCGGATGAACAGGAACAGCATATCCAAACGTGGATGAGAGAAGACAGCACCGTTCCGTTTTCTTTCACGTCGGATGAGCCGCTATTTCGTGTTCAATTGCTGAAAACATCGGAGCAGGAGCATCTGGGTGTGTTTACCTTCCATCATTTGATTGCCGATGGCTGGTCGATGGGCGTATTCATGCAAGAGCTGGAATACTTCTATTCCGCACGGGTTCGGCACGAAACTGTTACCTTACCTGATCCGGTAGCTTTTCGGGATTATGTCGCTTGGCAGCAAGTTCAGCTGAGGACAGGGGGAGGGGAAGCCGTTGCTTTTTGGTCGGCTGTACTGGAAAAGTCTTTGCCTGTACTAGAACTGCCTTCTCCAGTGCGTGGAACACAGTCTCCATCCTCCAACGGAAGTAGACATACCGTTATTCTCGAAGCACCGCTCGTCAAACAGTTAAGAACAACCAGCATAAAGCTCGGCAGCAGTTTATTCATCACCCTGTTATCGGTATTTCAAATTTTTCTGCATCGCCTGACAGGACAGAAAGAAGTAACCGTCAGCGTGCCTACGGCGGGACAATCTCATATGGATGCCTTCTCTCTGATTGGTAATTGTGTCAACTTGCTTCCAGTCATTGGCGAAGTGCGTCCTGATGTTACTTTTAGTGAATATACGCAAGTGATCAAAAAGCGAATGCATGAACTGGAGGCTTACCAAAAATACAGCTTTGCCGGATTGGCTCAACAGGGCCTAAAGCATTTACCTGTGATGAATGTTGTATTCAATATGGATCGGCCGATTCCGCGTTTTCAATTTCAGCAACTGGATGTAGAAGTGCTTGAAAACGAAGTGACTTTCAGCAAATACGAGCTTTTTTTGAATGTTACGGAGGTACAGAAGCAATTACGTCTGGATTTTGACTTTAATACGGATCTCTTTGAAGAAGACACGATTAAAGAATGGTCTAAATACTTCATCCATCTGCTGCATTCCATTGTGGTGGACGAGGGAAGTCGTATTTCCTCACTGTCTTTACTTCGTGGCCCGGAAAAGGAGCAGCTTCTGGCTACTTGGGCTGCGAGCGCCGATATCCACGGTAATTATCCTTGCGTTCTGGATGCATACAAGCAGCCAGCTCCCGCCGGAACAGAGGGGGAAGTGTATCAGGCCTCGACAGGCGCAGGTCTGTTGGGTACGACACGCGAATGGGCTTACGTCAAAAGCGGAGGCAAGCTACAACACATCGGTCATTTAAATCGGATGATCCAGATTCGCGGGCATCAGGTCAATCTGGAACAATTGGAGAAACACCTGCTGCAAACGTTTCAATTGGAGGCCTGCGTCATTACGCCACAAACGGACGTAGCTGGAGAAGTCTCTTATGTAGCTGCTTATGTGGTGGCAAGTGCATCAGCTCCTTGGGAAGAAGCCGAATTGAAGCAAATTGTGAATGAAACATTTCCGGATTATACGCAGCCCCGTTTTTGGATTTCAATGGATCGTATTCCTCTTCTGCCCGATGGACAGACAGATCTACAGGCTCTGCCGGAACCGGGACACTCCAGTATTTTTACGCCAAAAGTTGCTGGCTCTGAGGTGCATGGCGTAGAGGATGGACTCGTGACCATTTGGAAAGACGTTTTGAATATACATGAAGTTAGCCGTCATGATAACTTTTTTCAACTGGGTGGGGATTCGTTAAAAGCGACGGTCATTCTGTCCAGAGTGAGCAAAGAGTTGGGTGTTCAGATTCCACTCGTTCATATTTTTGAGTTGCAAACGATCGCTGAGTTGGCTACCTATGTGGCTGGAGGAACAAAACAGGTGTATGAACCGATTGTACCAGTAGCATCCCAACCCTTTTATCCAGTCTCTTCATCCCAAAAAAGGATGTACGTACTGGATCAATTGGGTGGTGGAACGGCCTACCATGTATCCGGTCAGCTTTATATAGAGGGTAAACTGGAGGTTTCCCGATTTATTGAGGCCGTCAAGGAAGTTGTTTTACGTCATGATTCCTTCCGGACATATTTTGAGCTGGAAGACGGGGAGGTTGTACAAAAAGTTCGAGATTCGATCCTGTTTGACATCCCGTTCTCCCGTATCTCCAAAGAAGAAGCAACACAGGCGCAAGCCTTGTTTGTTCAGCCTTTTGACTTGGGAACAGCACCTTTATTCCGAGCTGAGCTGTTCGAAGTTATTGAGGGCGGCTTCGTGCTGCTAGTCGATATGCATCATATTATTGCGGACGGTTTTTCCATGGCTGTGCTGCTGGATGAGATCATTCGCCGTTATCAGGGGAGACAGCTTGCCCCGATTAAGCTTCATTACAAGGACTTTGTCGCTTGGCATAAGGAGCAAATCAAGGGTAGCGAACTACAAGCAGATGAATCGTTCTGGCTCGAATCCTTGAATGGCGAGCTTCCTGTACTGAACATGCCTACGGACTTTCCGCGTCCGCAAGCCCAAAGCTTTGAAGGAGATAGCTTTACAGTCATGTTGGAACCTGAAATGATCAATGCACTCTACAAGCTGGCCCAAGATACCGAATCAACGATCTTCATGGTACTTTTGGCGGCGTATAACGTTCTGCTGAGCAAATATTCGGGACAAGAGGATATTATCGTGGGTTCTCCTGTTGCTGGAAGACGGCATGCAGATACACAAGCAATGATTGGCCTATTTGTGAATACACTCGTTTTCCGTAACCAGCCTCAAGCGGCTCTAACATTTCAATCCTTTTTGCAGGAAGTCAAGCGAACCTCGCTGCTGGCGTTGGAGCATCAGGACTATCCGTTTGACGAGCTGGTAGACAAGCTGGAGCTGGTTCGCGATTTAAGCCGAAATCCGGTGTTCGATACGATGTTTAGTTTACAAAATGTTGGCACAGATGTTTTGGAGGCCAGAGGCATTCGTTTCAAACCGGAAGAATTGAACGCTGGCATATCGAAGGTAGATTTTTCATTACATGTGACTGAAGAAAAAGATTGCTTATCTTTCACTTGGGAGTATGGCACGAAGCTGTTTAAGCCGGAGACGATCCAGCGGCTGGCGAAGCATTTTGTACGAATTTTGGAGACAGTGACGCAGGATGTTGGGGTGACTTTGGCTGGTATTGATATCGTATCCGATGAAGAGAAGCATTTGCTTGTATCCGGGTTCAACGATACAGCCGTACTTTTCCCGTGGAGTGAAACTCTGCATGGGCAATTTGAAGAACAGGTTGCCAAGACGCCAGAGCGTGTGGCATTGGTGTTCGGGGAACAACACCTGACCTATCGGGAGCTGAACGAGCGTGCCAATCGACTGGCTCGTACACTACGTATTCACGGTGTGACGACAGACCGATTGGTTGGTCTAATGATGGAGCGCTCGGTAGATATGATCGTGGGCATTTTCGGCATTTTAAAGGCCGGGGGTGCGTATGTGCCAATCGACCCGATGTACCCAGAAGAGCGTATCCGCTATATGCTGGACGACTCGGGAGCAGAGCTACTACTGACGCAAAGCCACTTGGTTGAAATCGTAGCCTTCGACGGTAAAGTGCTGGTGTTGGACGGGGAGCAGGCCACGAATGCAGAATCACAGGCGGATACGCAGAGCGAGACGATTCAGGAGCACCAGATTAACACCTCTTTGTATCATGAGGACGGCTCCAATCTGGAACCGATGTCCAGCCCGAACGATCTGGCCTACATGATTTACACCTCAGGAACGACCGGGCAGCCGAAAGGGGTCATGATTGAACAAAGTAACGTTAGCAATCTGATTCATGCTTTAGCTGAGCGTGTGTACAGCCGCTATGACCAGCCTTTGCACGTAGCGTGGCTGTCGGCGTATGTGTTTGATGCCTCGGTACAACAAATTTTTGCAAGTCTGCTATTGGGCCATGCACTGCACGTAGTTGCACGTGATGTCAGTCTGAACGGTGAACAGCTTATCGCTTACTATCGAGAGCATCAGATCGACCTGTCAGACGGCACACCAGCGCATTTGTACATTTTGAGCGAAACAGCCACGGCAACGGAAGCACCTGGAGTGAAGCATTTTCTGATCGGGGGCGAGGCCTTGTCGGTACAACTGGTGAACGGATTTTTGCATAAATGGTTCGATTATCAGCCTGTAATCACGAATGTGTATGGCCCGACTGAAACGACGGTAGATGTCACCGCTTATACAATTGAAAACGCAGAAGACCTGAACGTTCTTTCAGATAAAGGGGTACACACCGTTTCCATCGGAACTCCGTTGGCCAACCAATCCGTATACATTCTGGATGCGCAGCACCAACTGGTGCCGATGGGTGTTGCTGGTGAACTGTATATCGGCGGGGCTGGTGTAGGACGCGGTTATCTAAACTTGCCAGACCTGACGGCAGAGAAATTTATCCCGAATCCGTACGTCGAAACAGAGTCCCGACTAGCTCAAGGATCGCTGGTAACTCGTGTCAACCGAATGTACCGGACGGGTGACCTTGCGAGATGGTTGCCGGATGGCACGATTGAGTGCTTGGGCCGAATCGACCAACAGGTGAAGATTCGGGGGTACCGGATTGAATTGGGTGAGGTTGAGGCGCATTTGCTAAAGGTAGCGGCTGTGCAAGAGGTCATTGTGCTGGCTCATGCGGACGAGCAGAGGCAGCATCAACTCGTTGCTTACTATGTAGCGGAATGGGAAGTGAGTGCCAGCGAATTGCGTGGCTTATTGGGCAAGGAGCTTCCGAGTTACATGGTGCCTTCGTACTTTGTACAGCTGGAGCACATGCCGCTGACACCAAACGGCAAAATTGACCGCAAGGCGCTGCCTGTACCGGACGGAAGTCTGCAAACGGGTGCGGATTATATCGCACCGCGTTCGTGGGTGGAATCGAAGCTGGTGCAAGTCTGGCAGGAAGTGCTGGGCCTGGAGCAAGTCGGCGTGAAAGAAAACTTTTTCGAAATTGGCGGACACTCATTACGTGCGACCACATTGGTCTCGAAGGTTCACAAAGAACTGAACAAATCACTTCCGCTGCGCAACATTTTTGAAGCCCCGACGATTGAACAGCTGGCGGTGGTTATTGAAAATCTCGATCAGGTGGAGTATGCGTCCATTCCGGTAACGGAAGTACGTAACTTCTACCCGCTGTCCTCGGCGCAAAAACGGATGTATGTTCTGCAACAGCTCGATCCCAATGATGTGAACTACAACATGCCCGCCATGTTCCAGGTAAGCGGCCCGTTGGATGTAGAACGGATGGAAGAAGTATTCCAGCAGTTGATCTCCCGTCATGCGACCCTTCGTACTCGCTTTGAAATGGTAAATAGCGAACCGATGCAGCAGATTCAGGATACCGTATCGTTCAAGGTGGAGTATGCGAAGGTGTCGGCAGGGGAAGTACAAGAATGGGTTCAACGATTTGTGCGTCCATTTGATCTGCAAGCCGCTCCGCTGCTGCGGGTAGCCTTGATCGATTTGTGCGTACAGGGAATAGAAGAAAAGCCACAGTATCTGCTGATGCTTGACATGCACCATATTATCTCAGACGGTGTGTCTGCAGGAGTGTTGACCCGCGAATTTGCTCGCCTGTACAGCGGTGAAGAACTGCCACCGCTACGGATACAATACAAAGACTATGCCGTATGGCAGGAAAGTAAAACACAGCAAGATTGGATGAAACATCAGGAAGCATACTGGCTGGGTACATTTAGAGGTAATCTGCCTGTACTGAACTTGCCAACCGACTTTACACGTCCTGCAGTACGAAGCACGGCAGGCGATACGGTGGTATTCGGTCTGGAACGCGAAGTCAGCGAGCGTTTGAAAGAACTGGCAGCACAGACAGGTTCGACGCTGTACATGGTGCTGCTGGCAGCCTATACAGCGCTGCTGCATCAGTATACAGGACAGGAAGACATCATCGTCGGCACCCCGATTGCGGGACGTCCGCATGTGGATCTGGAGCCGATCATCGGGATGTTTGTTGGTACGCTGGCTATGCGCAATTATCCAACCGCAGCGCTAACGTTCCGCCACTACGTGGAGGACGTGAAAACCCGGGCCTTGCAAGCCTATGAGCATCAGGACTATCCATTTGAGGAACTAGTGGAAAAGCTGAACGTGAATCGAGATATGAGCCGCAATCCACTGTTCGACACGATGTTTGTGCTGCAAAACACCGAAGAAAGTGAGCTGAGACTAGCAGATATCAGCTTCTGTCCATTCAGTATGGAACAGGCTCCGGCGAAGTTTGACCTGATGCTGGAAGCCAGCGAGAAGGAAGAAGGTATTCAATTCGGATTAGAGTATGCAACTGCACTGTATGAGCGCGAAACCATCGAGCAGATTACGCGCCACTTCGTACGGTTGGCTGGAGCTATTGCGATGAATCCAGATACGACGCTGGGTGAGCTGGAATGGATCACTACAGAAGAAACAGTACCTGTACTGAAAATCCATCAAGACCGTCAAAAGGCTTCTCGTTACTGGGGGGCATATTTGGAGGGGGATACGGAGCCGTCCCATTTGCCTCAGGCTAAAATGCAGAGTAAGGAGAAATATCAGGCAAAGCACCTTGATTTTGATCTGGGTGTGGGTCTGACAATCCAGATTCAGCAGATCGCTGAGCGTCATCAGGTGACTATAAATACACTGATACAGAGCGTCTGGGGCATATTGCTACAAAAATATAATGGCACGGATGATGTCGTGTTTGGAAGTGTGGTTTCCGAGCGTGCGATGGACGTTTCACAGGTAGGGCAAATCATTGACCAGCACATAAATACGGTACCTGTACGGATCAATAGTCATGAGGAAAGCCTGTTCTCGGAAGTGATGAAGCAAATCGAGAAGCAGTCTGTATCTGTCCATGCGCATGTCTCGTATTCGCTGGATGAAATTCAAGCATTGTTGGAGCTTAAGCAGGATTTGATCAACCATATACTCATTTTTGCAAATGATTCAGTAGAGGAAGAGATTGAGCAAGTGGGTAGCGTTGGAGAAGCTAGTTTCTATGACTTTAATCTGGTGGTACAGCCGGGGAAAGCCATTCACATGAGCTTTAATTACAACGCACTAGTCTTTGAACGCACAAGTATAGAACAAATTCAGGGACATCTGGTGCAACTGCTGAAGGAAGTGGTGGCGAACCCAGATATTCCTGTACGTGAGCTTGATGTAGTAACCAAGCAAGAACGCGAGCAAATTCTTGGCGTATGGGGAGATACCGCAGCGGACTGTCCGAGCGAGCAGACGATTCATGGCTTGTTTGAAGCACAAGCGGCGCAGACCCCGGAG
>NZ_JBITPI010000081.1:0-8791 GCF_050467745.1 Paenibacillus sp. NRS-1781
TGACGGAGCGAAAGCAATTCACGTGCTTTGACATCCAGCTTTTTGTAGGGTGTAAACGACTTGGCTTCATTGCTTGTCTGCTTGGGAATAGCCTGTACGGATGGAGCGGGTGCTAATGCAGCCGCGACCTCCTGCTTGGATTCGGTACGGATAATCTCGGCGTTTCCTCTACTTGCTGATGGCAAAACGCCGGATTCAGGGCTAAATGCCTCGGAAGCTATTACGGATGCAGAGGGCTGATGCCGGAGAACATCAAGCTGCTGTGACATCAGATGTAGCTGTTGCTCCAAAATTCGCTCTACACCCGCAGGAGCTGTAGAGATTGGGAAGCTTTGAGCCCGTGTTTGCCCAGCCGTATCTATACCATAAACGGATGCGGCAGCCGGAACGCCGGATTCATGATACAGTTGGGTTAACGGGGAAGCTGTATGAACAGCCTGATTCAGAGTGGTATCCGGACGATTTTCCACAGACTGAATCGGGGCTTCAGCAGAAGTGGAAATGCTCACCCGTTCGGCTACGTAGCTGGCTAACAGCTCCAGCGTGGTCAACGATTCGAAAAATTCGTTCATCGGAACGTCCAGTCCGAATGTATCCTTGATGCTGTGGCGAACCTGGGACAAATTAATGGAATCCAGCCCAAGCTCCAGAAAATGTGTTTGTGGCTCCAGTTCCTCCAGACTGAGCTGGGACACGTTACCGATCATTTTTGCTAATTTTTGAAGGATAGATGATTTGTGCTGATTGGTAGCCAATGCTGACACCGAATACTCGTTCCCCATAATTCCAGTCTCTCTTACTGTTGAGTTTTCATGAACGGGTGCCTTCTGTTCCTTTCGAACCTGTTCGGGCACGTTAATCCAGCATCTTTTCCGTTCGAATGGATACGTAGGCAGAGAAACCTTTTTGTAGTGGTTACCTGCATATAGGGTACTCCAATTGATCTGCGCTCCCTGCACATACTTGGCAGCCAGTTGCTCCAGTGATTGCAACGTGTCCAAGCTTCCATTGGCCGTCTCTGCGCCACCTGTGCTATCCGCTTTCCCGGTGTATACACCTTCGACGGCTCTGCCTTGTTCGTGCAACTGAAGCACCCTTGCTTTCAGCACATCCGCTCCTGCGGCAGTCACCGCAATCCGGTGATTAAGGTGGCTTCTGCCTGTGTTAGCCGTATAGCATACATCCTGCATCACGAGTTCTTCCGCCCGTCTGAACCGTTCTGCGTACCGCCCGACCAGCTCGCGCAAAGCGGATTCACTCCGCGCTGACAAGGTCAGCAGCAGCGGTGATGATCCATTGTTGCTGGCCCTGTAGGATTTATCCGATTCCGTCTTTGATATATATTCCTCCAGCACCACATGGCAGTTTGTTCCACTGAATCCAAAGGAACTCAGCCCGCTTCTTCTCGGGAAGCCGTTCGTCTTCCATTCCCTCAGCTTCGTATTGGCATATACCGGAGATTCCTCGAAATGGATCTTCTGGTTTGGCGTGCGAAAATGAACGAGCGGCGCAATTTTTTGATGCTTCATGGACAGTACGGATTTGATCAAGCCCGCGATCCCGGCGGCTTCGTATAAGTGTCCGATATTCGTCTTGACTGTGCTGATCGCCACGAACTGTTTGCGCTGTGTATGCTTGCGGAAAGCCTTGGTAATGCCGTCAATCTCGACCGGATCGCCCAGCTTGGTTCCGGTTCCATGCACTTCGATATAGCTAACTGTTTCTGGATCAATCTGTGCATCGTGCCACGCCTGCAAAATTACTTCCGCCTGAGCGAGCGCATTCGGCGCGGAAATACCAATCGTACTGCCATCCTGATTGATGGCACTTCCCTTGATCACAGCCAAAATGTTGTCACCGTCTTGCTCCGCTTTACGCAGCGGCTTCAGGAAAACCGCTCCAGCGCCTTCGCCCCAGCCTGTTCCATCCGACTGATCGTCGAAGGCGCGTGCCCGATCATCGGAGGATTCCATGCCTATACCCGCTTTCAGCGGAAGCAAAATCGTCTTCACTCCACCTGCCAGTGCCATATCGCAGTCTCCATTGAGGATGGACTTGCATGCCAGATGTACTGCAACGAGTGAGGAAGAGCATGCTGTATCAATCGTTAACGCCGGGCCTTTTAGATCGAGCAAATACGCAATTCGGCTGGAAATAATGGACGATAAATTACCAATGGCAAAGTTCGGCAGCGCACCCGGTTCCACCTCGGACAGCAGGCGCTCGTATTCGAAGCTGGTTTTGGAGAAGCCAACATACACACCAACCTTTTGGCCTGCCAGCTGCGTGCCACCATACCCCGCATCCTCAATCGTGCTCCAGGCGGTTTGTAGAAATAGCCGTTGATTTGGGTCCATTAGCGAGGCTTCCCGTGGAGTCAGCTTAAAGAAGGAGTAATCGAACTTGTCTATTTCGTCCAAATAGCCACCTTCTGCGATTTGCATATTCCGTCCTTCTGTATTCAGACGGGAAATGAAAGCTTCGGCATCTTTTCTTCTTTCATCGCTGTACGGACCGATATTGTCTGCCCCTGATGACACATTCGCCCAAAACTGCTCCAGTGTATCCGCTTGAGGAAACTTGCCGGACATGCCAATGATGGCGATATCCCGGTCATTCGCTGCCTCCTTGGCCTCGGGCTGTGTTGTTGCAGTCGCGTCACTGCTTAGGCTTTGACTGGAGATATACGAAGCCAGCTTGGCGATGGTCGGATAGGAAAAGAAGTCCGTCACCTCAATATGAATCCCTAATTGGTCCTCCAACTGGTCCACAATTTGAACGAGCTGCAAGGAAGTCACTCCGATATCAAAGTAGCTGTCATCTGTTCCAATCGACTTTACATTTAAAATATCCTGGCAGATTCCAATCAGCTTTTGTTTTATTTGTCCTTGAGGCAGGACTACACGCTCAGTTGCCTGAGCGATTTGAGTAGCCTCGGCCAGTGATGTCAATATTCCATCAAATTCACCCTGCTCATAATTCTGGGCTAATTTGAAGCGCTGAACCTTCCCGCTGGTTGTTTTAGGGATACGTCGAATCGGAACTACATCCTGAATATTCCAGCCTCCCCGGTAGTTCAGATGGCTTTTCAGCTTTTGAACTAGCGGCACAAAATGCTCTATCTTTTTCGTGTGCATCACAAAAACAACAATACGATCCTGCCTAGTTTGCGCATCATGGACACCACACACCGCTACTTTTCCGAGATCCACGCCATCCAACTCCTCGGCAGTTCTCTCGATGTCATGCGGATAAACGTTCTGGCCGTTCACGAAAATGATATCCTTGGCTCTACCAGTAATAACCAGGCGGCCATTTCTCATAAACCCTAAATCTCCGGTGATGAGCCAGCCATCCTCTGTTTTGACCTTCGCGGTAGCCTCTGGGTTGTTGTAATATCCAGCAGTCACATTTTTGCCCCGGATTTGCGTGTGTCCAATCACACCATCTTCCAGCACTCGATTTTGTCCATCGCAAATGCGGACAGAGGTGCTGGCCATCGGATACCCCAAATCCACAAAAGTAAGACACCGCTTGTCGGATTTGTCTACTTCTTCTATGGGTTCACCTACGTGTAACTGCTGCCGATTCAAATAAAGCGGAATAAAATTATCTTTGTCCAGAGGGGGAGTGGAAACTCCCACGCTCGCCTCTGCCAGTCCATAGACAGGAAACATCACATTTTTATTCAAGCCGTGAACACTCATCGCATCCATAAACACATGGCAAAGCTCTACAGATATCGGCTCAGCCCCATTTAAAATCATACGTACGCTTGACAAATCCCAGTTATCCGCTGTTTCAGGTTTGTACTGATCGAGAAAAAATTTATATCCAAAATTGGGAGAGCATATTTGGGTCACCTTATGCTCCGATACTTTTTTTAGCCATAAAGACGGGCGTCGGATAAAAAGTGCCGTTGGCATAATCAGCTGCTTGGCATTAGCGACCACACAGGTTAAATGAAAGGCGATCAATCCCAGATCATGCGTAAGCGGCATCCAACCCAAATAAGCATCCTTGGAGCTCATGCCCGTTTGATTTGCGACATCCCGAATATTGTAAACCAGATTTTCATGTGTCAGCATGACCCCTTTAGGATCACCTGTAGAGCCTGAGGAAAATTGGATAAAAGCCAAATCCTCCGGTTTGGATGCATGAACTACACCTTTATTCAGACCGGAATAGTCTAATGCATGGCTTGAAAAAGTTGCTTTTTTAACAGGCTCAAAGGAATCCAGCAGTTCGTGCTGATGCGCGTACTTTTCCAGTTGTTCCAAAACCTTGTCATCCGCAACCATATAAGGGCGGGAGAGCGTATTCCAGATTTTAAACAGTTTCATTTTATGTTCATCATTATTCCCGATGCTTACAGGAACAGGAACGATTCCACCGAGCAGGCAGCCCCAAAATACATTTACAAAGGTATGATTGTCGTCGATCTGCATGATCAGCTCATCGCCAGATTGTATCCCTTTTTCCTGTAATGCATGAAGCACCTGCGATGCTTGCTCCAGAAGTTTACTGTAGGACACATATTCCTCTTGCTTATCACCGGAAATAAAGGTGATCCCGTTCTCATCCCGGCTTGCACGGTCTTGAATGATTTCAATTAAAGTTTGAAACTGCTCCATCCTGATCCCTCCTTAATTGCTCTAGCATTACTTTCTGCTCTCCTTCGGAGACCCGTTTGGTTTGCAACACCCGGCGAATACACCCCAGTATTTCCTGTCTTTGCTCAGAAGCAGGTGGTGGACTGCTGTCTGATTCTGAGTTTCGCAGTAATTCTTCCAGTTTCCGAACAGGTAAAATAACACCTTTTCGATACTCATCTTCATTCCAATTGGCATTGGGGGTAGACACCGCCAGCGACAGGGAACGGGCAATCCAATCACGGATCGAGAAACGGCGTTCCAGTTCAACTCGATCCAGGTCTCTGTCTAGGGAAAGCACTTCAATAGTGGTGTTTATTTCTTTCGCCAAATTTTTCAGCACTGTCCGTGGGCCTAGCTCAATGCCTTGCTCCACGCCATGATTCGCCATATACTGCATGGTTTGTATCCATCGAACCGGGTGAGTCATTTGCAAAATCAATCCTTGACGGATGCTGTCTACATCGGAGTATGGCTGAGCGGTCACATTCGAGATCACGGACCACTGCGCTTCATGGAAAGTGTATTTTTGCAGCTCAATGGTCAGCCTGTCCGCAGCATGCTGCATAAGCGGACTATGAAAAGGACCGCTAACCTGCAAGCGAGTAATTTGGGCCCCCCGCTGTTCTAACTTGCCAGCTACCACAGCTACCGACGTATGATGACCAGAGACGACATACTGATTGGGCGAATTGTAACAGGCAATGACAGCAGGCTGATCGACTGTGGAGTGCAGACGACAGAATTCTTCCACGAAGTTCAATTCAGCTCCGCGAATGGCAATCATGCTGCCCAGACCGGCCTCTGCGGCTGCTTCCATGAAGCGCCCCCGCTCTTGTACCAGTCGTAAAGCGTCGCCAAAGGACAGAACACTGCTACTTACCAGAGCTGAATATTCACCCAGGCTATGACCTGCTGAAAATTCCGGAATAATCCCAATTTCGTGCATATAACGTCGGAATGCAATGACGCTGATCGTAAGAAGTGCCGGCTGAGTATAGAATGTCCTGGATAATTGGGTGATCGGACCTACCATGCATAGAGCTTTCAGATCATATCCCAAAATATCAGCAGCCTCTTCAAACAAGCGATCCGCTTCTGTAAAATCGCTATGCCATGCGGCTCCCATTTCTACATACTGAGATCCTTGTCCTGGAAAAACCAAAGCCATGCGATTCATACCAAACCCCTTTCCTCTCCACAAAGATGTGGCAAAACAAAAATGTTTTTACGATTCGGGTGTTAATGTACATATGCATGGAGATACCGAGATGTAAAGATAGATGCAGCAAAAAGCAACAAAACGGATTGCCAAAAAACAGTAATCGACATTGTAAAAGTGAATTGGTTATGGAGTTCCATTCGTGCTGTAATTGAGATCAAAAGTCAGGTGTGTGAATAGACTTGGAAGTGTAAAAAACCTTGGAGTATGCTGAAATTTCAGGCCATAAACTATGCCCTTTTGGTGGACGAATCCAAATGCTGATGCGGGTCACTCAAAACAATTCCTCCTCGAATCTTCGGACCCCTACAAAATTTGAAATACATTAATCCGATTAAGTTTATGGGATTTAATTGATATAAAAGTCGCGTTACTCATTTTACTTGTCTCTGTCAATTTGCTTGTATTTTAAAAAAACCCTCCCTTGGTCGTCATGGGCCCGAAAGCAACCGTTACATCAGCTACTTTCATGAGAGAGGGGAATTGATAAGGTTTTATTTTAGTTAAAAAGTATATCTTCAGTTCTTTACTGCGGTATGATCAGATCCGAAAGAACCTTTTCATTTGCAGCTTGAAAGAGTCGGTAAATTTCCTCGCAATCTTCCTCATACGGAAGGGACAGAGAGATTTTTAGAACACTTGCCGTATATGCAGACTCGAAGAAAATGGCTTTGCTTCCATTAGCATCTTTTTTCGGCCTATTCAAAGTACTGAGCAACTTCGAGTCTTCCTGCATTTTACCCAAGTAGTTAAACACAATAGGTAATTGTTCAAAATTCTTTTTTAGAATGCTGCTTGATTGCGGGTAAACTGATTTCATTTCTTCGTTAAAAATCAAATTAAAGAAATTCAAATGGTGATTTGCAGCAACATCCAAGGGTTTTTGAATAACGTTTTCATAGGATATCTCCTCTTCCTTCTGGAGCAAAACAGGAATATGGTCAATATATTCTCCCAGTGACCCAAAGTAGTTTCGATCCCCATACTGTCGTCCATACTGCGTTAACCATAATGGAACTTCTGTCTGTTCAAAGTAACTGCTAAAGAACTGAAATCCCATTTGCAACGAAATATTCGATAGGTTTGTAGCACCGTCCTGTTTTGGAATATCATGCAGCTTCAGTTCCCAAATAAATGAGGTGGATTCTGCATAGTTACACTCCCGGGTTCTTGCATGGATTCGACTATTGTTGTTGTCAAACGCTTGGAGCTTAAATTGCTCCACAATCTGCGGATCGCTGAGTCCTTGCGGACCTTGGCGGATATGATCGACATAATCGTGATAATGGAATGTTTTAACTGTCTGACTCTGCTGTGTATGATCGTATTCCTCCAGAAGCTGATTATGCAGAACGACACTGCTCGTAGCATCAAAAATGATGTGTGAGCATGGCAGCAGCAGCAAATATTCCCGCAAATTCAAGCGAACCAGCACCATCCGGTATTGCAGAGCTTGTTTCTGCTCATATGGTTCAAAATAAAGATTCGACATGATGAATGGAAGAAGCTGCTGTTGTGTCTGCACCGGATAGACTGAAAGATCCACACAAGGCAATGAAATATGTTCCGGTGTTGGCCGTACTTCCCATTCCCAGATTCCATTCGATTGTACAAGCACACTTCTCAGTAATTCATGGCGATGAATTAACTGCCGAACCGCTGTGGACAGACGTTCCACATCCACGTATTGGTCCAGCCGCACCACAGTACCCGAGGGAGCAGCGTGCATCAAATGGTAATGCTGAGCAGGTGCCAGCGGGAAACGATGGATAGCCTCTGAGCTGAGTAGATGCTCATCCCAGCGAGCATTCATTTCAGCGATTTTTAAAATCCATTCTTCAGACTCAGACTGACATTGATGATTGTTTGCCTGTTCCTCGTCTGTTTGCTCCAGCTCTGTGTACCCTGTTCTAACCCGTTGGCTGGCGTCTTCCTCACCCATCGGAACGATATAATGAGGGTGCAGCTCGGAATGAATATGAGACGAAATTCCCGTGGTTATTTCATCCACCTGATCTGACCGGAACGGATATACATGTAAAAATAAATAGTCGCGCTCATCGTTGGGTACGAATTGAAGCATAGCCTGTACTATAAAGGTTTCGCTAATCCATTGTTCAGCTGCCGTTACATCTGTAAGCCATGAAGTATCTTGCTTGGTGACAACTTTATCAAGGGATAACCGGTCAGACAAGCTTCGAATGGTTTGATGTTGCAACACTTGATGTACGCCTAATGGAATTCCTGATTCCTGTGCTTTGGAGACGAGCTGAATGGCCTTTAAAGAATGACCTCCAAGTTCAAAGAAGTTCTCGTCGATACTTACCTTTTCTACCCCAAGCACCGTCTGCCAAAGATTCGCCAATTGTTGCTCCATTTCATTTCTTGGAGCAAAGTAGGCTATATCCAAGCTACTTGCCCATTCCGGCAATGGCAGTGGCAGGGCCTTACGGTCGATTTTGCCATTCGGTGTCAGTGGCATGAACTCCAGCTGCACAAAGTATGAAGGCACCATGTAGTTAGGTAGCTTTTCGCCCAGTAAGTTGCGTAGCTCACCTGTGCTCACTTCTCGTTCTGCCACATAATACGCCACCAGTTGGTTTTGACCCTGCTCATCCTCATGGGCCAGTATGATTGCTTCTTGCACGGCTTCTACTTTTAAAAGGTTCGCCTCAACCTCGCCCAGTTCAATCCGATAGCCCCGGATTTTCACCTGGTGGTCGATCCGGCCCAGATGCTCGATGTTGCCATCCGGCATCCATCTTGCCAAGTCCCCCGTTCGATACATCCGTTCATACCCTGCTTCTCCGTTCGTAAACGGATTTAGTATAAATTTCTCCTCCGTCAGTTCGGCACGATGCCAATACCCACGCGCCAGACCTGCCCCCGACACACACAGTTCCCCAGCTACGCCCAC
>NZ_JBITPI010000082.1:0-45040 GCF_050467745.1 Paenibacillus sp. NRS-1781
TTAGTTCAACTTATATAGATATGTTGACCGTGGAATAAAATAAAGGCGTTTTTGTCATTAAATGGCAAGGGCGTCTTTTTAGTGATAGGATTATTGGATTTTTGTAAATGACTAGCCTATAATTAGTTATTGAACTTTGTTGTGGAAAGGAAAGTGAAACGATGGCTTCAGAAAATTCATTTGATATCGTCTCCAAAATGGATATGCAGGAATTGACCAATGCGGTTCATCAGACGGAGCGTGAAATTGAAACAAGATTTGATTTTAAGGGGAGCAAAAGCAGCCTTAAGCTTGAAAAGGAAGCACTTACAATTGCATCGGAAGACGAATACAAGCTCAATGCGGTAATTGATATTTTGCAATCTAAAATGGCCAAGCGCGGTATATCCCTTAAAAACGTGGAGTACGGGAAGCTGGAGCCAGCTTCTTTGGGTTCAGTACGCCAGCGTCTTACACTCAAGCAGGGGATTGATCAGGATAATGCCAAAAAAATTAACATTCTTATCCGGGACTCCAAGCTGAAAGTGAAAAGTCAGATTCAAGGCGATCAGATCCGCGTGACCGGAAAAAACAAGGATGATTTACAAGCAGTCATTCAGTTATTGCGCAAAGCTGATTTACCATTGGAACTTCAATTTACGAATATGAAATAAAGCCGTTTTCCCTCATGCATATTGTAAGAATAAATGATGCTTGATGCGCGGCAGGTTATTTTGACATGCGTTTTGCACCATATTATACTTGTAACGAAAATGCAGATGATCAGGTGTATAGCGGTAGTCAAAACGATTTACATAGGATTGAATTCAATCCGAAAACTGCCATTTTTAATCAAGTACGATAATCAGGGGAGAGTGTGTTGTGAATTTACCCAACAGAATTACAATAACGCGGATTTGCCTCATCCCGGTGATGATGCTGGCCTTGCTGGTGGATTTTGGTTTCTATCCGCCGCCGATTGAGATCGGAGCTTTCGAGCTGCCGTATAATCAGTTGATGGCGGCTATCATTTTCCTCGTAGCCGCCAGCACGGATGGTCTTGACGGATACTTGGCCCGTAAAAATAACATGGTCACCAACTTGGGGAAATTACTGGACCCTCTTGCGGATAAGCTTCTGGTAACTGCTATTTTGGTTTCTTTGGTGGAAATGGGCAAGATTGATTCGTGGATTGTTGTTGTCATTGTTAGCCGTGAGTTTGCGGTTACTGGTCTGCGTCAAATTGCTTTATTGGATGGCTCTGTGGTCGCTGCAAGCAACTGGGGCAAATTAAAGACCATTATCCAGATTGTTGCCATTGTAGCGTTGCTCATTAATAATTTTCCGTTTGTCTTTCTGGGTATTCCGTTTGATTTAATAACGATATGGGCGGCTGCGTTTATTACTATTTACTCGGGAATTGACTATTTTGTAAAGAACAGTCATTTACTCCGCTCCTCCAAGGTCTAATAGGATAAGTTTCATGGGAACAGCGATAGGGAGTTTGCTTATTGCTGTTTCTTTGCATAATTCCCACAACATTCGCTCTACAGGAGGCAGAAACGATGAAAGCTGAAATCATCGCAGTAGGAACTGAATTATTGCTCGGACAAATTGTGAACACAAATGCCCAATATTTGTCGCAAGAGTTGGCTACGATTGGGATTGATGTATATTTTCAGACGGTTGTTGGCGATAACATGGATCGACTTCAGGAAGCGGTGCGTCTGGCTCAGAAGCGTGCGGATATTATTTTGTTCTCGGGCGGTTTGGGACCGACTCAGGATGATTTGACGAAAGATGCAATCGCCGCTGTGCTGGGGCGTAAATTGCATATAGACCGTCTCGCTATGGATAAGCTGGAACAGTTTTTCCGTAATCGCGGGGTGGAAATGACCGAAAATAATCGGCGTCAGGCGCTTTCCATTGAAGGGGCTACCCCTCTTGAAAATGAGACAGGTCTGGCTGTTGGCGATGCGATTGCACAGGATGGTAAATATTATGTGGTTTTGCCTGGACCGCCGAAGGAACTCAAACCGATGTTTAAGAATCAGGCGAAACCTTGGTTGCTCCAGCAAGCACTGAGTGGTGAGGAACTGCCGATTTATTCGAAAATGCTAAAGTTTGCAGGAATCGGCGAGTCAGCTCTCGAAACCCGCTTATTGGATCTGATCAAATCACAGACAGACCCGACCATTGCTCCTTATGCCAAGGAGGGAGAGGTCACAATCCGTATATCCACCAAGGCGGCCAACGAGAGCGAGGCATTGGTCAAGCTAGGGGCTACAGAAGCAGAAATTCAGCGGCGCCTTTCGGAATACATGTATGCGAGCGAGGACGTCACGCTGGAGAAGGTTATTGTGGATTTGATGTCCAATCGCGGACTGACTGTCAGCGCGGCAGAAAGCTGCACAGGTGGAATGCTGATGGAGCACATCACTTCCGTTCCGGGCAGCTCAGTTATGTTTCAGGGCGGTATCGTGTGTTATTCCAATGAATTGAAGAAAAAGCTGCTCAACGTGCCTCATGATTATTTGGAGGGGGACAATGCGCCCGGCGCAGTAAGCGAGGAAGTAGCCCTTGTGCTTTCTGAACAGGCAAGATTGGTCATGAACACTGATTTCGGACTCTCGGTTACAGGTGTAGCTGGACCCGGATATTCTGAGCAGAAGCCGGTTGGTCTGGTTTATATCGGTATTGCTGAGCGTGATAAGGAGACTGAGGTATACGAGCTGAAGCTGAGTGGGAACCGTGAAACGATTCGTCTGCGGTCTGTTAAAGCAATCCTGTACAGATTATGGCGCAGACTGGTGGAAAATGAGAAGCTCTCTTAATGATCTGTATCCGACACGAGTTTTCATAGAGTTGTTTTAGGTAAACGATTAATGATATAATCATACTATCGGAAGAACCGTTGCAAAAGCCTTTTTGCCTGCGGTTCTTTTTTGATTTAAGAGACAGATGGAAGTATAGAAGAGAACTGCGTAAACAAAAAAACGAATGTATGTTCGAAAAAATGCTTGGCAAGCGTGTCAAAACAAGGTATTATTAAAGTACAAACAACGAAGGATGTGAGTTTATTGTCAGATCGTCGTGCTGCGCTGGATATGGCGCTCCGTCAAATAGAAAAGCAATTCGGTAAAGGTTCCATTATGAAGTTGGGTGAGTCCACCCACATGCAAGTGGAAACAATTCCCAGTGGTTCGATTGCTTTGGATATTGCGTTAGGAACGGGTGGCTTCCCGAGAGGCCGAATTATTGAAGTATATGGACCAGAATCATCTGGTAAAACAACAGTAGCTCTTCACGCTATAGCAGAGGTACAAAAAGCAGGCGGACAAGCCGCTTTTATCGACGCCGAGCATGCGCTTGATCCGTCGTATGCTAGCAAGTTGGGTGTCAATATTGATGAGTTGTTGCTATCGCAGCCAGATACAGGAGAGCAAGCACTTGAGATTGCCGAAGCGCTTGTACGTAGTGGAGCGGTAGACATTGTTGTTGTTGACTCTGTAGCGGCACTTGTGCCAAAAGCGGAGATTGAAGGTGAAATGGGAGATTCCCATGTTGGTCTTCAAGCCCGTTTAATGTCGCAGGCATTGCGTAAGCTGTCCGGTGCTATTAACAAGTCGAATACCATTGCTATCTTTATTAACCAATTACGTGAAAAAATAGGTGTTATGTTTGGTAACCCTGAGACGACACCAGGTGGACGAGCTCTGAAATTTTATTCTACAGTTCGTTTGGATGTTCGCCGCATTGAAAGCTTGAAAAGTGGTAATGACATTGTAGGTAACCGCACACGTATTAAAGTGGTGAAGAACAAAGTCGCACCTCCTTTCCGTCAGGCGGAAGTGGATATTATGTACGGTGAAGGTATCTCCAAGGAAGGCAGTTTGATCGACATTGGTACGGAGTATGACATTGTCGATAAGAGCGGAGCCTGGTATTCCTATGAAGGTGAACGACTAGGTCAGGGACGTGAAAATGCGAAGCAATTTTTGAAGGAAAATCCGAACATTGCTAGTACGATCGAACAAAAAATTCGGGTGGCCAGCAATTTGATTGCGACGGTAGCTCCGCCGACAGAAGAAGAATTGGCACAGCAAGCCAAGGAAGAACAGGAATTGCTGGAGCTCGAGTAAATCTTGGTGAATCCTGGTTTGTGAACTGGAGCCAGGGGTATGACACAGCCGTTTGAATAGCATGATTCTGATGCCCTGCACAGTTGTGCAGGGCATTTTTGCATCGAATGTGGCCTGCGGTGTCAGCTACATTTTACTTTAGCGTGGCGGGCGTTCTCAGCTTGCTTTCGTGTATATCAAAGTGGGGGAAACACATTGCAATTGGAAGCTGAAGGTGAACACACTTCGAAGGAAAATGAGCAGCAAGGAATTTCCCTTTTTCCTGATCATGAGGAATTGATGGTTACGAGGGTGGAACAGGGGCAGGGGAGGAAACGCGGAAGATACACGATTCATTTTGGCCTGTATTCATTGTCTGTACTGGAAGATGTAATGATCAAGTACAATATGTTCAAAGGGACGACTTTCGTCAAAAAGGAACTGGAAGAAATCGTTCTGGCGGACGAAAAGCAACAGGCATACGTGCACGCGCTTCGTTATTTGGGACGAAAGCCACGTACACGTAAGGAGATTGA
The DNA here is from genome assembly GCF_050467745.1 of Paenibacillus sp. NRS-1781. Lineage (NCBI taxonomy): Bacteria > Bacillati > Bacillota > Bacilli > Caryophanales > Paenibacillaceae > Paenibacillus > Paenibacillus sp. NRS-1781. Next base: position 4,637 of record NZ_JBITPI010000082.1, read on the forward strand.
GCAGCGTTTGACGCAAAAGGAAATGGGTCAAGCTGTTATTGATGAAGTATTGAACCGTTTGGAGCGGGAGCAACTTGTGGATGACGATCTGTACGCTCGTCAGTGGGCAAGGCAGCGCGTAACGAGCCAGCGGAAGGGGAAGATGTGGGTAAGACAGGAACTGCGTCAAAAGGGCATCTCTAAAGCCTCTATCGGGGAAGCTTTAGGTGAGGTCAGCGATCAAGAGGAATGGGAGAGCGCTTTGATAGTCGGACGCAAAAAATGGAATCAGGTGCGTGGAGATATAATGGAGAAGAAACGGAAAACGTACCCCTTTCTCATGAGACGCGGATATTCGGGGGAAATGACACGCCGCGTAGTCAATCATCTTACGATGGCCGAGCAAGACGGGGCTTCCGATGACGAGGAATTATCGCTGTGGGATGAATAGCTGTTAAACAGCCGGGCATCCATTAGCTGGAATAAGCGAATAGGATAAGCTGGTTATCACATGGAAAGCCACATGGTAATCTACTAAAGTTTGCATTCCCTTGACAATGCCATTTGTCAAATAATAAAATATATATGAAACGATGCTTGTGGAACACCCTTTTTCCTTCCAAAAAAGTGGAGTCCACGGGTACGTTCTCATCGCCAAATAACAAGTGATGCCGCTATGCCAAGCGGAATTGTACATGTGAAAGCATGTGCATATGAAATGAAACGGCCGCATGCCGTTATCTTAGTTTGACGATCAAAGCTAATGTGACAATTGCAAAAAGTCCCAAGGAATGCCTTGGAGGAACCAACGAGGAGGTGAACAGTATGATGATGACTGCGATCTGGTTCGTTCTCGTTGCTGTAGCCGCGTTATTCTTTGGGTTCGGGATTGGTTATTTTATTCGCAAATCTATTGCAGAAGCTAAAATCTCCAGTGCGGAAGAAGCTGCCGCGCAAATCGTGGAGAACGCGAAAAAAGAGGCAGAAGCACTGAAGAAGGAAACGGTATTGGAAGCGAAAGATGAAATTCACCGCATCCGTGCCGAAGCTGAAAAAGAAACTCGTGAGCGTCGGAATGAAATTCAACGACAGGAACGAAGATTGCTGCAAAAAGAAGAATCGCTGGATAAAAAATTGGAATCGCTGGAACGTAAAGAAGAACAAGTGGCCAACAAAGAGAAACGAATCGATGAAACCCAGCAGCAGATTGATTTGATTTACAAGAGTCAGGTAACTGAGCTGGAGCGTATTTCCAATCTGACGACGGAAGATGCGAGAGGTATTATTCTGTCCAACGTAGAACAGGAAGTTCGTCATGAAACCGCTCAGATGATTAAGGAAATTGAGCAACAGGCCAAAGAGGAAGCGGACAAAAAGTCTCGTGAAATCATCACACTGGCCATCCAACGCTGTGCGGCGGACCATGTGGCGGAAACGACGGTTTCCGTGGTCACGTTGCCGAACGAAGAAATGAAAGGCCGGATTATCGGACGTGAAGGCCGTAATATCCGTGCGCTTGAAACCCTTACGGGAATTGACCTCATTATTGATGATACGCCGGAAGCAGTTATTTTGTCCGGATTTGATCCGATTCGCAGAGAGATTGCGCGTACTGCGCTTGAGAAGCTCGTAGCGGACGGACGGATACATCCGGCTCGTATTGAAGAAATGGTGGAAAAATCTCGTAAAGAAGTGGATGAACGAATCCGCGAGTATGGCGAACAGGCCACCTTCGAGGTGGGTGTGCATAGCCTGCATCCAGATTTAATCAAGATCCTGGGACGTCTCAAGTTCCGTACAAGCTACGGACAGAACGTATTGAAGCACTCGATGGAAGTTGCATACTTGACAGGTCTGATGGCCGGAGAACTGGGCGAGGACATTACACTGGCAAGACGAGCAGGGTTGCTGCATGACATCGGGAAGGCGCTGGATCACGAAGTGGAAGGATCACACGTTGAAATTGGCGTGGAACTGGCGAAGAAGTACAAGGAACACCCGGTCGTCATCAACAGTATTGCTTCACATCACGGCGACTGCGAAGCGACTTCAGTGATTGCTATGCTGGTTGGGGCGGCAGATGCCCTGTCGGCAGCAAGACCGGGAGCGCGGCGTGAAACACTGGAGACGTACATCCGTCGTCTTGAGAAGCTGGAACGCATTTCCGAGTCTTTTGAAGGCGTGGAAAAATCGTACGCCATTCAAGCTGGACGCGAAGTTCGCGTCATGGTGCAGCCAGAGAAAATTGATGATGCGGAAGCATTCCGACTGGCTCGTGATATAACGAAAACGATTGAAAATGAACTGGATTATCCAGGGCATATCAAGGTTACCGTCATTCGCGAGACCCGCGCGGTAGAATACGCAAAATAAAAGCAATTTAACGAAAAGTGGCCGCTGTTTGTAGGGCCACTTTTCATTATGTAAGGCATACCAGGGAGGGTTTTCTATCAACGTACTATTTATTGGAGATATTTTCGGTAGTGTAGGCAGAAAGGCATTAAGGGAAAATCTCCCTTCGCTAAAATCAAAATACAACCCGCATATCATTATCGTGAACGGGGAAAATTCAGCTTCAGGAAGAGGTATTACTCCAGCCATCGCGAGAGAATTTTTTGATTGGGGCGTACATGGTATTACTATGGGTAATCATACATGGGACAATAAGGATATATTTGATTTTATAGATGATGAGCCGCGTATCATACGTCCGGCAAACTTTCCGCCAGGAACGCCGGGGCGAGGCTACACCGTGGTGAAAGGTGGAGGCAAGGAGCTGGCGATCGTTAACTTGCAGGGCAGAACCTTTCTGCCACCCATTGATTGCCCGTTCCGCGCAGCAGATGAGATCGTAGATGAATTGCGCAAGAAGCATAAGCACATTTTGGTTGATTTTCATGCGGAAGCGACGTCGGAAAAAATCGCTATGGGTTGGCATCTAGATGGCCGTGCTTCAATTGTTGTTGGTACACACACCCATGTGCAGAGCAACGATGATACGATTTTACCGCAAGGAACTGCGTACCAGACAGATGTAGGCATGGTAGGTCCCTATGAAGGAGTACTTGGCATGCAGAGAGACGCCGTGTTGCAGAAGTTTCAGACTCAGCTTCCGGTACGTTTTCAACCGGACAACGGAAAATGGCATTTTCACGCAGTTAGCGTAGAGTTGAATGACAACGACGGTATGGCACGTAAAATTCAGAAAATTAGACTCAAAGAAGATGAATGGCGGATGGATTAACCTTTTTTGAAAACTGCTTAAGGAAAGAATAAGAAAAACTGTCACCAAAAAGCAGGAATTTTTTGCTGACCCTCGAATAACATCTAATAGTGGAATCAAACCATCATCATTCCCAGGGGAGGTACTTACTATGGATGTATTAAAAGTATCAGCAAAATCCAATCCTAATTCAGTTGCAGGCGCACTCGCAGGAGTACTGCGTGAACGCGGAAATGCCGAATTGCAGGCGATTGGAGCGGGTGCACTGAACCAAGCCATTAAAGCTGTAGCCATTGCCCGGGGATTTGTCGCACCAAGCGGAGTGGATTTGATTTGTATTCCTGCTTTTACGGATATTGTTATTGACGGAGAAGACCGGACTGCAATCAAGCTGATTGTAGAGCCAAGATAATAAATGTTAGTTGTTGAGCCTGTTTACGATGGTGTAAACGGGCTTTTTTGCATGGAAGTCGCCCTTTATTACATAGATTGTAAGATAACTTCATCACGCTGTAATCTATGAATGGAGGTAAGATGCATGAACAGTAAACCACACACGAAATGGTCGGTTGCCGATTTGCATTGTGATGTGTTGTGTAAGATGCAGCTTAACCCGCAGGTGGATTTCAGTCATCCCTCGCTTGATGTTACAAGAGAGCGTTTGTTAGAAGGCCATGTGAACTTGCAGACATTCGCTATATATATTTCCCAGGTGCTGGGTACGCCAAGATTTGAGCATATAATTCGTCAGGTTGAACTGTTCAGACAGCATATAATATCCCCATCTGTCGGGTTGAAGCCGCTATTGTGGAGGGAAGACTTGGAAGAACGTAAGGATACATCAGTGGGACATCCGGAAGGAAATGAAATAAAACAACATCAAGGATCACCGTGGGCTCTGCTATCGCTGGAGGGAGTGGAAGCGCTGGAAGGAAATCCGTTTTATGCTGAACTGTGCTATGCCTTGGGAATCCGATTGATCGGGTTGACGTGGAATTATGCAAATTGGGCTGCTGACGGCATTATGGAGCAGAGGGGTGGCGGACTGACTCGCAAGGGGCATGAGTTGGTCAAGCGCTGTAATGAATTAGGTTTGCTACTGGATGTATCGCATTTGTCTGTACAAGGCTTCTGGGAGGTGCTGGAGGAGGCAGCTCAACCGCCGATTGCTTCGCACTCCAACGCCTTCGCTGTATGTCCTCACACACGTAATCTTCGGGATGAACAGATTCGTGCGTTGATCGCGCGTAACGGACAGATTGGTTTGACTTTCGTCACAATGTTTCTCAAAGAGCAGGGTACGGTGACCGCTGAGGATTTGTTGCCACACATTGAACATATTTGTTCACTAGGCGGCGAACGTCATTTGATGTTCGGATCTGATTTTGACGGTATTGAGTATCATGTGCAAGGGCTGGAGCATCCGGGGAAATATCCGGGTTTTGCAGAACTGCTGCTGAAGCATTATTCTGAGGAGCTGGTCAAGGGGTGGCTGGGAGGACATGCGCTGGAATATTTACAAACAAATCTGCCTTCCAAAATGCCTTCTTAAATGAATCAATTTCATAATACCCTCAGTAGCTTTAATCAAGAGTACATATAGATAAAAATGGATTATTTGTCTATATGTAATATACATTTGGTTGCTTAATACCCTTGACAATGTGAGTTATATTACGAAATAATTGGAGCATCCTAGTATTGCATGGTGCTAAAACAACGCTTGCTGAAATATGACATACCTTGGGATGAGCCTGACGAGTCACCATGCTGTACCGCCTTGTCAGAGGGGAGCTCCATTACATAATGTTGATAAAAAAGGTTACCTGGCTTGAACTCTTCTATGACTTATTGTTTGTAGCCGCTGTCTCCAAGGCCACTCATGTTTTACTACACGTTGAACATGGTAGTATTTCTTTGGAGCATCTGGCAAAGTTTATTTTGATTTTTATTCCGATATGGTGGGCTTGGGTGGGGCAAACGGTCTACAACAACCGTTTTGGTCAAGACAGTATGACGCATCGAATCTTTATGATCCTGCAATTGTTTTTCGTGTTAATTATGACCGCCAGCCTGAATATAGATTTTGACGCGTATTATGTATCTTTTTTTGTTGGCTATATTGGTTTAAGAGGCTTGACTGCCGTTCAATATTTACTATCGGCACCCAAAGAAACGGGTCATAAACAGGAAACAGCTCGTTTTTTCGGTACCTATTTTTGGATCGGAATAGTCATCTCCAGTTTCTCCCTCTTTTTTGAATCCTGGGTTCGATATTTGATTTTATATGTCGGCATTGCTGTTGATATCCTGGTTCCTTTGATGGGTCGTAAAAAATTGGTGATCACACCTATCCATACGGAGCATCTATTAGAGCGCTTTGCACAATTCACCTTAATCCTGCTTGGCGAATCGGTAATCAGTATGCTTTCTGTTTTACAATCTGATCATTTCACAGTCTCTTCCGTTGTATTTGCTGCCTTGGCTTTTGTATTAGTCATCGCAATCTGGTGGCAATATTTTGAGAATATGGAGAAGCACGTAGATAAATCAAAACAAACAGCAGGGCAGACGATTATGTATGGTCATTTGTTTATTTATCTTTCACTTAGCATGCTAGCAGCTTCGATACAGCTCTTGTTTTTGGGACAAGTAGCTTATATCTTTGTACTTTGCTTTACCTTTGCTTCTGTACTTATTTACTTTTTGTCGGTTTTGCTGGTATTCCATCGCTACAGATTAAGTCATCTTAAACCAAGTCTTAGAGTCATTTTTTTCTTAACTGGGGTCCTCTGTGTCTTGTTTATTCTTAACATATTTATTGTTGTTCCCTCTCATCTCATCGTAGCTGAAATCATGCTGTTCTTTATTCTGTTCGCTAAAATGACAGTTCACGATATTAAAGGCTGAATAGGGCGAAAAACGGAACTTTGTCCCGCTTTCCTTTTCTTTCTTGGCAAAGTAGGCGTATAATAGCATAGATGTGTAAAGTATTGTATAGAGAAAAGGAGTGACCATACGATGAGTAAAATCGTACCTGTCGGCGTTTCCGCACGCCATATTCACCTGACTCAAGAGCATATTGAAATTTTGTTCGGAGCAGGATATCAACTGACGGAATTTAAACCATTATCCCAGCCAGGACAATTTGCTGCAAATGAAACGGTAGCCGTAATTGGTTCTAAGGGCCAATTTGATAAGGTTCGTATTTTGGGACCAGCTCGTCCGGCTTCCCAGCTTGAAATCTCTCGCACAGATTCCTTTGCTATCGGTGTAAAAGCGCCTGTACGCGAATCTGGCAGCATTGACGGAACACCAGGAATCACAGTAAAAGGACCAGCTGGAGAAGTGGAACTGCAAGAGGGCGTAATCGTAGCTGCCCGTCATATTCATTTCCATACGTCTGATGCAGCGAAATGGGACATTAAGGACAAGCAGTTGCTTAAAGTACGTGTCGGCGGCGAACGTGGTCTTGTATTCGAAAATGTTCTTGCGCGTGTGTCCGATTCTTTTGCTTTGGATATGCACATTGATACAGATGAAGCGAACGGAGCCGGCGTGAAAAACGGTGACAACGCTGAAATCGTAGACTAATATACGTATATAATGCCGAAAGGCAAAGGGTCTGATTCTTGCTAAAGAGTCGGGCTTTTTTACATACTAAGGATTCTCAAAATGGTCATCCATAAAAATATGGACATTAGATTCTCAGCGTACCCATTATGCGTTCACGGGGATATATGGCGATGGCTTATAAATCATGCTATAATTTAGTGTAATGCGTTTTTCAAAGGAGTTTTTACGGGCTTAAAAGAGATCTATCCATATGCAAAGATACAGTAAAAGCGTAATTGGCGTGAAATAGATGGTGTAAGGAGTGACCAAAGGAATGGACAAGGAAACGAAAGATTACTCCAAATATTTTGATTTCTCGGATGCAAAGATCATTTCTCAGGATGAGCATAGCAAGAAGATCCGCATTCGCGGACGTGAAATCAATATTATGGCGGAGCCGAATCATAGAAAAGAAAAGCAACGCGGTAAAGAGGATGTACAGGTACTGTACGATAATGCAGTTCCGGATGAGCTGAAGCATATCGGTGAGGGAAAGCATTACATCGTGTACACATTCGGTTGCCAGATGAACGAGCATGATTCCGAAACGATTAAAGGATTGCTGGAGCAAATGGGTTATCAGGCGACAGAGGATCGTAAGGAAGCGGACATCATTTTGCTGAATACATGTGCGATCCGTGAAAATGCGGAGGACAAAGTATTTGGTGAGCTGGGTCACCTCAAGCATCTCAAAACAGAGAAGCCAGGTATGCTGCTCGGCGTATGTGGTTGTATGTCGCAGGAAGAGAGTGTCGTCAACCGGATTTTGCAAAAGCACGGTTTTGTCGACATGATTTTTGGTACCCATAATATCCACCGCCTGCCGCAGCTCGTCAAGGAAGCACTCTTCAGCAAAGAAATGGTGGTCGAGGTGTGGTCCAAGGAAGGCGACATTATCGAGAACCTGCCTAAGAAGCGTGAGGGTATGCGGGCTTGGGTGAACATTATGTACGGCTGCGATAAATTTTGCACCTATTGCATTGTTCCATTCACACGCGGTAAGGAAAGAAGTCGTCGTCCCGAGGATGTTATTGCTGAGGTACGGGATTTGGCACGTCAGGGCTTTAAGGAAATTACTTTGCTGGGTCAGAATGTCAACGCCTATGGCAAGGATTTAAAGGATATGAATTACAGATTCGGGGATCTGATGGACGATATGCGTAAGATTAATATCCCACGTGTACGTTTTACAACATCACATCCGCGTGATTTTGATGACCATTTGGTTGAAGTGCTCGGTAAGGGCGGCAATTTGGTGGAGCATATCCATCTGCCTGTTCAATCCGGCAATACGGATATATTGAAGAAAATGAACCGAAAATATACACGTGAGCGCGTTCTGGAGCTGGCGGCGAAGATCAAAGCGGCTGTTCCGCATGCTTCGCTGACAACGGATATTATCGTAGGTTTTCCGGGCGAAACGGACGAACAGTTTGAAGATACCATTTCTCTCGTGCGCGAGGTCGGCTACGACTTTGCCTACACCTTTATTTATTCGCCACGTGAAGGTACACCAGCCGCGTCCATGGAAGACAATGTTCCTATGTCGGTCAAAAAAGAGCGTCTACAGCGTCTGAACAATGTGGTGAACCAAAACAGCCTTCGTTTTAACGGTAGACTGCGTGGCGAGGTGGTTGAAGTGCTGGTAGAAGGCGAGAGCAAAAATAACAGTGAAGTGCTTGCCGGTCGGACCCGTTCCAATAAGCTGGTGCATTTTGAAGGCTCCAAGGATCTGATCGGGACCTTTGTGCAGGTGAAAATTACGGAGCCTATGACCTTTTACATCAAGGGTGATTTGGTTCAAACTGCCGTGGCGGTCAACGGTTAACAAAGTAGCACAGCAAGGTTTGCATGTGGATCAAATATGAATTGCATGTACGACTGTATAAGTGAGAAAAGGAGCGATGGACAGTGACAGAGGAGCGGTTGCAACAGTCAGAGCATCAACCGGCGGCGCGCCAGCATGATCATTTGGTCAATCGCGATATGATATTGGCGAAAGCCCAAGAGTTGGCGGGTATTTTGGGCAACAGTGAGGAAGTACAGGTATTTCGTAAAGCAGAGGATAAAATCCGTGATCATCAGCGCATCCAGCAACTGATTGCAGCAATGAAGAAAAAGCAAAAGGAAATTGTGGCCTTCGAATCCTTGAAGAATCAAACCATGATTGCCAAAATAGAGGCTGAGCTTCAGGAGCTTCAGGAAGAACTTGACGGCATTCCGATTGTAACGGAGTTTCAGCAAAGTCAGGTGGAAATTAACGAGCTTCTGCAAATGGTTATCATGGCGATTCGTGATACGGTTGCCGAAAAGGTGAATGTGGAAGAGGGAAAAAGCACTTCCTCCTCCAATTGCAGTGACTAGAATAATGTATGGTGTGGAGGCTCAGCTTCCACGCCTTTTTTTCAGGAGCAACTTGTAATCATAACATATTGTATCGGACCTCAAGAGGAAATGGGGTATCATAGAAAGGATGAAAACAAGGGAATGGATATTTTGCGTAGTTTGGTAGAGGGTGAAGTAAATACATTTTGGGAGTATTTGGGCTGTGAATTGATCGAAGCTGATGCAAAAGAGGTACATATCGCTTTACAAGCTGGACCACAGCATACCAACGTGGTGGGTATTGTTCACGGTGGCGTACTCACAACATTGATGGATCAGGCGATGGGGATGGTTAGTATGGTTTCACGCAATATGGAATTATGTGTGACGACGAATCTGAACGTTCATTTTCTGTCTGCGATGAAACAAGGGCGATTGGAGGTTAAGGCACGAATTCTCCATCAAGGGGGGCGTACCATAACGACTGAGGCGGAAGTAAAGGATAGTGAAGGGATACTCGGCTGCATAGCTACAGCGACATTCCGAGTCTTTCGTAAACAGTCAGATCAATTGGGTAATGCCTAACTCTTGACAAAAGTTTTTATTATGTCATAATGAATTTATCAAAATGATATAATGTGGTGATGCCAATGGATAACGAACGTATAAACGAAGAGACGCAGAAAGCGTCATATAACATTAAGAAATACCGCACCCCCGATGGTGCTCCAGCAGATATCGTCATGTTCACCTTAACCAAGCGGGAGCGCAAGACGGTGACAAAGACGTTGCCAATCCGTGAGCTGAAGGTAATGCTTATCAAGCGTCGTAGTTGGCCGTTTGCTGGACGTTGGGCGTTGCCTGGGGGCTTTTGTCAGGAAGATGAATCCATTTACGGAGCTGCCAAGCGCGAGCTGTTAGAGGAAACCGGCGTGGATGGCGGTCATCTGGAGTATCTAGGTGTGTATAGTGGACCTGGGCGCGATCCGCGTGGGTGGATTATATCGCATGCATTTTTTGCACTGGTAGAGGAATGGATGCTGGAGCAGCGGCAAGCGGCGGATGATGCTTCCGAGGTTGGGCTGTTCACGATCCGTGAAGCGCTGGAGGAATTAGAGCTGGCGTTTGACCATCGGGACATTATTGTGGACGCCTACCGGAAGATCCAGTTGCAAATGCTCCAGACGACGATAGCCAAGCAGTTTTTGCCTCAGCATTTTACATTGGGCGAGCTGTATCAGGTCATTCAAAGTGTCGTACCGGATTTTGAAGAACCGAACTTTATTCGCAAAATAACGTCGACTCGTAGCAGACAGGGAATATTGGAAGAGGTACGGGACGAGAATGGCAAACCGCTCAGCTCCAACCAGTATTCACAGAGACCGGCACAGCTTTATCGTTTTAGTGACAGGGTGCCGCGATTGTCTATCTACACCTAATGTATGTTAGTAGGTCACGTAAAGAATGCATACTCCCCAATTTGAGGATGAAGGAGCTGACTGAACGATGAAGGCATTGATTGTTATTGATTACACGAATGATTTTGTGGATGGCAGTCTACCTGTTGGAGCACCAGCAATAGAACTGGATGAACGGATGGCAGCCATTACGCAGGCGTATGTGGATCAAGGGGAATTTGTCGTAATGGCAGTGGACCTGCATGAAGAAGATGATCTTTATCACCCGGAAAGCAAGCTGTTTCCTCCACATAATATTCGTGAAACCGGGGGACGAGATTTGTATGGCAAGCTCCATAACCTCTATGCCACACAGAGTGATTCCATCTATTGGATGGATAAAACACGATACAGCGCCTTCGCTGGCACGGATCTGGAGCTCAGGCTGCGTGAACGTGGTATTACGGAAGTTCATTTGATCGGTGTGTGTACGGATATATGTGTACTGCATACGGCTGTAGACGCTTATAACAAAGGATTTGCGATTACGGTGTACAAGGACGCTGTGGCGAGCTTTAATCAGGCTGGACATGATTGGGCTTTGGGTCATTTTCAGGGAAGTCTCGGAGCCGCCGTTTGGTCGGCTGAGGATACGATTTTACGCCAGAAGAAGTAAATTACTTAACGATTGTGTATCTATATCCGATAACAGAATGGAGTCGGATATTGCTGAATATGGATGGACAAGGCGTTACGCCGTTGCAAAACCGGGGACAGTCAGAGAGGATGATTACGATGCAGTCAACGAGCCTCGCATTACATACAGATAAATATCAGATTAATATGATGTACGCCCATTGGGTGAACGGAAGTCACAAACGCAAAGCTGTGTTTGAGGCATATTTTCGCAAGCTGCCTTTTGGCAACGGATATGCGGTGTTTGCAGGTCTGGAACGCATTGTGAATTATATTGCAAATCTGCGCTTTACAGAAGAGGATATCCGTTACCTTTCAGAGCAAGAGGAGAAGTATGATCCTATGTTTCTGGAGGCATTGCGCCAGTTTAGGTTTGGCGGAACCGTTCATTCGATGAAAGAAGGGGCACTTGTTTTCCCGAATGAGCCTCTGGTACGCGTCGAAGGAACGATTATGGAAACACAGCTGGTTGAGACAGCGTTGTTGAATTTTATGAACTACCAAACGCTGATTGCGACGAAGGCGTCGCGCATCAAGCAGGTTGCAAGCGGAGATACGCTGCTGGAATTTGGCACACGGCGGGCGCAGGAAGCAGATGCGGCGATTTGGGGAGCACGGGCAGCTTATGTAGCGGGCTTTGACGCAACTTCTAATATGCTGGCAGGTGAGCACTTTGGTATTCCGACCAAGGGAACACATGCTCATTCCTGGGTGCAGACCTTTATGAGCGAGCAGGAGGCTTTTGACGTGTATGCGAAGGTTTTACCGGATCAGGTCACACTGCTGGTGGATACCTTTGATACGCTGGAGAGTGGCGTTCCCCATGCGATTCGAACAGCGAAGATGCTGGAGAGTCAGGGTAAACGGATGAATTCGATCCGGCTGGATAGTGGCGACTTGGCTTATTTATCCATTCAGGCTCGGGAAATGCTGGATGCTGAAGGGCTGGATTACGTACAAATTGTAGCCTCCAATGATTTGGATGAAAATACAATTTTCAACTTAAAGGCCCAAGGCGCGTGTATCGATGTATGGGGTGTGGGGACGCAACTCATTACAGCTTCGGATCAACCTTCATTGGGCGGGGTTTACAAGCTGGTCGAACGGGAAGTAGAAGGCGAAATGCTGCCGACGATTAAAATTTCAGGCAATCCAGAAAAGGTATCCACACCGGGTAAGAAGGATGTATATCGTATTATAGATAAGAAGAAAGGGAGAGCTGTCGCCGATTATATTTCTTTTCCAGACGAAGACCGTCCGCGCAATGGAAAGCGGCTGAAACTCTTTAACCCGTTGCATCCGTATATGAAGAAGTATGTGGAAAATTACGAGGCAGTTCCGATGCTGGAGCCTATTTTCGTAAATGGGCAGAAAGTGTATGAACTTCCCGGGCTGGATGAAATTCGCGCATACCATACTTCCCAGCTGCAACTGTTTTGGCCGGAATATTTGCGGAAAATGAACCCGGAAATTTACCGTGTAAATCTCAGTGAAAAGGTATGGGGGCTGAAACAAAAGCTGATCGACAGCTATATGCAGCCAGAAGTGGAAGAAAAGGAATAGTTTTAAGAGGCACCCTGCAAATAATGGGGTGCCTCTTTGTGTTTCAGAGCATAAGAGGAAAATCTGTGTGTTATTTGTAAATTTCCCTCATGACATGCCGCAGCTCAGGTATAATAATGCGCTCCATCGCCAAACGGACGGCTCCACGTGAGCCTGGCATAGAAAACACGGCTGTCCGGTCGACAGTGCCAGCTACAGCACGACTCAATATCGCTGCAGAACCAATATCCTCGGCAAAGCTTAAATAACGGATGATTTCCCCAAATCCGGGCAGTTCCTTATCCAGCAGAGAGGATACGGCTTCATACGTTGTATCACGCGGGGAAATACCGGTGCCGCCTGTCAGAAGAACAGCCTCAATGTCATCGCGTTCCGCTGCTTCGGATACCAGTTGCCGGATGCCATCATAGTCGTCTTTGACGATAACATATCGGGCCACCTGATAGCCGTTCGTTTCCAACAGATCCACCAGTAGACGTCCTCCGGTATCTGTTTCCACGGTGCGGGTGTCGGAGACGGTTACAACCATGCAGCTAACCTGCTGTGGGGCCTCCCGTCGATGCTCCTCTACAGAAGATATATTCATTTGCAATGCTCACTCCTCGATCTATGGTTAGACATACTCTTTTTACAATAGAGGAATGATTGTCGGTGTGCAAGTCAGGAGCAGGCATTAGGGAGTTGTGTGATTTATCCCCTTGCACGGATGGGATGGAATATAGTACACTTCCTTACATAAGCCGGGATTTTTTGTTTGGTCAAGTTGAAAGCGTGAACAACGGTTGATTAATCTCAATTGTCGACGGGTAATAATACAGCAGGGTCAACAACAGGGAGGTAATGTATTATGAAACATTCATACCAACAATGCGTGGATGCTTGCCTGGAATGTATGAACGCTTGCAACGTCTGTTACGTGGCGAGCTTGAAGGAATATGATTTGGCTATGCTGCGCGAGTGTATTCGAGTGAGCCGGGAATGTGCAGAAATATGCGGGTTTGCTGCTCAAATGTTGGAACGCGGAACGGAATTTGCCGAGCAAATTTGTGAGCTGTGTGCCAAAGCCTGTGAAGTATGTGCTGCTGAATGCGGTAAGCACGCTCATGAGCATTGCAAGCAATGTGCAGCAGCCTGCCGCCGTTGTGTTCAGGCATGCCGCCAAATGGTGGCTGTGTAATTACATATAATCGAGCCAGCGCCTGAACAGAAAATAAAACATTGCTTTCTACAGGATAGGTTTGTATAATGATGGGAATTAACGTCTTGGAACGGGAGAGTAGCAGGGGAGCCATATCATTACAGCGAGCCGGAAAAGGTGGAAGCCGGTATGAGGCCCAACGTGAAGCGCACCCGGGAGACGGTTGTTCCAACACGGAGTTCCGTTAGTAGTTCAGCCCGGCAGACACCGTTATTTGTCATTGGAGTGAAATCGGCGATTATGCATAGTTCATTGCACAATCCGATTTACGAAGAGTGGTACCGCGGGGATATTGAAGTTCTCGTCTCTTGAATAATTCAAGAGGCGGGAGCTTTTTTTGTTAGATTCTAATGAAAAAAAGGAGAGAAAGCCATGCTGTTATCGATCGCTACTCAGGCTATTTCTGCCCATACGGGCTTGGAGGAAAAGGAGATTTCCTCTTTATTGGAGGTACCGCCACAACCGGAATGGGGGGATGTAGCGTTTCCCTGTTTTTTGCTGGCTAAAAAGTTTAGGAAGGCTCCGCAGCAAATTGCGTTGGAACTGGCGGAGGCCATAACCCGTAAGGAAGGACTGACTGCTTCGGCATCAGGAGCCTATGTCAATATAACACTGGGGCGTTCCATTCATATTCCACTGATGCTGGCTGAATTGAGCAAACCCGAATTTTTCAAGCCAGATCTCGGACACGGACAGCGGGTAGTGATTGATATGTCTTCGCCCAATATTGCCAAACCGTTTGGTATCGGCCATCTTCGTTCTACTGTCATCGGTGCTGCACTGTACCGCATTCTCGGGGAAACGGGGTATGTTCCAGTTAGTGTGAATCATTTGGGGGATTGGGGAACACAGTTTGGTAAGCAAATTGCGGCTTATAAAAGATGGGGAAATGAGGGGCAGCTACAGCAAGATCCGATTGGAGAGTCACTTAAGCTGTATGTGCGTTTTCATGAGGAAGCCGAGCATGACCCGTCTTTGGAGGACGAAGGTCGAGAATGGTTCCGTCGTCTGGAGCATGGAGATACTGAGGCTCAGCGGCTATGGGAGTTTTTTGTTGAAGTCAGCCTGCGAGAATTTGATCGCATGTACCAGCGTCTGAACATTACATTCGACCATGTACTGGGAGAGAGCTTTTACAATAATAAAATGCAGGCGGTTGTTGAACAATTAAAGACGAAAGGTTTGCTGGAAGAAAGTGACGGTGCGCTTGTGGTGCGTCTGGAGGATGAAGGGCTGCCGCCTTGTCTGATTTTGAAAAAGGATGGGACTACCATCTATCCGACACGTGACTTGGCTACGGCGATCTACCGTCATGAGGTGATGAAAGCTGATCGGTTGCTGTACGTGGTAGGTGGAGAGCAGCAGTTGCATTTCCGGCAGGTGTTTGAGGTGCTAAAGCGTGCAGGGGAGACGTGGGCGGAGCAGTGTGAGCACGTACCGTTTGGTCTGATGCGTTTTGCAGGTAAAAAAATGTCCACAAGACGCGGCAAGGTCGTGAAGCTGGAGGAGGTGCTGGATGAAGCGGTGGCCCGCGCTCTAACTATCATCACTCAGAAGAATCCCGATTTACAGGATCAACAGGAAATAGCCGAGGACGTCGGCATCGGGGCGATCATTTTTGGTGACTTAAAAAATAACCGCCTGAACGAAGTGGATTTCTCACTGGAGGATGCATTAACCTTTGAAGGTGAGACAGGGCCTTATGTACAATACACATATGCACGTATACGCAGTCTTTTGGAAAAAGCGCATGCTGGTGCTGGAACGGTGGTTGGTTCTGGTATCGACGTTCCTACAAGGGACGGTCATGCACCTGATCCAACCTATGCACTGGCTGAAATGCTGGGGGATGCAGGCTGGGCTCTGCTTAAGCAACTGGTTCGTTATCAGGGACAACTGGTACGTGCGGCTCGACAACTGGAACCTTCGGTTATCGCGAGGTTTGCGCTGGATACGGCGCAGGCGTTCAACCGCTTTTACGCCAAGGAACGGATTGTCGATGGTGGGGCGTGGCGCATTCAGTTGGCTGAACAAACTGCTGATATTTTGGCACATACGCTGCATCTTCTTGGCCTGAAAGCACCCTGTCGGATGTAGCCCAATATACCCTTTTACAATCAATTTCTGAGTATCTGAAACATTTGTTGATAGTATTGCGTCGATAAGTATAGAAGAAACATAGTAAATATGGAGGTGCATCTCATGAAAAAAAAAAAAAGCGTGACAGCAGCTTTGCTGGTGATCTGTTCGTTGGCAGTGGCTACGTCAGCTTCGGCATTTCGTGATATAAAAGGAACAGAGCAGCAGAAGATTGTAAGTTCGCTTCAGAACAAAGGTATTATTCAGGGCATCACGAAGGATAAGTTTGCGCCTGATCAATCACTTACGTATGCACAAGGGGTGCATATGGTCGTTAATGCGATGGATCTTCAGGTTATGCCGGATTTCACGACGGGTTCATTCGCAAATATTCCGTCTTCGGCATGGTATGCCAAGTCTTACCGGATTGCGGCTCAACACCAAATTCCGTTATCACCGGATATTGATCCAAGCACTCAGATGACAAGAGAACAATTCGCGAATATACTGTACAAAGCGGTTAGTGCAACCGGAGAATATCCAACAGTACGCATGTACATTAATGTGGCGGATGGCAAGAAGCTGGACCAAGATTCAAGCGAAGCGGTTCAGTTCCTGCTGTTGACCAAAATTGCTAAATTAGATGAAAAGAGCAACTTTAATCCGGAACGTAAAGTAACCCGAATGGAGGCAGCAGAGATGGTCTATCATGCATCCGAATTTGTGCAAAATCATAAACCGATTGAATCCACTCCAGAAAATCCGGCTGAGCCTTCAGATCCGGGCCAGCAAAATGGGATTAGTATGAGTGTAGAGAAGGTGAATGACCAGCAGAACAAGGTAACATTAACCCGTTTGCAGGCACCCAATCCCGGTTACGGCATTGAAGTGGATCATATCGACTACGTAGATGACGCCAATGCAGTAATTTACTATAAATTTACAAGTCCAAAGCCGGGGGAAATGAATATCCAGGTCATTACGGATACCCATACAAGTACACTGGTGGACAGCAAGTATAAAGTTACGATTAAGGCGGTAGAGGGAACTGTGTTTCCTCCTACAGGATCAGGCACCTCGGTAGCCCAATAATACTTGTAGCGTACACACGAAACAACTATTTAGAAATAGCAAAACAGCAAGCCTCCTTTGTATTGATCCGGAGACTTGCTGTTTTTTTATGCATGCTTTGTGTGCTTACTTTATGCGCTTCCGCCAGCCAAGCCGGGTTCGTTTTGACCTGTGCCCGGTTTCTGCAAGGAGCTGGTACCTGCTCGGGTACCGGCTTTTCCAGAAGTGGCAGCTCCTGCTGGTACAGCAGTTTGCTCTGCAAGTAAAGCTTCTTGTTCCGACGATGCACTAGAGGATGCATTTGTATCTGTTCCCGCCGTTCCTGACTGGAGCTGATACATCTGGAAGTAGCGACCACCCTGAGCCATAAGCTCGTCATGGTTGCCTCGCTCGACAATCTCACCCCGATGCAGTACCAGAATTTGGTCCGCACTGCGGATGGTCGACAGGCGGTGAGCAATGATGAAGGTAGTACGTCCCTTCTTGAGCACCTCCAGCGCAGATTGGATAAGCGCCTCAGTTTCGGTATCAATATTGGCGGTAGCTTCATCGAGAATCAGAATAGCCGGATCAAAGGCCAACGCGCGGGCGAAGGAAATGAGCTGACGCTGCCCGGCTGATAAAGTACTTCCTTTTTCGATCACTGGCTCGTCAAAGCCTTGCGGCAAGTGGGCCAACAGTTTGTCAGCCCCGACATCACACAGTGCTTTGTTCACCTGTTCTCTGGTAATCCGGCTGTCTCCCAGACTGACATTGGAGGCTACTGTACCTGTAAACAAATATGGATCTTGAAGAACGATTCCCATATGATGGCGTAGCCACTGCTTCGGAATGTCCTTGACAGAGGTTCCGTCAATGGTGATCGTTCCTTTTTGCGGATCATAAAACCGGAACAGCAGGTTAATAATTGAGCTTTTGCCTGATCCGGTATGTCCGACGAGAGCAACCGTTTGGCCGGGATGTGCAGTAAAGGAAATATGCTTAAGGACAGCATCCTTTTTGTAGGCAAAGGTTACGTCGTCAAACTCCACCAGACCTTTGTAACGCGGCATCGTGCCGTCTGTTACCAGTTCTCCAGTTTCATCCATCAGTTCAAATACCCGTCCCGAGGATACGATGGAAGCATCCAGCACCGCAAGCTGGTTGACCATACCAGTCATCGGTTGGAACAGTCGTCCCAGTACATCGACGAAAGCGTATAGTACGCCTAGTGATACAGCACTGCCTGTCGTGCCAAGCGCCTCGGCTCCGAAATACCACAACACCACGGCAAAGGCGAGATTTCTCAGCACATTGACCAGATTGTGTGAAGTGAAGGCGTTCAAATTCAGCATTTTATTCTGATGCTTCATATAATCATCGTTCAGTTCTTCAAACTCATGTTGCGTTTGTTTCTGGTGCCGGAACACGCGAATAATGGACATACCTTGAATAGATTCATTGATAATCGCATTAATCTCACTGAGCCGGGACCGAATGATCGTATTAAAGCGGGTGGCGACCTTGCGGTACAGCACAATCCACAAGATCAGCAGCGGTACAATGAACAGAGAGATCAGACCCAGTCTGAAGTCCAGCAAAAAGAGTGCGACATATACACCGGCCATCGTGACAATACCTGAAGTGAAGTTCGACAGTACGGCCACGAATAAATCTTTTACCGCTTCTGTGTCATTCGTAACACGGGATACGACCTTACCTGCGGGCAGATTGTCAAAAAAGTAAACTGGCAACCGTTGAATGTGTGCGTAGAGGTCAAGCCGAAGCTTTTGAATGACCTTGTTGGCCGAGGATTGCAGCCAGTACGTTTTGCCAAATTCGGCAAAGATCGAAATGACCAGAAAGAAGCAATACCAGCCAATCAGTTGAAAGATACCGGGCATTTCCGGTTTGTAAAAGCTATACAGCTCATCGGCTGTCAAAGCCTTGGCATCATAGCGAAAGGTGCCGGAGCCGCGTGTCACCGTCAGCGTGCCGTTCGCAAAGGAGCGGTTACCGTCAGCCACCTGCACCGAGCCATCAATAAATACGAAGGATTTGCCGACTTGTAAAATCCTCGCTTCACGCCCTTTGGCCTCCCCGGTCTCAAAGCGGTCTTCACGCTTGAAATGGGTTCCGGCATAGCTTACGGTGCTGTCCACGCTAGTTGTCTCGTAAAATGGTTTTTCAATAGCGAGCATATGGTCGTCGATCATCGTTTTGGCGATGAAGGGTCCGGCCAGCTCGGCGGCTACCCCGATAGTCAATGCGATGAGTGCCGCGATAAAGCCAGCTTTGCTCGTCAGGGCATACTGGAATAGTCTTTTGCCGATATTGGATTTCATTAGGAAACCTCCCCTGAGGTCAGAACAGATTCCACTTGCTGCCGTTCATACTGTTGACGGTACCATCCATCTGCCTGAAGCAGCTCGCTGTGGGTTCCTTCCTCAATAATGCGTCCTTGCTCCAGCACGACGATCCGGTCTGCATGTTCTACAGCCGAGAGACGGTGAGTGGAGATCAGAGTTGTTTTACCCGAGCGCTTACGCCGGATATTGTCAATAATACGTGCTTCTGTTCGAGCATCAACCGCGGACAGTGCATCGTCTAGCACCAGAATATCGGGATCGCCGATAAAGGCGCGTGCCAGCGAAACACGTTGCTTCTGCCCGCCGGACAGTGCTATGCCTTTTTCTCCGACGAGTGTGTCCAGTCCATCGGACAGGGTGCCTAAATCCTGATCAAAGGCTGCGGTACGGATCGCTTCCATGATATCGTCATCATCTGCACGCGGTTTACCGAACTGGATGTTCTCACGCACTGATTTGGAAAACAGAATTTGCTCCTGTGGCACGTAGCCGATCCAGCTGTGCAGTTGTTCAACAGCAATGTCCTCCAGCCGAGTGCCAGAGATTAAAATGTCACCGCTGCCCGTCGGGTATTCATGCAGTAGCTGTTTGAGCAGGGTGGATTTCCCGCTGCCTGTTCGGCCGACGACACCCAGTGTTTCCCCACGTTTCAGCTCCAAATTCACATGTAACAGATTGTCAACAGATGAGGTTGGATAGCGGAAGGTAACATCTTTCATCGTAATGGACTCGGGGTGGTTAACCGTTACAGGCTGAGCTGCATTCTGTACGTCCGGCTCCATATGGAGAGTTTCGTTCACCCGATCGAGGGAAGCGCTACCGCGCTGCATAATGTTGATCAGTTCGCCAATGGCAAACATCGGCCAAATCATCATCCCCAGATACATGTTAAAGGATACCAGCTCGCCCAGTGTAATATCGTTATGAAATACCAAATAAATACCATAGCCAAGTCCGATCACATAGCTAAGCCCTACGCATAAGCGGATCGTTGGTTCGAAGAGAGCGTCCATTCGGGCGACCGCTAGATTTTTGCGAAATACGTCATCGGTAATATCGGCGAACCGTTTTTCATCCATCCGTTCCTGTACATAGGCGCGGATAACCCGGATACCTGCCACGGATTCCAGCACCTGGTCGTTCATATCGCCAAATGCATCCTGTGCCAGCGTGTAGCGCTCGTGAACGGCTTTGCCGTAAATGCTCATTGCCAGTGCGATGAATGGCAGCGGCAGGACCGCCGCCAGTGTCAGCTTCCAGCTAATCAGGGTACCCATGGCGACTAGCACGACGCTCAGGTAAACTGTGGAGTCCGTTAGCGTCAGCATGCCAAAGCCCGCAGTACTAGCGACGGAGCGAAGGTCGTTCGTAGCACGAGCCATCAGGTCACCCGTACGATTGCGCTCAAAAAATGGAGGTGTCATCCGCAGCAGATGATTCATAAAGCGTGTGCGCAACAGGCGCTCCACCAGATTTGCACCCCCAAACAGCTTGTGCATCCATATGTACGTAATGTAGTAGATGACGGCAATAATGCCAAAAATGAAAAAAATATAACGCCAGAGCGAGGACCATGAAATTGAACCGCGTACGATCTCATCAATAGCGTTGCCTAGCAGCCAAGGAGGAGCCAGCTCCAAAACGCCAACGGCGATCAGCATAAACAGCCCAATCGAGTACCGGCTTCGTTCTCTTTTAAAAAACCAGCTTAAATTTTTGAGTACCGAAAACAAGAGGAATCCCATCCTTTCATGTAAAGCTCATGCGAGAGTTGTTGTACCATTTTGAATAAACAATAAGGCTTGCTACCACTAGCTTCAATCCGGTAACAGGCGCAAAAAAGGCATACCGTCCGCAGACGATATGCCTTAAATCTCAATATCATATGGCGCGCAGGTATATTCAGCACACTCACCGCTGAAAAACTGCTCAAACGCAGGCAGCCACTCGTATTAAACCATACAACGTGAATGGCCCAATTCAGAAGGATGTGTCAGGGGAGATGCTCCGGTATGAAGTTGTTGTGTTTGTAGAGTTGGGTAAAAGGCGAGATGAATGTTTAGCATCGGTAGCACTCCTTTCTTCTTTGAATTGGATTCATTCTGAACATTTGAGTAATCGTTCAATTTGGTAATTAATTTCAAAATGGATCTCGTATGGTTGAATCTTAACACCGTCTTTTGTGAATTGTCAAACCTTTTTCAAAAAAATGTATATCGCTCGCTGGAGATTTTCACTTGAGTAAGGGGTGGTTGGTGGTCATTCTAAATCATGCTATGATATAGTTAACAGGATGTAATTGTACAAGGAGATGAGCTAACGCATGAGCATACAGGTAACTGAACCAGCGGCACAGTGGTACATCAAGGAGCTTGGTCTGAACCGTGGAGATACGATCCGTTTTTTTGCCCGCTATAGTTCGGGCGGCGGGTTACATCCGGGCTTTTCTCTGGGAATTGCCGTAGAGCCTCCGCAGCACCCCGTATTACAACATGAAGCGGCTGGCATTACGTTTTATATGGAGGATCAGGATTACTGGTACTTGAAGGGGCATCATCTGGAAGTGAAGTATCTGGAGGAACATGACGACATTATTTACACGTATGCCGAGGAAGAGCAGTCTTAAAGCTCTAACGTTAGAAATAGCGTGTAGGTTAACCGTTTAGGGACATGAAAAAGCGGCGGGGTATCGCATTACAGGGGTTTAACCTGTGTGATACTCCGCCGCTTTGTTGTCCTTGGGGCGCGCGTGCTGCATGTTAAGGGTTGTTAAGCATCGGACCATCCACCGCAAAATCAAAATCATCTATGTCGTACACATGTACAGGAACGGAAGCTTCAATAATTCGGTGAATCCAGTCCAGTTGATCAGTCAAAATAGGTAATTCCTCACGCTGGGCTGTTAGCACCAATTCAGTCTCGATTGGATCAAAATATTCTCCGTAATGCGCAGTATCGACGGCATTAATGACGATCAGCGAGGTGTTGGCGTCGAACAGGATGGGCAAGCTTTTGGCCCAGGGCATCTGAAGCGCACGCCGGATTTTTTTCTGATTCAAAGGTTCCTCAAAATAGCTGATCAGTTCGCTTACCTTTCGCTTCACATGCTGATCGTCCGCAGGATTATCCATGAGCGGTTCCGTGCTATCCTGAAATTCGTATAGCTCCAGCAACGATGTGTAAGGCACTATATATTCCACAGGGGCGGGAGTTGTAAGCAGTTGGCCATATATGGCAACCATTACAGCTTCCGTTACAAATTGTCGGGACATCGGTCAGGCCTCCTGCATTTACCAAATTATGCGATAAGAGTATAACACAAAGTGGGACTGAAATTCAGTCCTTCATGCAGATTGCTCCGGTTCATTCGTTTTTTACGTTGACTGTCTTTTTCGATCTTATGTCTGCCGCTGGTCAAATACGTTTTTTTATGGATAGCATCTGCCAGCGGCCAGACAAAGGATACGCTGGGAAGCCTAAGTGCGTCCAATTAACAGCGACAGCAGCCCAGCGGCGATGAGTGGCCCCACAGGAACGCCTTTGAAGAAGGCGACACCAATTACAGTTCCAATAAGCAAACCGGTCACAATGATGGGCTGTCCAGACATCAGGGTTACTCCGCGGCCGCCAAGGTAGGCTACCAGGATGCCAATGGCAATAGCGAGCAGCGACTTCCAGTGCAGGAAGGACTCCATCACCTGGCTAATACTGATTTTACCGCTGGCCAGAGGGGTCATCACACCAATGGTTAGAATGATGATCCCGATCGTCAAGCCATACTTTTCAAGCCAGGGGAAAGCAGTATGAAAATGGGTTACCCGAAGTAGCAGTAGTATGACCATGGCAATGGTGACGGTGGAGTTGCCGCTGATAATTCCAAGACCAGCCAGTACCAGCAGGATGAGTGAACTGTAATCCATATATGTGTTCTCCTTAGTTCATTTAGCTTTGAATATGCTCAGCAATTTGGCGACCGTGCCAGCGGCCTGTTTCGATGAACACCTCGTTGGCATTGCTGCCGGAAGCGATGACACCCGCCACATATATACCCGGTATATTGGTCTCCATCGTGGAAGGATCATATTCCGGTTTGTCCAGATCCTCAGCCATGTGGACACCGACAGACTCTAGCAGCTTCCGTTCCGGGTGAAACCCGGTGAGTGCCAGTACAAAATCATTTTCGAGTCGGAAAGCTGCTGTCTCCAACGGGGTGACCACTACATGATCCGGATGAATCTCAGTGATGCGGGCGCCCAGATGGAGCGTGATTTTCCCTTTTTGCACCATACTGTCAAACAGTGGACGAACCCACGGCTTAATGTATTCAGACAGCTCGGTTCGGCGATACACCATGTCAATGGAAGCCCCGACACGTACGAGTTCCATCGCTGCATCCACCGCAGAATTGCTGCCGCCGATGATTGCGACCCGCGTGCCGGTGTAGGGATGGGCTTCACTGAAATAATGAGTAACTTTATCTAATTGTTCCCCGGGAATGCCCAAATAGTTCGGGTGATCAAAATATCCTGTAGCCACGACGACATAGCGTGACGAATACGTTTTGGCTATTCCCTGCTTGCTCACCGTATGTACAGTAAATGTACCATCATCCTGTCGTGTGATCGTTTTTGCTTCCTCGTAATGACGGACGCTCAGGTTATAATGTGTCGCTACCTTGCGGTAATACGACAGTGCTTCATGACGGTAAGGCTTGTCATTAGGCGTACTAAACGGGACATCGCCAATTTCCAGCAGCTCAGCCGTGCTGAAAAACTGCATGTTCGTCGGGTACAGAAAAATGGAGTGAACAATGTTACTTTTTTCGATAATGACGGTTTGCAAGCCTTTGCGACTGCATTCGATTGCAGCGGACAGCCCGCAAGGCCCGCCTCCGATAATGACTACGTCGTGCATCTCGATGAACCTCCCGTTGTATTGGTCTGTAGCGCCAGTTTTGCAGTAGTATGTAAGAAGTTTCAAAGCGCTAATTCACAAAAAAATTGAAAAGGTGGAACGATTTAATATATGCAATCTCTGCACAAAAGTCAAGTAATATCATCCTACCGCAATGCGTACACAATATCCAGCCGTTTTCAGAAAGAAGTAAAAGATTGATATGATTGACATACATTTTTAATAAACATATAATTAGATATATATCTATTATGATGTGTTTATTTTATTTTTACGGTAAACATACGGAAAATATGTAGTGATGAAAAGAGGGGTTAACGATGCAACTGGATAAAATGGTAAATTATCATAAAGCGCTTGCCGATCCTACGCGTATGCGTATATTGCTGCTCTTGTCACGTGGAGAGATGCATGGTCAGGCGTTGGCGGAAAAACTGAATTTATCCCAACCGACTGTCACGCATCATGCTTCCAAGCTTCGTGAGGCGGGGCTAATCAAGGAGCGACGTGATAAGAATACGTTATATTTCACACTGAATCCTGAACTGATCCGGCAGCATGCCGAGGCGACAGTGCGGTTTATTTTTGAAAAAGGAGAGGGTGAGGAAGAGATGTCAGAGGTTAATGAAACGCTGGAAGCGACAGTCTCGCGTAATTTTTTTTCCAAGGACGGCAAGCTGCGTCAAATTCCCTTCCAATACAAGAAAAAGCTGATCGTGCTTCAAATGCTGGCAGAAAAGCTGGAGCCGGGCCGCGTGTATCCTGAACGTGAGCTAAACGAGTGGATTAAGCAGTATCATGAGGATTTTGCGACAATTCGGCGTGAGCTGATTATGCATCAGTTTATGTACAGGGAACGTGAAATGTATGAATTGAATCCACATGAGATGTGGACACGCTGGGATCAAGTGCGCTAAAAGAAACTTGAAAGGATTAAAAAAAAGGTTTGCGGCATACTTGACAGACGAATTGTGGACTTATATGATTAAAAAAATTTTAGGAGGAGGCGATGTTATATGCGTACGAACATGAATGGATGGGTTCAGCAGCAGTATGACGTTGTCTCCCGCACGGATGATGCACAGTAGAAGACTATATGGAATAAGTATAGTTTTTACACGGCATTCGGTTGAGCAGTAGACCGATGAAATCCGCAGGGAGTGATTCCCTGCGGATTTTTTTATGATTAGGGTCTTGGGATAGCCTTGGCTTGAATTATACACCCTCCGCAGGGGTTTTCCCTGCGGATTTTTTGCGTTTTTTGCTCGCGGGAGAGAACATTTACAAGCACCGAGTAACACGAAAATAAAAAAGCATCAACTTTTAACATCAGCAATAAACGATGATTCACAGGAGGAGAACAATGAGCATACATGAATACGGTTGGTCTGATTACTGGAACGGTTTTTGGGATCAATGGAAGCAAAGCTTTGGAGAACACGCAGAAAATACACAGGTACGCCCTGCCCGTCTGATTGCCGATTACGGTCAAAAAGTAAAGCTTATGACTATGGATGGAGAACGCTGGGGAGCTGTTTCCGGCAAGCTGAGACATGCTATTGTCGATCCGGCGGAAATGCCGGCTGTAGGGGATTGGGTAGCTGTCACTTTGCCTGATGGAGTCTCGGACGCAGTGATTCATGCCGTGCTGCCACGTAAAAGCCGGATATCTCGGCAGGCTGCGGGCCTTGAGACGAAGGAGCAGCTGATTGCGACTAATGTAGATACCCTCTTTCTCGTCAATGCACTGAATCACGATTTTAATGTGCGCAGGCTGGAGCGGTATCTAATTATGGCGTGGAACAGTGGGGTTGATCCGGTCGTTGTGTTGAGCAAAAGCGATCTTTGTTTCGATGTGGAAGAACGGGTGGCAGAAGCGGAGGGGGTTGCGCCTGGTGTGCCTGTCATCGTTATTTCCGCTTTGCAGAACGAAGGGAGAGAGCAGTTGGAGGCGTTTCTTCAACCCGGACGCACAGTTGCCTTGACAGGCTCATCCGGCAGCGGCAAATCAACAATTGTGAACTGGCTGTCCGGGGCCGAAGTTCAGCTTACACAGGATGTGAGGGAAGAGGACAGTCGGGGGCGCCATACGACAACCCACCGACAGTTGTTCCCCATATTAAAGCAAGCCGTTCTGCTGGATACGCCGGGAATGCGTGAACTGAATCTGTGGGATGATTCCACTGGGGTTGCTAATACCTTCGCGGATATTACGGAAATGGCACAAAAATGCCGTTTTGCAGACTGCAAGCATCAGGGAGAAGTGGGATGTGCGGTAGAGGAAGCTGTGCAGCGTGGTGAGCTATCTGAATCTAGGGTGAACAGCTATCGCAAAATGCAGCGGGAGCTGGAGTATCAGGCACGTAAAGAAGCAGATCGGCGGAAAAAGGATCAACGTTCAAGCACAAATCAGGGCCGAGTCGGTAATCGAAGTGGCTGGAGACGTGATGTGGAGTGGTGAGATGAGATGAGATGAAGAAAGGTTATTTGTAAAAATCACAAGAGAATCTGCGGTGTGGTCGGCATATCCTGTAGAGGGGTGAGTATATGCCGAATTATAGTATTGTGGTGAGTTTGTCGGATCGTCGTCTGTATTTAAAAGATGGAGATCGGACTGTACTTAGTTATCCGGTCGGTATTGGTAAAATTGCTACACAGACGCCGTATGGACAATTTACCATCATCAACAAACAGCCCAATCCTGGCGGCCCCTTCGGAGCGTTCTGGATGGGGCTGTCCAAGCCGCATTATGGCATCCACGGCACCAATGAGCCTTGGTCCATTGGCAAGCTGGTGTCGCATGGTTGCATACGTATGCAGAACAAGGATGTGCTGGAGCTTCAGGAAAAGGTGAGCATTGGCACGCCGGTCACCATACAGCCTTAGTGACCGACAAGCCGCTCTGTGACCTTTACGGTTTTTCTGTCTATATTTCATTGCCTGTTATTTCGACATAACTGTCGCTTTGTAGATGTACAGGGGTGCGATTGGCAGCTCGCTCATCCAGGGAGGACATATTCTGGTTCGGGTTGCCGGTAAGTGTAGGCGCGGGCCTCAGCCTCATGTTGGGCTATACTGCGGGTAGAGGCTTTTTCTCTGCTGCATGCAGACAGAATTGTCAGCAACAACAAAGTGTATAAAAGGTTCCAGCCTACTTTATCCAACAGGTTGCTTACATGTTTAAACCACAAGCGGAATGGTTAAAAATGGATAGTCTGATCATTCCCTTGAAATGCAGGGGTAGCATGTTGTAAAGGAGCCTGAGTCATATGTCCATTGACCGTTTTATCCTGAAAAAGCTGGACAACTGCCGGGAAGAGCATACACGCGCTAATTTAGTGGAGCTGTTTAGAATACGAATTGAGAAGGCGCAGCAGTTGGAACGAGGCAGCAAAAAAAGGTTATCGCAAAAGAAAACTATAAGCAGATTGCTATAAAAAGATAGGTTCGGCTAGTTACATGTATCATGATTCAAAGCCGCTGATACAGAGAGGGTGCAAAGTCACTCTCTCTTTTTTGCTATGATTTCGGAACAAAAAAAAGTCCCTCTTAGTAGAGGGACAGTGCCAATGAATCATTTTCACTAACGCTATGCAGGATGGCTTCACAACCAACAATTTCTATACTGATCAAAGAGTTAAGACATTTTTGAAGGGCACGCTTGCCTCTGGAGATTTTGTTCTCCAAAGTGTTGCTAAGAAGTTTTAATGTTTTTTGTACAGGTTGTTTGTTTTCTTGGTTGAAGTATACGGGAATACGTTTGTTTTGAAATGTAATTAATGTTCTCACAAAAATCACCTCGCTTGAGTTATTTCATGGCTTTATTGTAGAGCCCGTTTCTTAAAATTACCTTAAAAACACCTTATAAAAACATAAAGGTCTGAAAAATTTACAAAGTGTTCACAATACTCTGGTAAACAATCGAATTTGGTTTAACCCATCGACAAAATGACGTATATGCGAATTCTACAAAACTCTGAAAATATAGTTTATTGATTCATATGACTCTTTTAAGATATAAAAATACAACTAAAGTCATGATTTTATAGTGCGAGTGGGTATTTTGTAACAAATTGACAGTCTAATAGGTGGATGCTACAGTTACGATAGCCATGTTTTCATAGAAAATAGGCTCTTTGTGTGAGCTTTACTGTTTATATTAAGGATCGGGAGGGATGACAGATGATCCTGACCGTGCTTTCGGGACGACAGGAAACAGAGTGGTTTGACATCGAGGTGGCTGATGAATACTCGGTAGATCATTTGAAGCTGATGCTGGGTGTGCGTATTTTTGGTGAGTCTCCGGCAGAAGGAATGCAATATATTATGGAAGCAAAATTCCCGGAGGGGCTTTGGTTCAGAGTGGATGACGACCAACTGCTGATCGGAGCGGGTCTGCGGGAAGGCTGTACGGTGCGTATTCAGCGTGCTTTTTCGACAACCCGGGACGAAGCTCCTGTATATGGACGGCGTTCGTTGTTTCAAAGTGAAAAAAATGGGTAAATACACACATGAAATTATATGAAACCTTGGTAAAATGAAATAGTAAGCAAAAAGGGGGACTTTTGTCTTGAATGTATTATACCAGCGCTCCCCGAGATTAAGACCGGCGCTCCGAGAGGAGAAGCTGGAGATTTTACGGCCTCCGGCTGAGCCGAGTAAGCCGTCTTTTTCCATTATATCTATACTTATTCCGTTAATGATGACGTTGGTAACGATTGGTTTTTACGTATATATGAGCAAAACAGGCAAGATGGGCAACAGTAACTACCTGATGTTCCAGATGGTTACTGTGGTCATGATGCTTACATCCTATACCATTCCTTTTTTTGTGTATTTGAGCAATAAGAAGGAGTATAAGCGCAAGCTGGAGGAACGTGACCGGATGTATCGGGAACAGCTCCAGAAGCATCGGGAAGAGCTTGAATTGAAGCGCGAAGAGCAGATTCGCACGCTATATGAAATTCACGGTGACCCGCAAATCTGCGCTCAAATCGTAAAAAACCGTAGCAGCTCTCTCTGGGAGCGTTCGCCGGAAGATGAGGATTTTTTGCAAGTGCGTATTGGAACCGGACAAGTTCCGTTTCATATCAAGCTGCAAATCCCACGCCCGGACGGCTATGACCGAGACCCGTTGCTGGGAGCTGCGGATGAATTGGGGGAAGAGTTTCGTCTGGTGGATGCTGCTTCCATTGCCTTGCCGCTGTTTCAATCCAAGGTAGTTGGACTGGTTGGAGAGCGAGAGCATACTCTTGCAGCATTAAGAGTGATTCTGGCACAGGTGACTGTCCGTCACTCACCAGATGAAGTGAAAATCGCTTCTTTTTATGATGAGCGTGAGGAAAGTGAATGGAATTGGATGCGTTGGCTTCCGCATGTGTGGGACGATGACAGAACTGGGCGGATGATGTCAGACCGCAGCAGTAGCGCCCATCAATTGGCCGACTTTCTGTTTGCCAGATTGAACCGCCGTAAAAACAACCGCAACGAACGTCATGGAAAAGGGATGGAGGTCCCTTGTTATGTGGTTGTTTTATCAGATAGCCAGCTCATTGAAGAAGAACCGCTGCTCCCGTTGCTGTTGGAGGACGGACGGGCAATTGATGCGTGTACCATCGTTCTGGCTTCCCGAAAGGAAGCTTTGCCGATGCAATGTCAGCTTATCGTGGAGGCTTCCAAGGAGCAGGGCGTATATGCTCGCAAATCGGAGTCACCGGAGGTTGAACAGCAAAGTTTTAAACCTGATCGTCTGTCGAGAGAGGAAGCAGATGCATTGGCGCGGTATATGGCTCCTATTCGCTTGAAGCGTTCCTCGGCTTCGGATATTCCCTCTGTGCTGCCACTGTTCGATATGATGAGCGTAGCGGGTGTGGAAGAACTGGACGTGTCAGAACGGTGGCGGCGCAACCGCTATCCTGATACATTACCTGTACCTATGGGTGTGCGGGCAGGCGGCAAGAAGATCATGATTAATCTGCATGATAAAATCGAGCGCCAGGGACACGGTCCGCACGGTTTGATCGCCGGTACGACAGGTTCAGGGAAGAGTGAGGTTATTCAGTCCATCGTAGCTTCCCTTGCTGCTGAGTTTCACCCGCATGATCTTGCGTTTATGCTGATTGACTACAAGGGTGGCGGCATGTCCAATACGTTCGTCAATTTGCCGCATGTGGTGGGCACGATTACGAATTTGGACAATAACCTGATCGAACGCGCCAAAATATCACTAAAAGCAGAACTGGTCCGCCGACAAAAAATATTAAACGATGCGGGCAATTTGCAGCATATTGATGAATATTACAGATTGCTCCGGCAGCGGCACGCACAACCGCTGCCTCATCTGGTTATTATTATTGATGAATTTGCACAATTAAAACGGGATCAACCCGAGTTCATGGATGAGCTAATCAGTATTGCCGCCATTGGACGGACATTGGGTGTCCATCTGATTTTGGCGACCCAAAAGCCTGCTGGTGTTGTGGACGATAAAATCTGGAGTAACTCTAGGTTCCGTATCTGCTTACGGGTGCAGAGCGAAGGCGACAGCCGTGATATGTTGAAAATACCGAATGCTGCATGGATCACGAAGCCGGGACGAGGGTATTTTCAGGTCGGCAGTGATGAGGTGTTTGAAGAAATGCAGTTTGCCTGGAGTGGTGCCCCGTATGTAGGCAACAGTGATATTTCTTCCGCACTGCCCGTTCATGAGGTGAGACTGAACGGCAAGCGTGAAGCGCTGCTGACTGGCGGCGAACGGGCAAACTCAGGCTTAAAAGGGGAAGAAGCTCCCAAACAGCTTCAGATATTCATTGATTATATTGCAGAAGAAGCTGTCAAGGCAGGGATCAAACGGCTTCAGGGACCGTGGCTTCCACCGCTGCCTGAATTGCTGGATTTAACTGACTTGTCTCCATGCGCAGAAACGGACAGTCCAACATCGCCTCAAGAGCTGAAGGCGGTCATGGGTCTGGTTGATGATTTGCCGAACCAGCGACAGGAGCCGATTTATGCATCACTGGATCATGGTCATTGGGCAGTGTATGGTATGCCGGGAATGGGTAAAACGACCTTTTTGCAAACAATGCTAATGTCGGTGGCTCAGCGCTTTCATGCGAACCGTTGGAACGGTTACATCATTGATATGGGGCGAACGATGCGCGACTTTGGGGAACTTCCCCAGATCGGTGCTGTTATGATGGCAGAGGAGGACGACCGGATCAAGCGGTTGTTCCGTTATCTGTTCAAGCAGGTGGCTGTACGTATGGAAATGATTTCCGAAACTGGTGTCAAAACAATAAGCTCTTATCGACGTTCTGCTGTGGAGGATGTGCCACAAATTATCGTAGTCATTGATGGCTACCTTAATTTCCGTAATGCTTATCCAGATGAAAATGAGCTGCTGGAATCTCTTTTGCGTGAAGGTGGCAGTCTCGGTATTACATTTATCATTACAGCGAATCGGATTACCGATGTGTTTGAGAAGTTCCGCAGTAATATTGCGAACGCTGTTTCTTTTGAAATGTCTGACCCGAGTGATTATTATTATGCAGTAGGACGACCAGCCAAAACACTGGGGCCTTTAATTCCGGGTCGGGCTTTGGTCAAAGGGCATATCCCGCCGCTGGAGTTCCAGACGGCGTTGCCTTCACCCGGAGAAGATGAAACGGAGCGTTCAGCTATGTTGCGCCGCAACATAGCTGGTATCGTACAGGAATGGAAGGGCAAAAACGCTCCAGCCATTCTTCCGTTGCCCGAGCGAATCCCGTTGGCGGAACTGCTTCAGCAATGGGACCGGACGAGCGGGCCTTCGGGCGCGCTTCCTTATGAGGTGCCTGTAGGGCTACAGAGTGACGATCTGGAGCCTTTCTTACTGAATCTCAAGGAAGGTCCTAATTTTATCGTCGGTAGTCCTATGGAAGGAGGGAAAACCTCTTTCCTGATGAGCTGGATCATATCGCTGGCTTATTACACATCGCCAAGTCAATTGGAAGTCTATACGGTCGATACCCGCTACGGAGGCGGGGGACTATCACGATTGCGGCATCTTCCTCATGTCAAGGCTGCTGCTGAAAGCGAGGAAGAGCTTGGTCCATTGGTACAGCAAATGTATGATATCGTTCAACAGCGGAACAAGGAGGGGAATGATCCCGAATTGCTGCTGGTCATTGATGATGCGGATATGCTAAGCAAGCAATTGAACGATTTTACGATAAAGGATCAGCTCTCCGCCATTGTACGGTTGGGGCGTGATCGCAATGTGCATGTCGTGCTGTCGGGCGTGCCATCTGATTTCCCAACCTTTGGCGTAGACTGGTTTAATGATGTTAAGGCGAGTCAAAGCGGTATGCTTTTCGGAACACTGGATTCGAATGATTTATCGTTCTTTCGTATCCCCTATTCAGAAGCGAATACCACCGCTGGTGGCCTAAAAGTCCTACCCCCTGGGCAGGGATACTACGTACGACGCAAATTTACCAGGATAAAAGCGGCAATTCCCTTCTCAGAGCAAGTGAACTGTGAGGATTGGATAACGGAAATTCGTGACCGATGGCATGTTGTAGTTTGAAGGGAGGTGGCTCATAATGTTAACGTTTCAAGCTTCCAAGCAGAAGTTAATAACCCTCAAGTCGAAGGAACTGTTTTTCCTGGCAGGCGTTCTGGGTTCTGACAGACTGCTTGGGGTGGAAGATCCGTTTAAGGGCTATCTGGCAGAAGAGTTGGCAGAAGAGTGGGAGCAGGTAAAAGCTTCTCTTCTGGAAAAGGGTTATTTAAAGCGGGTAGACGAGGGAACTGAGTTGGCCATGCCCCCTACCGTTTTTTCGAGGGTTGCTATCGCGGGATTATCTAACCGGGCTTGCCATATACGCTATTCGCGGGGCGGTAAGCAGTTCGAAGGTTACCTCCATTGCACAAACGAGCGTGTCGTGGAGCTAGTAAAATCCGTTGATGAACCCGATGAGTACCGCCTGTATGATCTGGGTAATGTGGAGAAGGCTTGCGAGACAGTGATTGATAAAATGGGCTGGGGAGATCGGCTCGTGCCTGAATCTCCCGCGCTTATGTTCTCCAAGCAGGCATTTCATGAAATTTACAAGCAATCTGCAGAAGACAGTGTTGCTCAGATTAAAAGCAAACTGACCAAGGCGAGCGGAGATGCAGAGGGGTCTGTGAGACTTGCCCAGTCATTGAGTTCCCGTATAGCTGAAGGAGAACTGCAATTGCTGGTCTGGAACGGCAGGGAGTGGGAATCACAGCGGGTTGCGTTTGTCCTGTGTCCAACGATGAACTGGATATTTCGTATGAGCTCTAATGGGAACGGAGATTGGCTTATTGCAGCCATGGCATCAAGAGATCAGTTTGTGGATTTATTATTAAATTGGCTGCGACAGTCAGCAGTAACTGAAGAAGCGACAGAAGAAGGGTGATGGATATGCGCATTCGAGTTGAACCGGATGTGCTTCGGGGGCTTAGCGGGCAGCTACAGCATGCGGCGGAGCAAATTCAACAGTTAACAGCAGGGTTGGAGCAGGCGTTACAATCCATGGATTGGGATGTATCTACACGTGAGACGGTCTTGAATCATTGGATGCAGGCCAAGCGAATGTCGGAGCAGATACATGCTTACCTCCATACATCAGGTGCACAATTGAACCAAAAGGCAGAACAGTTCCAGTCTGTTGACCACAACCATCATACAATTCTGTCATTTGCGAGCCAGCCATTAGGACGACCCGTCACAATGCTGGATTGGTCGAATCAGCAGTCGCCGTCTATTTTGCCCGGGCAACCTTCAGAAGGAAGCGGTCCGATTTCGGACCCGCAGTCTGTCGTGCATGCCATTGCTGGTGTACAGTCGTCGGATGCAGTTACGCTGAATCAGGATATTTTGAAGCAGGCGTCTTCCAGCAATCCGCAGGAATGGTATTTTGTTGACCCGGCTATAGTTAGGGATCAGCCTGTCGCTTAGTAGATTCTCGGGACTTATTATAATTAGGACCTTCGCCTTTTGTGGAAAATTAAATAAACATAGTACAATTTGAACCAGTTAAACAAAACATTTATTATCATCAAGGAGGACTTATGATATGGCAGGACGTATTTTAATTACCCCGGAACAGGTCGATCAGGTAGCCAATCAATTTAAACAAAGCGGTGAACAAAGCCAGCAGATCGTTTCCAGCTTGACACAATCCATCTCAGGCATGGAAGGTCAATGGGAAGGTATGACCAAACAACGCTTCTTTCAAGAGTTTCAGGAAGCCAGCAAACAAATGCAAGCTTTCGTAACGACTTTGAACAGCATCAGCCAAGAACTGACGGCTATCGCTAATAAATTCCGTACGGTTGACCAAACGAAGTAAGATGCGAGATAAGCATCACCTTATAATATACCACTCCATGAAGAAGCAATATATATGAACCATTTCTTGTGGTTTGTACATTTGGTATAGTGGTTATCAGGAAAAAACCGGGCGATCTTCGGACACCCGGTTTTCTTGCCATCCACAGATTGCATATAATAAGGTGAGGAAACTAGCATACTGAACGATGTAAGGAGAGGGATGTTCCATGTCTTTTCAACCGAATCCGGGAGACGAATTGATCATAAACGGCACAGCCTATGTGGTTGGGCGGCATCCTGCTGCACCCGGTTTGGCTTATGCTCAAGCAGGGCGGCAGGGGATCGTATACCAGCTGAATGCTAAAAGCGGAGTGCCACATGAGGCTAAAGCCCTTAAAGTGTTTTTTCCAAAGTTCCGTATCCCGGCTATGGTTTATCAATCAGAGCATATGGAAGCGTACGGGGATATCCCCGGGTTGCAGGTATGCAAGCGTGTTGTGCTCACTCCAGAAAGAAACGGAAGTCTGATCGCCGAGCAGCCTGATTTGCTATATGCAGTGCTGATGCCATGGATTCATGGGACAACATGGTTCGATTGCCTCATAGCTCAGCAGCAGCTTGAGGCTTCCGATAGTCTGGCTTTGGCCAGAGCGCTGGCAGGGATCGGCTCAGCTATGGAGCAAAAAGGATTGGCGCACTGTGATTTATCTGCGCCGAATGTCATGCTTCCGTTTTTTTCTGAAGTGGAACTGCCTGAAGGCACATCAGCTGTAGAATGGGTCGATGTGGAGCAAATGTACAGTACCAAAATGGATCGTCCGGATGCTCTATTAGCAGGATCGCCGGGGTATGCTGCGCACCGTACCGTTCACAGCGGGTTATGGAGCGCGTATGCGGATCGTTTTGCAGGGGCCGTTATTATCGGTGAAATGCTGGGATGGTCAGACCGTGTGGTGGTCGATAAAGCATGGGGCGAAAGCTATTTTGACCAGCATGAAATGCAGACGCCTTGCGAACGTTATTATATTTTGCGCAAGTCGCTGGAATCACGCTGGGGAAGCAAGCTGGTGGAGCTGTTTAGCCGTGCCTGGGACAGTCAGGATTTGAGCAGTTGCCCTACCTTTGGTGAATGGCTGGTCGTACTCAATGCACTTACCGAGCAAGAGATTCCTGTTGAAGTAGACACGGTGGAAACCAAGGCGACAGAGGCAGCAGCATTAGCTACTGGTGAGTCCGGGGAAGCTGCAGCCTCCTTGGTTGCACCACTCCAAGCGGAACAAGCTGCGATACTGAACCAGGTGGCCCAGGAGCAAGGTGAGCGTGGGGTGACGGACAAGCTGTTCCGGCAGGCGCGTGAACTGGAGAAGCAAAACAAGCCTGCTGCGGCCCTGGAGGTATATCGGTCGTTGTATCATTTTGTAGAAGACGACAGCCCTCTGCATGTGGAGGTATCGGCTGCCATTATGGGGCTGGAGGAGCAGTTGAACCCCAAGCCGCCTGAGCAGCCGGAAAAATCAGCAGCCTGGTTTCGCTCCAAAACGTTCATTGTCACAACGGCGGCGGCTGTCGTTCTGTTGGCCGTTGGCATTCCAGCCGTGAATATTCTGGCGGATCAGTCCAATCAGCGACAAATCGAGGCAGTCAAACAGGAAGAAGCCGCAAAGGCGGCGGAAGCGAGGCTGGCTGCTGAACAGGAGGCTGCTCAAAAGGCACTGACGGAGAAGCAACGGCAGGAAGCTGAACATCAGGCCAAACAGCAGGCTCTTACTGCCCAAAAGCAGCAGGAAGAGCAGAAAAAACAACAGGCCCTTGTAGCTCAGCAGGTAAAATATGAAGCCTACCTCGCTCAAAAGGAACAAAACAAGCAGACAAGCGCCAAACTGGCAAAGCAAAAAGCGTATGATCAGCAGGCAAAGTACGAAAAATATTTGGCTTGGAAAAAGGGTCAGGCTGCCCGAGCAGCGCAGGAAGAGACAGCACGTAAGGCGGCGGCAGAGGCGAAGAAAAAGCAAAAAACATCCATTCATGCAAGTAACAAACAAAATGTTCTCCAGCTTATTTCCCTGTATAACAAGGCATATGCCTCTCAGGAGGGCGGGAGCACGGCGAAGGCGAAGGGTTTTGCCAATCGTTTTAGAGCATTATATGATAGTAATCCATCCTATTATCGTTCGGTAGGCGAAGTCGGGTATCGCGCTTCCTCTATCTATAACTTTTTAGGCGATACGAATTTCAGACTACCTAAAATTTAATTATTCATAATTTAAGATATGGATTGAATGGCAGAAGTTTGATAGAAGCTAACTGAGGGGAGCGTGTGCAAACGATGAATTATACCATACAGGCTTCACAGCGTACCCCCGCCCTGATCATTTACCTGATTGACATTAGCGCGTCAATGAACATGCTTATGGACGGGCGGCGGCGAATTGATGTCGTCTACGAAGCCATATCACTGGCGATTCGGCAGATGGTTTTCCGTTCGACTAAGGGGAACCGGCTGACTGCACGCTATCGGATTGCGATTTTGGCTTATAGTGACGACGTATATGATCTGCTCAACGGTGTGAAGGGGATTGATGAAATTGCGGCGCTGGGTTCGTTGCCCGATTTGACGCCCAAACGCTTTTCAGATTCGGCAAAGGCTTTCTTGCAAGCCGAGCGTATTTTACAAACGGAGCTGCCGGGGATGCAGGATTGCCCTGCGCCTTTGGTTTGTCATATGACGGATGGTGTTTCTACAGGTGATGATCCAGAACCGATTGCCAAGCGTATTATGAGTATGAGCGTACCGGACGGCAATGTACTGGTGGAAAACATATTTTTATCGGACAGACTACTGGAAACGCCTATTCAGGACCCCCGCCGCTGGAAAGGTCTTACGCATAATACGCCGTTACAGGATGAACATGCTGTGAAATTGCGTAATATGTCTTCTGTACTTCCTGAAAGCTATCGGGAAATGCTGTATGAGGCAGATTATCAGCTAGGTGAGGGAGCAGTTATGATGCTGCCTGGAACCTGTCCAGAACTGGTGTCCATCGGTTTTCAAATGTCGGCCGCAACGCCTGTACGGTAAGGAGGAAAACGCATGAATCCACTGCTGTCTCTGCTCCCCACGAGCAAAAGGAAGGGAATAAATGCACGGCTGGCGCAGCGTTTTGCCTACATCAGCTCTCAGACGGGTGATCAGCCACTATCGACTCATCATAGCCGTTTTATGTGCCGTTACGGTTACGGGAGATCTGCTGAATCTGCCAGTATGGGTGAAAGCGGACAGGATTTCGCCGCAGTGCGTATTCATAAATCTGTCTGTTGTTTTGTTCTGTGTGATGGTGTCGGACTTAGTTACCAGGGAGATTTTGCAGCCCGCTATTTGGGTTCCTCTTTGCTGGATTGGATGGAACAGGGGCAGGAGCTGTCTGCGGATAAACTGGGGCTATACCTCGAACGGTTGGCAGGCACAGCTGCGGAGGAACTGGATCGGCAGCCTTTGCAGCATGAATCGGGCTTGATGCGTTCGGTGTTGGAGGATAAACGTCGTCAGGGAAGCCAGTCGATGTATATTTGCGGTAAAATCGAACTGCCAAAGCGCGGCACCCGTGGGCGTCTCAGACTTGCCTGGCAAGGAGATTCACGATTGCGGCTGTGGAACGGGACGGAGGAGATCAGCGAATTATTTAATCATACCTTTTCCACAGCGGAACGCTGGTCCACAAGCCGTGGGCCGATTGGAGGTAAGCCTCATTGGTACGAAAGAAGCATACCCGCAGATATGCCGATGAGATTACAGGTATATAGTGACGGATTATCCGATTTGGACCCTATTCGTGAGCCTGTCCCAGATGAGCAGGTACAGGTTTTGCTGGATGCCTCCCATACCGGAGGGCTTGATGATGATGCTGCATTTATTGAATTGCAGTGGTAAACGGAAAAAGACAAGGACGTTATGCATCCATACTGATGGTTGTAAAACGTCCTTTTTGGATGAATACTATAGAAAGAAACTAACGGTCAGCAAGAAAGCAGAAGAAATACTGCGATAATTGATGTTTTATTAGTCTTTTTCTCAAATATCGCAAAGGAATAACAAAAAAATGCGCAAAAGTGGTGATTATAAAGTAACCCTTTTTGGGTAATCTTGTGATTATACAGGATACTGAAAGGGAGCGATCATATGAGCTATACACTGGCAGGAGGCGCACGCTTTGAAGGCAAAACGGCTCTGATCACGGGGGCTGGTTCTGGTATTGGCAAGGCAACGGCTATTCAAATGGCCAGAGAGGGAGCGAATGTCGCACTTTTTGATGTCAGTAATGAACGGATTGTAGAGACGGAGAGAGAGATTAATGCTATACGTGAAGGGGCTGCTCGGGCTTTTGACGTGGATATTGCCGATCCGGTGCGTGTGGAAAAAGCGGTCTTGGAAGCGGTTGAGTTGTTTGGCGGGCTGCATATCATTTTTGCCAATGCGGGGATTAACGGGGTTGTCGGACCGATTGAGGATTTGAGCATTGAGGATTGGCGGCAGACGCTGTCTACGAATCTGGATGGTACTTTTCTGACGGTGAAGTATACCGTACCGCATTTGAAAAAAAACGGTGGCGGCAGCATTATCATTACCAGCTCTATTAATGGAAATCAGCGTTTTACCAGCTTTGGAATGTCAGCCTACAGTACGTCCAAGGCAGGTCAAACCGGATTTGCTAAAATGGCTGCGCTGGAGCTGGCCAAGTTCCGTATCCGTGTCAATGTCATCTATCCGGGGGCTATCTCGACCAATATTGACGAAACGACGGAGAAATCCGAAAGGCTAAAGCAGATTACCATCCCTGTTCAGTTTCCCGAAGGAGGGCAGCCGCTGGCTGATGGTCCCGGGCAACCCGAGCAGGTAGCTGATTTGGTAACGTTCCTGGCCTCCGATCATTCGCGTCATATCACCGGTGCACAAATTGTGATTGATGGGGCAGAGTCCTTATTGTTTTAGCACTAAAGAATTCTCTGTGAGGGAAAAATATTTTGTGGTATCCTGAGTGTAACGTCTTGGTTAAGGTGCGAATGTGAAGCTCACATAAAAACCCCGGGTCCTTCGCACCTCGAAATTTGTCGAAAAGTATTCAACCAGCTTACTTCGGTAGAAGTCAATGGTTGATTCAAGCTTTTTTGGCATCGTTTTTTGCTAAAATGTATGGAATTGATATCATTAGAGTATCAATTGCTGTATTTTCGCTGTCGCACTCTATATGAGTGCGTGGATTGAAATTGGACCAGTCGCATCTTTTATGAGGATCACTTTTCGTCGCACTCTATATGAGTGCGTGGATTGAAATATTAAATTGTTCCTTTGATTCGGCTCCCAGGTCAAGTCGCACTCTATATGAGTGCGTGGATTGAAATTCATTCTTCGGCAGTCTCCGCGTCCTGTGAAGGCGCGTCGCACTCTATATGAGTGCGTGGATTGAAATAATTTGGGTGATATGATTAACAAAAACAAAAAAAGTCGCACTCTATATGAGTGCGTGGATTGAAATTTTACATTCTCGACGGCTTCGGTTTCGTTGATCATAGTCGCACTCTATATGAGTGCGTGGATTGAAATCGTCAGGACAAAGTGGGCTTTTCTAACTCTGGTATTGGTCGCACTCTATATGAGT
>NZ_JBITPI010000083.1:0-18117 GCF_050467745.1 Paenibacillus sp. NRS-1781
GAAATATTACGGAGCTTTGCTACAACAAAAGACGGTAACGGTAGATTTTCTAACCCACAAACGAATAAGGAATAAAGGACAGGAGCAGCAATATTTAATTGAGGACAACCATGAACCGATTGTATCCAAGGAACTATTCGAAGCGGTACAAAAAGAGAAGGAACGCAGAGCCAAACTAAAAGGAAGTGTGATGGGGGAGAGTAAAAGATACTCCAGTAAATACGCACTGAGCAGTAAAGTATATTGTGGATGCTGTGGAGCCATTTTTAAACGCCGAACCTGGAACAGCAATAATCCATCCAAAAAAGTGGTATGGCAATGCAAAACGTATGTAAATGAAGGCAAAGCAGCGTGTGATGCCAAATCGGTTGATGAACAAGTTTTACATTCCGCGTTTGTACGATTGTTCAATCGGATGTATGAGAATAAGAAAGGATTCATTAAAACGCTGAAAGCCAATATTGAATCAGTATTTTCTAGCAAAGTAGGGCAAGAACCACTACTAGAAATTGAAGGACAGATGCAACAATTGAAATCCGACTTGAAGGAATTAGTGAATCTCAAGCTACGAAATCAGATTGACGAGATCGTATATGATGAAGAAACGGCTAGACTTTCCAGTGAGCTAAACGAGCTACGACAACAGAAGCTGACACTAGAGGAAAAGAATGAGCAGAAAGCGAAAATCAAGGAGCGAGTCGATGAAATCATCCAAGTACTAAGCACACAGCAGGATATACTGGAAAAATTTGATGATAACCTATTTAATGCGTTGGTGGAGAAGATAACCATTCTCTCACCAGCGCATTTTGTTTTTACCTTGAAAAGTGGAATGAGCATAGACGAAATACTGGACTAGAGAAACCATAGGATAACATTATCAGTAGGCTAACGAGTAAATGTGGGTTGTATGGCGGGAAGGATCAATCGAATCCCGTCTTTTACTCCTTCCATATAGATGGATTGTTTGTCCTGACTTAGTTGATAGCCTATTGCTTCTTCCCATTCCGATAGCAGACGTTGAATATCTTCAGTTTGGTTGCTTTTGAACTGCTCGATTTGAACGAGCAAACTTTCATCTTCTGGCAAACATGAAGCGTTTTGTTCACTGGCTAGTTCTAACTGATAAAACCGCTGGCGTAATGCCTCCAAAAACCAATCCGGCCAATCTGACATGGCACATTTCCCTCCCGTTGTTGAAGTGTGTGTATGTTAACTCTGATGGGAAGGGATGGCAAGTCATTGTTTTGTGTAGGAAGTAACTTGCTATGTTATTTAGTTACTAATTTTGATATGTAAAAAGCCTACTCCTACTCATTGGATCAAGTTGGAATAAGCTTTGAAAGTTTATCAAGCATGTTTGTCAAGTTGTTTTATGTTTGGTTTGTTGTTTTGTACGATCTTGCTGTCACAATGTAACTGCCGTATAGCACTACAATAGATTCCGTCCGTTTTTAAAGAAAGTTTTTAGCTATGCTATTCAACTAATAGGTTGGTAGTGACGCATTTCAAAAAAGTAACATACAAAATATTTCTTCATCTTCTTAATCATCTTCATCTTCTAAATGAGGGGTAACCGGGTACCCTGACGGATCAAACATATATTCAACGCACTCTTTTTCATCAGAAAGAACAAGACTTATCATATCACCACCACCAAACGGTGATGGTGGTACTTTTATATTAATAATCCATGAATATCCTTCAACACCTTCAAATTTTTCATAAAAAAATATTGATTCACCATGATTAGGATTGATTTCTCCTTCTAAATGATACTTGTCATTATAATTTTGAGAAATTTGGAGCAATTTGTCTACGGTTAATTGAGAATATATTTTGGATAGTTTATTTCTATCAATTCCAAATATAAAAAAAGAAATAACTTGTTCTACATCAGAAATAACCAAAAATTTTTCGAAATCCTTAAAGTCTATCTCAACAACCCAAGCACCACCAGTCAATCCAATAAAATTCTCGTAATGTTGAACAGATTTGTTTATGTCACCGTTAATTGTCCAAGGAGTGTAGTGATTATTACTTCTGTTACTTCTGTTACGTTTGTTGATGTACTCTTGTGCAATATCTAAAGCTTGCAATGCAGATAGTTTTGGTTTATTCATCTAAACACCCCTTAAATATTGGAGAATTTGGAGGTGGCCATCCAAATGGTGCCGGATCTCCATTATTCCTCAATTTATAAATATATCGTTCTGTAGCAAATAATTCAGATCTTGTAAAATTCTTTTTATTCT
This sequence comes from Paenibacillus sp. NRS-1781, assembly GCF_050467745.1. NCBI lineage: Bacteria > Bacillati > Bacillota > Bacilli > Caryophanales > Paenibacillaceae > Paenibacillus > Paenibacillus sp. NRS-1781. The sequence continues at coordinate 2,256 of NZ_JBITPI010000083.1, forward strand.
CCATTATTATTTTGTAGACATGTTCTTCTCTTTCTAAGGTACTTTGTTTTAAATATTTATTTTTACCCAATTCTAACCATTGCTTTGCATGTACGCTTTCATGAAAAGCCGCTATTTGAGATGGTTTCCCTCTAAAATACATGATTCCTGTTTCAGGATCAAAACCTCCAGCTTTATTTTTTGGTACCTTTTCTTTGTCAATTACAACTTTAATCCCTGATTGATCCATATCTTTTTTGAATTTTTTAAAGTCTGATGCACGTATTTTTCTATTACCATATTCGTCATTTTTAAAAACATTTCCACTTACTCTTTTTGTGTCCCATTCTGCCTGATCTAGATCAGTAGTCCGAGCCTTGATACCACCATTACCAGGCCCCTCATCAATTGGTCTGTTTAGACCTGGACCACCTTTTGGGTTGGGTTTTACAGGCGGGTTCTCTACAATAGGTGGCTCGCTTGTTCTGGAATAAAATCCGCCAGATCTACCTGTACCTGTTCTGGCTCCTAAAAATCCATAAAACGCTTCTTCGGGTAAATCTTCTAAGCCTGTTCTCTCGGCAAAATCCCCCAATTCTTGCCCAATTACCCCTTGATTATAACGTTTTATTAAGGCATTCAACTTTTCGTTGTCCAATTCTAAGACATTATCTGGGTCTACACCCATGGATCTCAAGGCGGGTTTTAACGTCTCAAGGGTTCGTATATCGAATCTTTTTGTTCGTTTGGTATTAGCAATTCGTTGTATAGCTGCTATTTTATTTGGATCTGTTAATTGTTCCAGATGAATTTTTCCTTGCATTGCTATTTCTGTTTGTAACGCTTGTTGGGCTTGCTTCATTTTAGCTTCATTCTGCCACCAGTTGCCTGCAAAATAATCATCTTGATTCCAAAATGAAGTATACTTATTAATTTGCTTTTCTCTCCATAGACGTTGTTTTTCTACATTATCTCGGAGCCATTTCTCCTGAATGTTTTTAGGAACTTGCTGATAGGCATGAGCCATAGCATTCGACTCTTTCAGCAGGTTTTGAACCAGTTCCAGTGGGCCACCGGAATCTGCCACATGACGCGCACTTGTATACACTTTCCCCAGAATCCACTTGCTATAATAGGCTTGTCTAGCTTGCTCGTGCTCGTATTGACTAATCAGCCCTTGCATCGCTAAACCAGCCAAGTGTTTCAACGGATGTAAACCCGTTTCTTTACCACTGTCTCCAATCGTAGGTGTTCCCTTACTTCGAATAGGGATGGCTCCAGTTGCTTGTAACAAAGTTGCTGCTACTTTACCTGCTGGCCCACCAACAGTATTCAACATCACATTGGCTACGTTCCCCACTGCTGGAATGGAGCCTAACAGTTTGGATATCGTCCCCATCAAAGCATTGGCCTGTTGAAGCGCTGCTGGAGTCGTAACTTTTGCTTTAGGAGTAGGGGCTTGGCTGCTTTTGGCTGCTGATTGAGCTGCTTCATATGCTTTTATACTCATCAATGGTGGCTCAGGCACAGGAGGGAGATCCATCACAAAAACGGGAGCTTTCACTGTCCCTTCCTGATAAATCACTGGAGCTTTGGTATCCGTCTCACCATCGAGCACCATGCTACTTTCTCCACCTTTGAGATACAGCGCTGTTCCAGCTTCGAGCGACAGTTCCTCACCTGCATCGAGCTTCACATGACCACCCTGAATCTGTACATCCCCCGGACTGTGGATGGTGATGCCAGTATCCTCGTGCAGTGTAATTGAAAATCCATCCGAGGTGGACAGGGTCAATTCATGCTCAGACATGTCTACGCCGCTACCTTGCACATGTTGCCATACCTTCACATTCGGCTGTCCATTTGTGTGGCGTTGTTGTCGAAGTGAATCCGTCACATAGGCATCCTGTTCGCGGTGTGTAGGCAGATACAATTCTACTTGTTCCCCAATCTCAGGCATATCGTACCAACCGCTATGTTCTTCGGCTACATATCGAGTCGCCACGGGAAACCAGCAGGCTTTGGCAGGATCTTGCTTCGGGTCGATGTCCAGTTGAAGCTGTACGAAATCCTGCTGTACCTTGAGCACCGTTCCTGTCAGCGAAATCCCGGTGGCCTGATCGTTTTCATACCGGGCATAGCGAATATTCTGTTCCGCTTGGAGATCATAACGGGTACGCAGTAAGCCATCCTCTAACCGTGTCACTGCCCGAACGACGACCAACTCTTTGCCTTGTCCGATGGGTAACGTGATGAGATCTCCTAGCGCATAGTATTGTAGACTTTCAATTGTATAGGTGACATAAGAGCCAGCACGTTGTTCTCCCGGCTTTTCCGCATCCAGCTCATGAAACGTTTTTCGTACCCGATAAAATACATCTCGTTCTACTTTGTACTGTTTGCCTTCTGGCATCCCGAAGAAAACTTTGGGCGAAGCTGCGGTTACCTCTGGCACAAGTACGGAACCAAAGCGAGAAGCAAGACGTTTTAAAAACGCCCAATCCGTCTCCTCATATTGTAAAACAAAAGTATCCAGTTTGGCATAATTAGTTACGGTATCAATGGCATCTCCATACTCATATTTACGAACCATCGAGGTGACCAGATCATCATAAGTGCGGTGAATATCTTGATAGGAACGTTTTTTCAGCTTGATATCCATTTGATAGGAATGGGAAGCAGCCTCCAATTCAAAGGTGTATACTCCACGTATACAATGTACGGACATTTGCGTAACGATCCCGTGAAACAGTCTTCTTAGCGATTGTCCCTGATCATCCAATTGACGAATCACAATCGGCTCTTGCTCCATATTTTGCCCGATACAAGCTGCTCCTTGTTCTTCTGAGAGCATACCATTGATATGTAAAAAGGTATGATCATTGATGGTACGTGTTATTTGAAGTTGATCGATGTGTTGCGGCTGAAAGGGACCATAAAAGCGTAGGCTTTCATACCCGATCCCATCTGATAATAGGCTCAAGTGAGTTCATGACTCCTTTCTAGATGTGATGATTATTTCCAAGTAAAGTATGTCATTTTTAATTCGCTTCTGATTATAGAAGACACGGATGAGTACAGCTTTGAGTCGAGATAGATATGTATTACAAGGTTTGTTTGGCATAAAAGGACGAGAGGCGATATTTAATGAACAACCCAGCATATGTATTTATCGGTCAAAAGAGAGATTTTGTTTACAGAATGACCCATTCGTTGGGGTATTTACAATGTGTATTTTTGGAAGCAGGTGATATGGGAGGGAAATGTAGAGTAGAAAAAAGCATATAATAGGTGGTAAGAGGGAGTATATCCTTTCCACCGTCTCGACACATGTGGAGTGCGTGGTAGTAATATATCGAGATAAGAAGCAGTGATGTACAGGGTATAAGAGCAATTTGATTATGTTCCTGCATTCAAAAAAATGCTTTAGGGTTGAGTTTTGGGACATATTTCATTTTCATACATAAGGCATGTGGAGTGCTGTTCACTATTGGTCAGGAAAGACTAATAGTTGAGGTGTATTGGCGTATACAGCAACGGAGCAACAATTGTCATTACAGGTAGAGACTTGTGGAGGCGGTTGTATCGCTCTCCGCAAAACACATGATACCAATAAGGTAGATATGATTGAGAATGCCTTAAAGCACTTTCAAGTAATTTAATATTGGCTACGAAAACAAAAAGTTGTTTGCTCTTCAAGAGGGTAGGCAACTTTTTCTATATAAAATTTACTATCACACTATCACTATGATTTCTACATAAAAAAACGTAATTTTTTAAAATTAATAAAGTTATCGCTTGCATTTTCAAAAACAATCTTATAAGATACAAGTATAAATAATAAAAATTAATTTTAGAAAGGCACGGATTTTAATGAGGAGATTAGAAAACGTAGTAGAGTTCGTGAGTGGTTCACCACAATTTAGGATTAAAGAAGCGCCTGATGATAAAGCGCCACTTTATACCTATTATGGACAATCAGAAATTGAAGATGATTTGGTTGGAATTGATTCTAATGGTAGTGATCGTAAGCAAGTACGAACCTTTGATAAGGTGAGTACGCTATGTCAAGGTGATGTTGCTTTTAGTTTGATTTCGGGAAAATCTACTATAGTTGGTGTGAATCATCAGGGATATCTATACACGCAAAACTACGTTAAGTTAGTACCGAATGAAAAGGTTGATTCAAATTATCTTGTTTACTTACTTAATGAAGATAAATTCATAAAAAAACAGCTTCAAACAGGATTACAGGGGTCTCAAGTTCTAAAATACACGCTGAAACAAATGAAAGAGCTTGAATTATTTAACTTGCCAAAAATAGAAATACAGCGGATTATCGGTGAACTTTATTTCAACCAATTACGGTTGGAGGCATTAAGAAAAAGAGTTTCAAATTTGGAAACGGCTATAGTATTGGAAAACTTGAGGAGGCAAGCAATACATGAATGAGAATCAATTTGAGACCGAATTAATTCAATACCTTACGAGCGGCACAATTGCACAACCTGAACATCTTGAAGGGATAAGCAATTTTGTGGTCAACGAATCCAATGTGGATTACATAGTGAAGACGAAACGGTGGAAATATGAATCGAAGATTAAAACGACCGAACAACTCTGGGATAACTTCAAGGCAATCCTGGAACAACACAATCAGAACACGCTTGACCATCCTTTAAGTGTTGTGGAATTTAATCAGGTTAAGAAAATAATATCTGACATTCAGACGCCTTATGAAGCTGGGCAGTTTTTGTATGGCTTAAACGGAGTGTCGCAAATCGAGATTGATTTAGACGATGGACGCCATGTATTCCTTACTGTTTTTGATCAAAAACAAATAGGGGCTGGGGATACCGTTTATCAAGTGGTCAATCAAATTAGAAGACCAGCAGTTATCGCAGGAAAACAAAATCGCTGTTTCGACACGACTCTATTGATTAACGGTCTGCCAATCATTCAAATTGAGGAAAAGCGTGATACCCGTGATGTCAATGAAGCACTCAATCAAATGCATCAATATGCTGATGAAAATCAATATCGTGATATTTTCTCAACTTTGCAAATTTTAGTAGCCATAACACCAAGCAATGTGAAGTATATGGCAAATACTACGCCAGATAAATTTAATAAGGATTTTGCTTTTAACTGGCAACGCAAAAGTGACAATACCATCGTGCGCAACTGGAAAGAATTCGCAGATTCCATGCTTTCTATTCCAATGGCACACCAAATGGCTACCAACTATATGATTTTGGACGGAACAAAGAACAAACAAATGTTGAAAGTGATGCGTCCGTATCAAGTGTATGCGACACAGAATGTGATTGAGGGCTTGAAACGTTCAGATTTTGAGCTTGGTACCCATAAAATCGGTTATATCTGGCATACAACCGGAGCAGGTAAAACGATCACAAGCTTCAAAACAGCATGGCTGGCAAGCCGTATGCCGAAGGTGGACAAGGTTGTCTTTGTTGTGGATCGAATCGCTTTAACCAAGCAAACCAATGAAAATTATAAAGCCTATGATCCTGACGCGACGGAAGACACATTGGGCAGCGTTCAAAATACAGACAATACGACTGATTTGAGTCGAAAGCTTAAAAGTAAAGACAATAGTATCGTTGTCACTTCTGTTCAAAAACTAGATACTTTGGTGAAACGCAAAACCTTTAAAGCTCCAGATAAGAATATTGTGTTTATAGTGGACGAAGCCCATCGTTCAACAGGCGGTGACTCATTCAGGAATATCCAAACAGCTTTTAAGAAATCCGCTTGGGTGGGCTATACGGGAACACCGATGTTTGATGAAACGACCACTGGTCTTCGAACAGAAAATATTTTTGGTCCGCTATTACATGCTTATACGATTCGTGAAGCCATTGCTGATCGTAATGTTTTAGGATTCAAAGTTGATTTTGAGACCACCATTGATGAAAAACAAATGAAAGAAAAATATCTTCCTGCGTTCTACCGTGAACGTTATCCCAAATGGAATGAAGAACGAATTCAAGAGAAAATCAACAATCTCTCCCAGGAAGATATGGATGATGCTGTTGAACCGAGTTTCTACGACGAAAATCCGGATCACGTCAAATTGGTGGTAGAAGACATTTTCAAAAACTGGCGTAATCGTTCGAATGAAGGAAAGTATAATGCTTTATTTACGACTCATGTGGGCGGCGGTAAAGCAAGTACGCCAATGGCGATGATGTATTTTAATGAGTTTCAACGTGTTAGCGAAGAAAAGAAAAAGGATGGCAGACAAACCTTAAAAGTTGCGGTGACATTTAGTCAAAATACATCGAATAACGATGGTATGCTTGCCGCCAATCAAGGTTTGTACGATGCCATTACAGCTTATAATGCTGAATTTGGCACATCTTTTGGGATGGATGATGTTTCTGGCTATACGCAAGACGTGACTTCACGTTTGAATAAATCAGCCACCGATCAAAATTTTCTTGATTTGGTTATTGTAGTTGACCAATTATTGACGGGTTTTGACGCACCTGAGCTTAACACGCTTTATGTGGATCGAACCTTAAAAGGAGCCGGATTAATTCAAGCTTATTCCAGAACAAATCGCATTTCGGATATGCAAGATAAACCGTGGGGACGTGTGGTGAATTACCGCTGGCCTGCTCAAAATGAGAAGTTGATGAATAAAGCGCTTGCTGTTTATGCCAATAAAGACTCTGCCATTTTGTCTGAAGAAGATCAACGTGAATCTAATCAGGAAGACGGAATTATTGCCAAACCCTTTGAAGATGTATTTAATGAAGTGAAAGAAGTAGTTGAGAAGTTAAGTAACTTAACGACTGATTTTCAACAGTTACCTCCATCTGAAAAGAAAAAGGAAGAGATGCTTGATTTGCTCCGCGAATATAACAGAGGAATGGCCAAATTAAAGCAGTATGATCCAGATGAAGTTGATGGTGAACAAGTCGGATTTAACTATGATGATCCAGATGAGTTAGTGGAGAAGCTGGGGATGACTTCAGAGCAAGAAGTCATGTTGACAACCGTGTTAACCAATGAACTCAAGTCGCATATTGCGAAAGAGAAGAAAATCCCTGTGTATCAAATTGAACTGCGAATGACACATGTGAAAGATGTTAAAGTGGATTATGATTATCTGACTGAACTCGTGGAAAAATTATTGAACCAAGTTCACGAAGGTAAAGATCAAGAAGCCAAAGAGACGCAAGAAAAGATCAATCAATTTGCCAATGGGTTGGATGATCGAAGCTATGCAACCAAGATTGTGAATGCGGCTACTGCAATTATTAAAGGTTACTTCCCACTTGCAGGCTCTAATTTCGAATATCCTGTGAAGCTAAGTGACAGTGAAGAGATTATCCAGCAAGCGAACAATGTTAGCCTGGATCGCATGTTTCTTGACTTCCGAGTGAAGTGGGGAATCACGGATATTATTACAAGCGCTCAAATGCGAGAATTGTTTAGTCGCCATCGCTACGGCTTACAAGACTTGGATGATACAGGTCAAATCCGTGACATTATTGCCCAAGCTAGTTCTAATTATGCGCTACTAGCTCATGATGAAACAGTACAGTCCTTATCTAAAATGAAATATCGAAATAGTTTGCGCGACGCGATTTACGAACTGGCGGATGAATTGGTCAAAAGTTAACAAGGTCGAAACCGTTCAATCAGAGGGATAGATGGGAGATCATGATGAAAGAAATACAATTCTTAATGTATGATGCGGATGAAAAAGTGGTTAGTGCAGAAATTGCACATACCACTCAACACGGTGCAATAGAAGGAAAAACACAAACGAAACCAGTAAAATATTATAATTTAGATGCAATTATATCAGTTGGCTATCGTGTCAATTCACAAAAGGCAACAAAGTTCCGTATATGGGCAACGGATGTCTTGAAAGATTACATTCTTAAAGGTTTTAAAATTGATGTTGAACGTATGAAACAAGGTGAGCATGTTTTTGGCAAGGATTACTTCCGAGAGCTGATTGAAACCGTCCGTTCCATTCGAGCAAGTGAAAGGCGGATCTGGCAGCAAATATCGGATGTATTTGCGGAAATTTCATACGACTACGACAGGAACGCAGACGTCACGAAGAAGTTTTATGCGACCGTTCAAAACAAGTTTCATTATGCGATTACAGGCAAAACGGCGGCTGAAATCGTGTATGACAGTGCCGATAAAGACAAAGAACACATGGGGCGTACTTCCTGGAAGAACTCGCCCGATGGCCGGATCTTACAATCCGACGTATCCGTGGCGAAAAATTATCTATCAGAAAAAGAAATTCGCAGTCTGGAGCGTAACGTATCAGCTTATTTTGATTATGTTGAGCGTCTGCTCGAAGATGAGGTTTTATTGGGAATGCAAGACTTTGCGAAAAGCATTGATGAATTCTTAACATTCAATCGCTATGAAATCTTGGATGGAAATGGGCGCATTTCACAAAGTGCAGCTAAGGAGAAGGCTATTGGCGAGTATAAAGAATTTAACAAGCATCAAAAAAAAGTTTCTGATTTTGATCGAGTCATTAAGACCATACAGGGAGAGCAGTAATGAGCGAACATAAAGAAAATGCACCTAAATTAAGATTTCCTGGATTCACTGATGCTTGGGAACAGCGTAGGTTGGGAGATCTCGCAGAATTTTCAAAAGGGAGCGGTTATACGAAGAATGATTTAAGCGAAACCGGTTTGCCAATCGTTTTATATGGTCGTCTTTATACTAAGTACGAAACTGTAATTAATGATGTTGATACATTTGTAGAGTTGAAAGACAAATCTGTAATAAGTGAAGGAAATGAAGTTGTTGTCCCTGCATCTGGTGAAACAGCAGAAGATATCTCAAGAGCATCGGTAATTGGAAAATCGGGGCTTATACTTGGCGGGGACTTAAATATCATAAAGCCCAACCAAGAAATTGATCCTACATTTTTAGCTTTAACAATTTCAAACAGTACACAGCAAAAAGAAATGTCAAAACGTGCTCAAGGGAAATCTGTTGTTCATTTACAGAATTCTGATTTAAAAAAAGTGAACTTACTCTACCCTAAATTAGAAGAACAAAGGAAAATTGGGGAGTTATTTCTTCAAATAGACCACCTCATCACCCTTCATCAGCGTAAGTTAAATAACGTGAAAAATTTGAAGGCTGGTTTGCTTCAAAAAATATTTCCGAAAAATGGCGAAGATTTCCCTGAAGTTCGTTTCCCCGAATTCACTGACGCTTGGGAACAGCGTAAGCTTGGGGAAGTCGTTAATGTAACAACTGGAAAGCTGGACGCAAATGCAATGGTTGAGGACGGTAAATTTGATTTTTACACATCAGGTATTAAGAAATATCGAATAGATGTTCCTGCATTTGAAGGTCCCGCAATAACAATAGCAGGTAATGGAGCGACGGCTGGATATATGCACTTAGCAGATGGAAAATTCAACGCATATCAACGAACTTACGTGTTAACGGATTTTCAAGCCAATAGAGAATTTCTGTTTTCGGAAATAGGAAAAAGACTTCCCAAAAAAATTGCAGAGGAAGCAAGAACTGGGAACATTCCATACATCGTCATGGATATGTTGACTGAATTAAGCATCAATATACCGTCAAATCTCAATGAGCAGAAGTGTATCGGACAATATTTTTCCACCCTCGACCACCTCATCACCCTTCATCAGCGTAAGCTGGAACACTTGCAAGAACAGAAGAAAGCATTACTGCAACAAATGTTTATATAGGAGGAAAATAACAATATGAGCAATAATCTACAAACGATCACAACAAAACTGTGGGCGATGGCAAATGAGCTCCGTGGAAGCATGGATGCTTCAGAATATAAGAACTACATTTTAGCTTTTATGTTTTATCGTTATCTGTCAGAACATCAAGAACAGTATTTAGTTAAAAATAATGTGATTGATGTTACCGATGGTGAATCGATCAATAATGCCTATGTAGAACAAGCGAATGGTGACGATTTGAATGATTACTTAGAAGATATTTCTGCAAGTTTAGGTTATGCCATTGCACCACTTGATACTTGGGAGTCTTTAGTTCAAAAGATTGATAATAGCATGGTGATTCCAAGTGATTATCAAACTTTTTTTGATAATTTCAATAAGAATGCTGAATTAAACAAAGAAGCTGCGAAAGATTTTCGTGGTGTATTTAACGACGTCAATCTTGGAGACTCGCGTCTAGGTTCTTCTACCAATGAACGTGCGAAATCACTTAACCGAATTGTAAAGCTTGTGAATGGCATTGATTACAAAGGTGCAGACAACAAAGATATTCTAGGCGCCATCTATGAATACCTCATCGGTCTATTTGCAGCAAGTTCAGGTAAAAAAGGTGGAGAGTTCTACACGCCTCATGAAGTTTCTAAAGTTTTGGCTAAAATCGTAACAGACGGTCTAGAAGAATCGGATAATACTTTTTCGATATATGACCCGACTTGTGGATCTGGGTCATTGCTGTTAACGGTTCAAGGTGAGTTGCCTGGTGGAGATAAACCAGGGGCGATTAAATTTTATGGTCAAGAAAAGAATACGACAACCTACAACTTGGCTCGTATGAATCTGATGATGCATGGTGTTTCATTTAACAATATGACTCTCTCTAATGCTAACACACTTGAAAGCGATTGGCCTGATGGACTAGATGCAAAAGGAACTGACCACCCACGCTCATTTGATGCCGTGGTTGCGAATCCTCCTTATTCTGCTCATTGGGACAATAGCGAAACGAAACTAAAAGATCCACGTTTTAGGGAATATGGTAAACTCGCTCCTAGAACTAAAGCAGATTATGCATTCATTTTGCACAGCTTGTATCATCTGAATGATACTGGAACAATGGGAATTGTATTACCGCATGGCGTCTTGTTCCGTGGCGCAGCAGAAGGTACAATTCGTCAAACGATCATTGAGAAAAACTATCTTGATACAGTTATAGGGTTACCTGCTAACTTGTTTTACGGTGTATCCATCCCAACTACGATTTTAGTACTTAAAAAAAATCGTAAAACAAAAGACATCTTGTTTATCGATGCAAGCAATGAATTTGAAAAAGGTAAAAATCAAAATAAACTTACTGATGAAAACATTAACAAGATTATCGAAACTTACCGAAATCGTGTGGATGTTGATAAATATGCTCGCGTGGCATCACTTGAAGAAATCAAAGCAAACGAGTTTAACTTAAATATTCCTCGCTACGTGGATACGTTTGAAGAAGAGCAGGTCATTGACCTTGCCGAAGTGAATAAGCTATTAGAGCAAGACAAACAAGAAATCGCTGATCTTGAAGCTAAAATCAATGAACAGTTGAAAATTTTGGGTATTAATGTGTAGAAATTGACGAAAGGGTCAAGGATATTATTTCTCGACTCTTTTTTAGGCTTTCGCTTGGGAACAGCGTGAGGCTAAAGATATATTGAATCTGATAGTTGAGAAAGAACATGAGAAATTCCCTTTTTTGTCTGTGACTCAAGAGTCAGGTGTAGTTTACAGAGCAGAAGTTGGAATTGATATTGCTAGTCCTATCGAAAGGGCTATGTATGCGGCAACTACTATAAGCATGGTAAGCACGTTTGTAGTCAGCATAGCGTCAAGGAAAAAGAACTCAAAAGCGTAATCTTGGATGATATTCGTAACATGGCTGAATCCCTCAGTGAGAAGGAAGTCATGGGCGGGTAGAGTCCAATGCGGCGCAAGCAATAAAGCAGTCAGAGAAGCACTTCCAGTCTTTACAGGCAAGTGGTAGTACAGTGGAGAGTATTGTCCGATTGAAAAAGGAACTCAAGCAGTTTAAGAAGTTAATGAATGTAAGATACAGAGTGATTCAAATAAACTGCCTCATCTTTTAAAAAAGAAAGCCTGACAGTTGCAAATACTGGTAGTAGGCTTTGAGAACATAGGAGGATACATGTCCTGGAGCAAATTGAAGCAACATCTGGAGAGTTTCCTCTGTCCTGCGTTATATGGAAGGGTAGAATACCGGGCAACCAGTTACCGTTATTTACCTGATAAATCTGGAATTTGTTATATTGCCGTAGATAAAAAGAACGTACTCAATATGAGTGATATAACTAGCTCAATCAGATGGTATCAGTCGGAGCAGGAAATTAAGAATGATCCAAATATCCAAGTTCCTATCAACAATGAAGAAATTGAAGCGGTCAAAAAAGATACCAAGGGAATCGTTCCAGAGGATCGTCTAAAAGTAATTGCAAGAAGTAGAAAAACATCAGAATATGCAAAGGATCTTTTGTCAGCACAGGCCTCATTAAGTAAATCAAATTTTATCGCTGTTGCTAATAAGTTTTTATCTATTTCTATAGAGGAAAGCTTAGAGAGTAATGACATCTTATTGAATATTCTAGCTTTAGTGGACAGACGAGTTGGAAAAAAGCGAATATTAAACATGACAGAGAAGATGAAGTTAAAGCATCCAATTGTACAGTATTTTTATGAACTACGGCGTAATACGTTATGAAAATAAATAACTTTCATTGAAGAGCATCTTTTCAAGAGATCGAAACTGCGATGAAGCAAGAGAAAAAACGTCGGATGTACGAACGGTACCAGACGCTGTATTTATATCTTCAAGGAACAGAAATCGAAAAAATTGCCCATACGATCAATCGGAGTCCAAAAACCGTAAAAGGTTACATTCAAGCGTATCAAATAGGTGGGCTTTCCGGTCTTCAAATGAATCATTCGCCAGGTGCGCCTGTTCGATTAACCTCGGAACAACAAGAAAAGCTGAAACAGACGATCGTGAATTCGGTTCCGCATGATGTAGGCTTTACGGCGCGGGACCATTGGACACTGGAGATTATTGCTGCCTTGATTAAGCGGGAGTTTGGCGTAATGCTTCCTGAAACCATTCTGGCCAATTTGACATTGTGTGCTTTCCCTCCCGTGGTTGAAGTGTGTGTATGTTAACTCTGATGGGGAGGGATGGCAAGTCATTGTTTTGAATAGAAGATAGATGTGTTTCATATTTCTTACACAGATTATACGACATGAACTTAAAAGTTAAAGATGATACAAACATTTGAGGGAGGCTATTTTCTCTATTTACCTACATAAAACTAAGTTCGATACAAAACAAAACAACTCCCGTAGCGACTTCTTGGCGTTAATTTTTTATTTTGGTAAAGTGTAAATAACATCAAATGGATTTTTATCTTCAAAAAACTCGGTGTAAAGCTTTGCAGTTTCGTTTGAATTCAAGTTCGTATTATATCGTAATAAGCCTCCTAATTTCACTAATACGTCAGCTTCCCTAGAAGTTACTATTTTCTTTTGTACTATATTTTCTGTGTTTTTTGGAGTTACCCACGCCCAATCATTCACAGCCGCTTCAGTAAATGGATACCCAAAAGATAAAGAACTAATATGAGCATATTCTGAACATAAAGGATGAATAATTAATAAAAAGGCTGCAATTATTCCTGAACGGTATCTTATTCTTTGTGCTATTTGAACCTCTTGAGCAAAAGATTCTAGATAATGAGGAATTTCTCCCCAATTAGAACGTCCCATTGAAACTAGTATTTCAACGGCAAATTTAGTATTTAATTTATTGGCCAATTGTAAAAATATCTGATTGTTTGTAGAGCCGGAGGCGATAAACGCACCTAGACATCTTGCTGCTTCCTGAACGTTAGTGGCACCTTCTGATATAAGCTTCACATATTCATCCAATATCGTATCGTTGCTAACGAATTCTGGAGCCTCCACAATTGTTTCGATTAAAAGCGCTTTTGTACTCTGTTCTTTAACCAGAGGTATGGGAATAGAGAAAGCTGACAGTAATTTTGAGCAAGTGCTTTTCAAAAGTCAGGAAGGGGTCTGGGTCTGATTTAATCGTGATCATGGATTCGGGTAAATTAAATACAGGCTCATATGGAATTAGTAGGATCGACAGAAGTGAAGGGAGAACAGGCATCGTCTGGAAAAAGGGGTGTTGTGGGAAGGAATAGCTTTTGATAGTATAGGCAATATATATAATAAAAAGGAATACATCCGTTCCATCGTCTCGACACATGTGGAGAGCATTGCGAGGATTGAAAGGCTGAAAAATTGTTGGAAAATAAAAGATGAGGGTTCATGTTATGCCAAAAAACGATAATATGCTGGCCATTCTATGGATGCTGAATTCAGGCGTGAAGATGACTGCAAAACAAATATCCGAAAAGTTAGAAATAAATATAAGGACAGTCTATCGGTATATTGAAGCACTATGTGCCAGTGGAGTGCCTATAATATCCGACACAGGTCATAATGGCGGGTATAGCTTGCTGAATAATTTTATCAGAGCACCTCTGCTATTTGATATTGAGGAAAAAAAGGCACTCCTTCATGCTGCTGTTTTTGCAAAAGAAGCCGGATACCCTTTGAGTGAGGCATTAGACAATGCGACAGCAAAATTGAAAATGTATTCGAATCAGGAGCAGGAAAGTATGCTTAGTCGTCACTTAGCCGGACTTGAAGTTATAAACCGTGTGGGAGACCCTTCTGTTCAGCCGGTATTGGCGGAATTGGAGCAGGCTGTAGCAAACGAATTCTCTATAGAAATAGATTATCGCACAAGCCATGAAGAACAACCCAAGAATAGGGTGATAGACCCCTATGGAATGGTTTACTGGAACCATAAATGGTATACCGTTGCATTTTGCCACCTAAGGAATGAGACCCGCAGCTTTCGGGCAGATCGGATTCTACAAATCAAGCGGACTCCAATCATATTTAAGCGTCCCGAAGCTTTTTCGGCCCGTGAATTTTTTATGCAAAATCTGTTACCTGATTTAGTGGGCAAGGACGGGTTAATTTCTTTAATGATCGGAGGAAGGTCAGAGGCATTGGATGACTTATGCCTGCATTGGTTTTTGGGGCATCATCTGAAAGAACGGACAGCAAATCAAGCAATCTTTTTGCTTGAGGAAAAATCAATTCATATATATGTCCCTTATTTTCTCCTATCCTACGGAAAATCCATTCAAGTAATCGAACCACAGAGCTTGAAGGAAAAACTTGTTGCTGTTGCGTCGGAGCTAATGGAATATTATCAACTTTAATAGCTTCACTGACAGCAGATGTCAGTGAAGCTATTTTATAATGATGATAATCATTGATTACCGATGGATGGTTGGTATCACGTGATGAATTGTAAAATAAGGAGAACGTGCACATGAATAATACAGTATACCTTTATGTATTTGACACAATGTCAGATTGGGAAATAGGCTACTTAACTGCCGAACTGAACTCAGGAAGATATTATAAAAAGGGGCTGGCCACATCCAAAATAGTTACCGTGGGAATTGAAAAGACTCCTGTAACTACAATGGGCGGATTAAAAATACTGCCTGACATCAAACTGGATGAGTGCAGCATTGAAAGCACAGATACATTGATTTTACCCGGTGGAGATACATGGACAGAAACCATTCACCAACCTATCTTAGAAATCGTTGAGAGGTGTTTAAAGGAGGGGATATGGGTTGCAGCGATTTGTGGTGCTACCATGGGACTTGCCCAGACAGGATTGCTGAATTCACGCCCGCATACAAGCAATGATCTGGAATACCTTAAAATGATCTGTCCCACTTACACGGGTGAAAAGTATTACAAAATGGAGTCTGCTGTAACGGATGGAAAACTGATCACTGCCTCTGGAATAGCTCCTTTGGAATTTTCTGTACACGTTTTGAAGGCTCTGGGAGTGTTTTCTTCAGAAACATTAGCTGCCTGGTATAGTCTGAATAAGACTCAGGAATCCAAATATTTCTATGAGTTGATGAATTCAATCCAATGAAGGAATAAGCATAAAATTGATATTTGATCATTTAAGGAGCCATTCCTGTAAT
>NZ_JBITPI010000084.1:0-1531 GCF_050467745.1 Paenibacillus sp. NRS-1781
AAGGTATCAGTTATTGTACCAGTTTATAATGTAGAGAAATACCTGCGGAAATGTTTGGAGTCATTAGTTAGTCAAACACTAGAAAGTATTGAAATTATTGTGGTGAATGATGGGAGTACGGACCAATCATTCGGAATCATAAAAGAATTTGAAGTAGCATACCCTGGCAAGATTGTGTCAATGACAAAACCCAACGGTGGATTGGGTGATACGCGTAATTATGGACTGAAATTTGCTAAAGGGGAATACATCGGATTTGTAGATTCGGATGACTGGGTAGATCGGAAGATGTTTGAAGCGATGTATGGGATGACTCAACAAGGACATGATATCGTTTTATGTGACTTTATGGTCGTACAGGATGGATGGGAAACAGGTCATGTAGCCAAAGGGTTTAGGGGAGTACATTTCAATCCCCAGGAAATCGTTATTAATTCAATTGACCCGGCAACAGCCTGCAACAAATTATATCACAGGAAATTTTTTCAGATAGCTGAGTTTACTGATGGATGGTATGAAGATATCGGAACGACTCCAATCTTACTTTCCTATGCTCATAGTGTGGGATATTTGGAATTAGCTTTGTATAATTATAGACAGCGAAGTGGCTCAATCACTTATAGTGCAGATGAAAGAACAAAGGATGTAATTAGCTCTTGGCAACGGGTACTAGATAACGCTCACGCTAATTACAGGAGAGAAGCAGTATTTGCAGTATATAAGAGTATAGTTACATTTATAGAATTCAAGCCAGCATTTGCGGATGATTTTTTGGAATACGCCTATCAGAACCAGGAGCTATTTCAAAAGAATGAGTACTATCAAAAGAGTATACGAAGTAAGTCGATAAATGACTTATTTCAGATGAAATTAATTCCTAAGAAGCTACATTATTTCTGGTTTGGGCATGGACAGAAGAGTGAATTAATTGAACGTTGCATAGAATCTTGGAAAAAGCATGCAGGCGGATATGAAATTGTGGAATGGAATGAAAGTAATTGTGACATTAATGAAAGCCAATTTGTAAAAGAGGCGTACGAGGCGAAGAAATGGGCATTTGTAGCAGATTATTTTCGAATTAAGGTGATACATGAACAAGGGGGGTTCTATATGGACACGGACGTAGAGCTTAAGGCCCCTCTTGACTCCTTAAGAATAAGTAATTTCTTTTTTGCTTTTGAAACGAAAGATAATATCAATGCGGCTATTTTTGGAGGAATACCAGGCTTTGAGTTAGCAAGAAAATGGTTGGAGACGTATCAGCACGACACATTTAAAAAGGAAGATGGGACGTACAATATGAGTAACAATATTGTAATTCGTCTTACAGGATTGTTGAAAAAAGACTATAACATAAAATTAAATGGGAAGATGCAGACCTTGAAGGATAATGTTAAAATTTATCCTGCAAATAAACTAACCATTGATGTATATGATGGTAAAAATTTAGCAGTACACCATTTTGATGCTTCGTGGTGGGATGTAAAAGATGAAGTATCCTATAAAAATGTTGTTTTACAAGATTATTTTA
>NZ_JBITPI010000085.1:0-4185 GCF_050467745.1 Paenibacillus sp. NRS-1781
CAAATACGGGGATCGGATCAACGTGAAGGTCACACCACATATGCTGAGACATACACTTGGCTATAAGCTGGTGAAGACGACTCCATTGACGACCATCCAACAAATCCTTGGACATGATCACGTAGCAACAACCAATATTTATACCCTAACAACACAGCAGGATATGGCTGAAGCCTTGGCAAATATCGAGTGGTAAGCAGCCACTCTTTTTGTCGTGGATGGAGGGGGTCTTCTATTTGTAGAAACAGAGCCGCCAGCAAAGGGTGCAGAAATTTTTGTGATAATTTTATAGTGAACATGAGAAAGGAGTTATACCGATTGAAACGATAAAGCAAGAAGAACAGCGACAAGCTGAGCTGCTTAAACAGTATATGGAGAAGCATTTTAAGCCGCCCAAAATGAAACAACTAATTGAAACGTTCTCTTTCTCTGAACTACGCAAGCTAATCGGTGAGATGGACATTGAATTTTTTGCCTTGGCCTATTTCCCTAAATATTTTGATCGAGTATTTGGCAAGTTTCACAAAGATCTATTCACGGAATTAAGACATATGCTTGCCCATACTGGACTGATTACGGCCTTCGGACTCCCAAGGGAACACGGAAAGTCAACGATCAGTTCTTTTTTATTTCCGCTGTATGCGACTTTATATGATAAATCACAGTTTACGCTGATCATATCAGCCACCGAGCAGATTGCATTGCCGTTTTTGGATATGATCAAAGATGAGCTAGAGACAAATACGATGCTGATTGAGGATTTCGGTATCTGTAAAGGTAGTCGCTGGAACAACAATGAAATTTGGCTGAAGAGTAAAGGTGGACTGGATTCCTGCATTATGATTCGTGGGATTGACGGTTCACTTCGAGGCATTCACTATAAGCATCATCGTCCTACGCTAGTTTTAATGGATGACTTGCTCAAGGAAGATACGGCACGATCCGAGGCCAAACGAGAACAGATTAAAAATACATTTACGGACGTGATTCTTCCTATTGGCACAAGGGATACGAATATTCTGATCTGTGGAACCATTCTCAATGAAGAAGATATCATGGCCGATCTGCTCAAGGGTAAAATCCCAGGTGTGCGAAGTGTTCGTAAAGCAGCAGTGCTTCAGTTTTCAGAACGAGACGATTTATGGTCAGAGTGGGAGCGACAATATAATAATCTCCAAGACGAGGATAGGATCAATACGGCTTTGTCTTTCTTTATGGCCCATGAAAAAGAAATGCTAGAGGGTACGAAAATCCTGTGGAGCGAGTATTTGGACTATTATTATTTGATGTGCAAGAAGCAAGCTATGGGTGAAAAGTCATTTTTTAAAGAATTACAAAACGATCCGCGTTCAACAGACGAATACATATTTCAGGATATCATGTATTGGGACAGGCTACCTGAGTTTGATGAAATGGAAATGGCGATGTACATTGATCCAGCCATTAAAGCCGGGAAGAAAAATGACTATTCGGCTATTTCAATTATTGGTCAGCACAGGAAGACGAAGCAAATGTATGTCATCGACGGGAATATCTATAAACTGTTGCCGGATGATTTGTTCCAAGTGGCTATTGAGAAATTGAAGCTTTATCCTGTAGATAAGCTCGGCTTTGAAGTCAATCAGGCACAGAGCTATATGAAGCAAAAATTTGAAGAAGAGCTATGGAAGGCGAAGATACATACGCCAGTTGAAAGTGTCCATTCCAAGGGGCAGAAGCATGAACGTATTATTAGCTTGGAGCCGGAAGTGAAGAAGGGTCATATTCTGTTCAATTCAGATAACCTCAGATATAATAACCAGATAAAAGATTATAACCGAAACTGCCAATATGATGATGCGCCAGATAGTTTATATGGGGCTGTTCAATTGATTCAGTCGATCAAGAGTTTAAAGTTTTATGATCGAGGCTTATTATTTTGAGACTTTTGCTAGATACTCATTCATTATTTTGATCCAATTTTGTTAAGCTAATAGGCAGGAGAACTTAACCAGTTACCCAATTAGTTGTTTGTATTGTTGCAAGGAAAGGGGATGCAAATGGCCATTTGTTTGGACTACGAGTTAGTTGAGATAAGAGGAACCGTTGCTGTGTATAAATTTGGAAACTGCTTGAAGGAATTAGATGGAATTTTTGAGATTGATCTACCCAAGTTGATAAGTGGGGAAATATCGATGCAAGCACCAATTGGTGAAGTAGTGAAACTAAAGAATGACAACCAATCTCAAGCTAAGGCCATCAAAGTATTTGGAAAGATATATAAACATTATCTTGAACATCACGAATATCCTACAAAGGGTGGATATTATGCTTAGTTAATCGGAGTTTATTCTTTTTATCTTATAACGATCAATGGAAGATATAAAAATTACTTAGTGGACTTGAAAAGGAGCGGGAATATGGGCCTGGATGCTTATGTAGTATGCAATTGTGTGAAGGAAGGAAATGTTAAGCCTCCCCCTTTTGATATAAGCTTGCTGGAAATTACGGACGAAGGAATCGACATACTGGAATCTGTAAATGACGAAACCTATGAGCTTTATCAGCAGTGGCGGGAGAACGCTTGCGAGCATGAAGACTTTTACTATTATCAAGACCGGGTTTTTAATGTCGCAGGAGGAAATTTCTTTTATGGAATCATTGAGCGGTTGGGGCAGGACAAATTCCCATTATTATTTTCAATTGGGGAGAAGTCACTCTCCGCCGATCAGGCCGAAAAAGCTTTAAAGGAACTGGATATTTTTGAATCAGGAGCAAGCAAGCTGCAAGGGATTTTCCTCGTAGATACTGTATCTAATGATGAATATGGGAGATCTCTTCCTGGAGAGGATAAGTGGTTCTTATCATCTGGAGGCGAGCACACTTATCAGTTAAACGACCGAGGATTCTGTATTCTAGACAGAGACCATCGTGAGCTTTTTCATTCAGTAGCGTTCGCCCAGGAAGTAATGAGTGTTGAAAAAGAAGGACGGAAGTATAAGCATGCAAGATTTCATGATTTGGAGATGGGACGAATTTTTGAATCTTCTTATCCTCTAAGCCGAAAGATATGGGGAATCGATGAGCTGTATTATCCAAAATCTTTTCAGGTCGTACAGAGAAATCTAAAGGGATCTGACTCTCGACCCGCGCGAGTACTAAGAAGCCTGTTTGAGGCTTCCTTACAGATAGGTAATCCGATCATTTGGGCATAAAGAGACCTGAGATGAAGCATTTGAATATTAACGGAATACGATCCTGTGCTGATTACAAATCCAGACTTTTTGAGATAGCTTAATATTATTGTTAACTTAGCATAATTGAGCTAACGGGAAACTTTAGTTCAACAAGGAACTACCTTATTAAAGGTGGTTTTTTTATTTATGAAGAAATTAACAACCAACAATTACATAGCCCATTTTGAAAGGATTCGATGAGATGCAAGTAACCGAACAAATCATATTAGAGTGTCTAAATGAACTCCACTCGACTGCAATAGCTAAACAGAAATATTCAGATTATTACAATGGGCATCACTCCATTCTCAAGAACTATGCGATGCAAGAAAGTCGCAGTAACCAAAAGCTTATTTTCAATTTCCCTCGTAAGTTCGTGGATAATGAAGTGGGCTATCTGCTTGGAAAGCCAGTAAATTATGTGTCCAAGTCGGATCAGGATGAAGCCATACATAATATAGATGTACATATGAGTCATTGGGACAAAGAGCATAATTTACAGCTTCGGAAACAATCCGAAATCTTTGGCGAGAGCTTTGAATTGAACTATATCGATTCGGATGGTCAGTTCTCAGCCACAGTATTATCTCCTTTGAATGCGTTTGTGTTAGAGGACGGAACAGCAGAAAGAAATGTATTGCTTGGTCTACATAAATTTACGAGAAGGTTTGATAAGCAAGTGTATCTGGACGTGTATACCGACCGTGAAATCCTACACTATACAATCGGCAACGATGATAAACACAATCGGAGTAGGCAAAATCAATCACCCGAATTAAAATATATCGGCAAGCATAATCACATCTTTGGAAGAGTCCCGCTTATTTCCTGTCCAGCTAATACAGAGAGGAAAAGTGGCTTCCATGATGTGATTTCTTTATTTGATGCTTATAACGCATTGAATTCCGATTTGGTCAATGAAATCGCAGATCATCGCAACGCCTATCTGGTGATTGAGAATGCCAAGTTG
>NZ_JBITPI010000086.1:0-16373 GCF_050467745.1 Paenibacillus sp. NRS-1781
GGTTAATCAACAGACGTGTTTTATTAACAACATTTGATGTCCAAAACTACATTATTGAAGGTATACGTGCGGGAGCGGTAGGTTATTTGTTAAAGGATACGGAGATGAAAGAACTGCTTGATGGCATCCGATGTGTACACCAAGGTCAGGAGGTATGGCAGCTGTTAGAGTATTCACTGTAAGAATATGGGTTGAATAATGTGGTCTATCGAAAAGGTACTAGGGTAACGATCGTACTATGGATTTTCACAATGGCTGTCCACTTTGCTATTGATGAAATTGCGCATGTTGGTCAGTCCACGCTTTTAATGTATTATGCAATAACTTTGTCCGTACAACAGTGGGTCGCACTGAACCGTGTCAAACGTAAGTTTCCATGGAGTATTCACTGATATCAGGTGAACAGGGTCATCTTCCTGAAGTGGGTTCGCATCGCAACATGATAAACTTGGGCGAATGCTTAAGCGTGAAACTCGGCATAACTGTAAACTGGCAGAAATTCATGATGAATTTCTACAAATACGAGAAGGTTGTCCCAATCGCTACTTTAAGTTTATATACAATTGCTATGTCTCATGAAGAGGCTATGGATGCTTTAAAAACCGTCAATATGTAGGTCTAGGAATCGCATTTTAACAAAAGACCATGACGATAAAACTCCGTGCAGGCATGGATAAACAACAAGCACTGCACGGAGTTATTGTTCTGAGGTGGGTGTCAGCTCACTTTATAAATTAGGTTTTTAGAAAATTCCACACGTTCTCATCCTATCCATTTAAGGTATTAACGTTATCTCAACTTGGTGCAGCAGCCCGTCATCAAATAACGGCAGTATGTTACCAGAAATCAAGCGGCCATCTACATGGATTTCTACATTTCCTTTGGATAGATGGGAAGGGTTAGTAATGGAAATTTGATATTGATTGCCGCGGAATTCGCGGTACACTTCAGCTGAATCCCATTCCGGAGGGAAACAAGGATCTATTCGCAATCCAGCGTAATCCCGCTTAATACCCAGTATGCCTTCGTACAGGCTCATGAGTCCCCAGGCAGAAGTTCCGGTTGTCCAGGATTGATAGGATTTTCCGTAAAACTTAGGATGTATGGAATAACAATTGGTAAAGACATACGGCTCTGCCCCAGATCGAGTGGAAGGGTTTGCTTCACTGTCAGGGATGATTTTCTTCAACGTACGAATCGCTGATTCTCCACGCCCCACCTTACAATCTGCAATTATCTTGAAGCCTGTGGCATGACAGTAAACCCCACCATTCTCAAATAACCCCGGTAGCATACCAGACATTCTCCCAACGTTAGGGGAGTATTCCGGATAAGGAGGCATGTTGATTGGGAAACCAAATTCATGCTCCATACTGTCAATCGACTCCAACACTTTTGGAAGTTTTTCCTCATTCGGAATGTCCGCAAGAATAGCCCATGATTGGGCATTGATATAAATTTTGCTGCCTTCACTGTCTTTGGAACCGATATTTTCTATTTTGCTCAGCGCACGCATATACCAGTTTCCATCCCAGGCTGACTCATTAATCGCCCGACGGAGCAGATCGTACTGTTCTGTTAAGTAACTGGCATAGTCACTATCTCCGACAATTTGCATCAGTTGGCTCAATTCTCGCAGGCCGTAGCAGAACTGCTCTGAGAGCATGACTGACTCTGCTTCAGGGTCAGTTGTAATATTCAGAGCATCATTCCAATCTGCAAACATGATACGTACCAAGCCATTTGTCCCTTTATCCTCAATCAAGCGATTGACAGCTGCCTTCATATGCTCAAGTATCGTTCCAGAGCCACCATCCTGATATTCGATCTCTAGATCAAGGAGCGAATAATCTCCAGTTTCCTTAATCAGCTCAATTACCGCCCATATAATCCAGAAGGGTTGGTCCGAGTAGCGAGTGTCGTCATAGGGGAACCAAGTAAGTACTGCATGGCCTTCCTTGAACTGATGTCTCAAGCATTCGATAATTTCTTCTTTGGCCCGATCCTGTCGATAATTCAGCAGAGCAACAGCTATTTGAAGATTATCCCGAACTCCTTTCTTGCCGACTATGCAAAAATCAATCTGCTTCTTTACCCATTCGTTCATAATGATGTTGAGCTTATCATCAGGTGTATTTACACTCAAGCTTTTATACTTGGATTTATAATGTGCCTGGGTCTCAAGCAATGATTTCTCGAGTCGGTTCTTATCGAAATATTTGTCCGCAGTCTGAACAGCTTCCTTCAGGGTCTCACTGACTCCCATAACAAAATAGAGCTCTTTCTCCTCACCAGGTGCCAAAGATAGTTTATTCTGCAGCACGCCTCCCAAATTGGAAAGTGTAGTTGTGGAATTTGTACAGTCCCGGCCTTTGATAACAACATCAGGCCGCTGGAATAAGGGAGCAGGTATGGAGTCGAGCTTGGTGATGGATCCCAATGGACCCAAAAATTCTCCAAGGTCACCATCGTAGGCATGTACGGTTTCTGAACAGGAGATATAGCCGTTATAACGGGCATGTGGTGCAAAAGGATGCTTGGACTGACAGTAAACACCGTTGAGATCGGAATCAAATATTGTTTCGCAGCTTCTATACATTTCATAATAGCGGGGGTATTTAAAACCTTCGAGTTCAAAGCTCACTGCGGAAAAAAGACTGATATTTTTCACGCGATTTGTGGAGTTTTTGACTTTTACCACCCATACCTCATTATAGCCCTGATGCGGTACAAACAGTTTCCAGGAAGCGTGAATACCATTCTTCTGGGACTGAACAACAGAATAGCCAATACTGTGTTCACAAGTAAAGTCATCTATAGCCTCATTGAGCGGCCCTTCACCGATGTTCCAGTATGTGTTCGTGTCATCATCTCTCAGATAAATATATTTTGCATCCTGGTTATTAATCATACACATATCTGCTTTGGAGTTGATGTAGTAGCTGCGGCCGTGTCCAATTTGAGACACCTGTGTACAATATCCTTGTTCACTCCACAAATAATTGTACCAGTACCGCGGGGGCCGAGGGTCTGTGATAACGCATGAGTTTCCTTGATCTTTGAAATAATGAATTTTGCCTGTTTCCATGATTAATCCCTCCATTATAAATTAATGTCCTTTATGAGATGAGTTCTAGCCGTCACCTGCTGAAAATGCAACGTTCATCTTGATGTACATTTTTTACAGAATAATATTAACTTCATTTGTTAGGAGATGATACCAGTCAATCTTTCGATTTTGTAGGAGAATCTTCTATGCTCTTTCTTCATTTTAGGTGCTGCTTGCTTATTGAAAGAATAACTTGAAGTATAAGGTATACCACAATCACAAACTTTCAAAGAAAAATCACAAGTTTCTCTGGTAGGTCTGGGGAAGGGAATGCTCTATGATATAAGAGGGGGATTCATACCAGTGGATTCTTAATTGAATATTATTTATTATGAAACCGTTATCAATACATGTTGATGAACTGCCTCCTGCAGTTTATTATGTAGCTTAAAGTCACCTGTACAATTACTGTATATTGAAGATTAATCGTAGTCCGATTAAACGGTCTGCTTTTGTTGTTTTCAAGAAGATCCCAGCACTAAACATCTCAAAGGGGGGGCATCATGAAATTGCTGATCGTAGATGATGAAGAGAGAACCAGAGAAATGCT
The DNA here is from genome assembly GCF_050467745.1 of Paenibacillus sp. NRS-1781. Taxonomy (NCBI): domain Bacteria; kingdom Bacillati; phylum Bacillota; class Bacilli; order Caryophanales; family Paenibacillaceae; genus Paenibacillus; species Paenibacillus sp. NRS-1781. Next base: position 3,660 of record NZ_JBITPI010000086.1, read on the forward strand.
TCGCAAGCATATTGCTTGGGAGGAAATAGGTATTCATGAGGTTGAAACAGCACGTAATGGCATAATTGCCCTGGAACTTTGCCGGAGCTTTCGTCCCGATGTTGTGCTCTGTGATATCCGGATGCCGAAGATGGACGGTATAGAATTTGCACAACGACTACGTGAAAGCGAAGTTTCATGCAAGCTGTTGTTTCTGAGCGGATTCTCAGACAAAGAATATCTGATGTCAGCGATCCGGTTGAACGCTTTGGACTATATCGAGAAACCGATCAATCCAGATCAGGTCCGAAAGGCCGTTCAAGCTGCAGTGGAGTCCAGAAAGCATGATGAGAAGAAACGTATGGAGGAACGCCAACTGCAGGATGCCTATGATGAAGGTCTGCCTTACCTGAGACAAGAGATGATCCGCAAGCTGATCTCGCTTCCCGGTTCTCCCAATGTGACAAAAGCTCTAGAGAGCAGGGAAACTTTTCTTCTGCCTATAGAAGGACCCTTCACCGTCATCGCATCTTCCTTGTACTGGTATCCGACGCAATATCCGGAGAATCCGAAGGTCGTGCAGGAAGAAGTGCTTCAGAAGATAAATATGAGCAGCAGACTGGCTTCACTACAGGGCATTTGCGGTTTTGATTACCATCAGTTTTTGATCTTCATTCTGCCAGGAGCCTTCGGCAGCAGCTACCGGGAACATCGCAACGTGCTGGAAGAACTGTATTCGGAGTTAGCTAAGACCATAGGAGATGATATCCGTTTTCGCATGGGGGTTGGTGAGCCAGTGGTAGAAAGGATGCAGATTCCTGATTCGTACAGATCTGCCTTGGATGCGTGCAATCTGCATTATTACAGCGAAGGTAGCCAATTGATCTTTGCTGGTGCCATTGGCGGTAACCGGGAGCTTGCTACTGATTGGAACGTGGTTCGCAGTCTGCGCGGACTGCTAAAGCAGGGCGAACTGGAGGATGCTCGCAGTCTTATTGTGAATTGGACGGAAGAGGCCAGGGCAGCACGCGATCTGGATATTTCCCGGCTCAAGAATTGCTATTTCCAGTTTTTGTTTGTGATTCTGGATGTAGCGGTACAACTTGGATTCACAGATACGGATGAAGACACGGAGAGACGCTATATTTTGAAGGAGATTGACCGTATTCAAGATCTGGCAAGTATAGAGAAATATATTCTTTCCTTTCTTGAATTGTTTCAGATTTCGCAGGATCCAAGCGGAATAACACCCAAGATGAGGGATATTATTCATTATATTCACAAAAACTATCGAGAAAAGGGGTTCACAATTCTAGACATTGCGAATCATGTGTCGCTGAGTGAGACCTATCTCTGTTCCCTGTTTAAGAAGCAAAGTGGAGGCACGATTAAGGAATATATTTCTTCGCTGCGAGTGGAAAAGGCCAAGGAGCTGCTGCTAGACAAGGAACTGAAACTGTACGAGGTTGCGGATCGGACAGGCTTTACGGACGCCAATTACTTCACTACCTTTTTCAAAAAATATGCGGGCTGTACGCCTTCGGAGTATCGGGAGAAGATGGCCAAATGAGATTAAAACCCCCAAAGCCGTTCGCTGATTTCAGCATCCGCCACAAGCTGTTTGCTTCCTATATGATGGTAATAATTATTCCCTTTGTCGTGCTGCTCTTTCTGCATTTACATCTAACCGCTAATGAAAATGAGAAGCAGGCATTGTATACGGCCCAAAAGATGCTGGAGGAAACGAAATCCTACTTGCAGTACCGTGCAGAAACAGTCAGAGAGGTACTGAACTTTATTGCCTTCAATGATACAGTGCAGACGATGGTAGCAGAAGACCCAAGTAGATATGAAGATGTCAATCTTTGGGGAACCGACGCTAATAGACTGGCCAAGGTACTGGGGAAATTTCGTTACAATTCAGATATTGAAACTGTTCAGCTCTACATGAAGAAGGGTCTTGCTTCAGCTACAGAAAATTTCGACTATTTAAACATGGTCAAGGTAGAGCAGAGCCACTGGTTCAAGGAGTTTATCGCTTCCCATTCTGTTCTCACCTGGCTACCCTCTTCCGCCTTTGGAGAGAAAGAAGAGGGCAACGAGGTATCGGTTCTGCGCCTCATTCCAAATGCTCACAATATACAGGAGAACGATGGTATTGTTCGCGCCCAGATCTCCCAGAGCACAATGCGCTCCGTGCTGGACCATGCCATTGCTACTCCATATACCTCTGTGGTCTTGTTCAATGACCACGGAGATATTCTCAGCACTGCAGGCAGATTTCAACATAACTCCAGAGAGTTTCTAGATATGTTGTCACAGGCTTCAACTGGTAGAGAGCAGGATAACTACTGGGCGGATCATTTGGAGTTCAATGGAAAACGAATTCTGCTCGGACTGCAGGCTATCCCTGACACAGATATGAATATAGCGATGATTGTACCCTACTCCGACATTCAGAAATCCAGCAATAAGATGCGTAACCGGCTGATCCTTATTTTTTCACTTATCATCCCGCTCACCTTCATTCTGTCCTATATCGTTGCCGGTTCCGCAACCAAACGTCTGCGTCAGCTCATTCAGCATGTGAGTAAGGTGAAAAACGGAAATTTTCAAATCTCCCCTCTTCCGGGTAACCAGGATGAAATCGGTGAACTGACCACGAACTTTAATGTGATGGTAGAGAATATATCAAGGTTAATTGAGGAGACGTATACTCTTGGGCGGGAAGTGAAAAACAAGGAACTAAAGGCGTTGCAGGCTCAAATCAACCCGCATTTTCTGTACAACACGCTGGATCTGATCAATATTATGGCTATTGAATCCGGTAATGGGGAAATATCCAAAGTAGTAGGTCAGTTGGCGTTATTCTACCGCTTGAGCTTGTCGAACGGGAGTGAGATTGTCACCCTGGAGAGTGAACTGCGGCATATTGAATCCTATGTGTCAATTCAGAATATGCGTTTCAGCAATGTGATTACATTAATCCTCGAAGTATCGCCAATTCTGCTGAGCTGCGAGGTGCCGAAAATTATGCTGCAACCCCTGATTGAGAACGCGATTCTGCATGGCATTATGGAGAAGGAAGTGGAGACGGGGATAATTCATGTATCTGCTATGGAGGAAAAGGGTGATCTGGTCGTGGATATTAGCGATGACGGTATCGGCATGAAGGAAGAGGTGTTGTCGACTTTACTGACTAAGGCCGTAAGCAAACGGACGGGCGGCTTCGGCATCCGGAATATTCAAGAGCGGTTACAGCTGAATTATGGACTGAAGTATGGATTGTCTTTTACAAGTCGCCCAGGTGAAGGGACCAGTGTCCGGATACGTCTTCCCAAATCAGTAAAAATGTAAGCGTTATCACAAACTTTCAAAGAAGAACGAAACTTTGCCCCGTAGGTATAGGCTTTAAAGCCAATTACAATAAATGAGGAGAAAGAGAAAACATACTGAAGGAGGCTACTTATGGGTACCAAGGTAGAGCAAGTCGCGGATCACAAGCATAAACCGGCCAAAAGTCTGTCGCTGCTGCGGGAGCTTAGGAGGAACTGGGTGCTGTATGCGATGTTTGTGCCGATTGCTATTTATTTCATCATCTTTGCCTATATTCCGATGACGGGTGTCATTATGGCATTTAAGGAGTTTAACTACAGAGATGGTATTTTTATGAGTCCATGGAACGGGATTGAAAACTTTGAATATTTTTTTCAGTCTGGGAAGGCGTGGCTTGTGACGAAGAATACCATCCTGTACAATCTGGTGTTTCTGGGAGCATATACTTTTTTCTCGATACTGGCTGCGGTGCTGATCTCGGAAACGTATAACAAATTTTTCAAAAAAACCGCTCAGACGTTTATGTTCCTACCTTACTTCATTTCCTGGGTTACAGTGTCCGCGTTCGTCTACAATTTTCTGAATTATGAGTTCGGAATTGTAAACGTGTTCCTACGGAATATGGGGCTTGAGGCCATTGATATCTACTCGACCAGCAGCTACTGGTATCTTCTGCTTCCGCTGCTCTATGTGTGGAAGTGGGTCGGGTTTGGCTGTGTCCTTTATCTGGCGGCGATTGTCGGGATCGACCAGGAAATTTATGAAGCGGCGACGATTGACGGTGCTACCCGTTTTCAAAAGATCATGAGAATCACCCTGCCCTTACTCAAGCCGACAGTAGTGGTACTGATTTTGTTGGGGCTGGGAAGAATCATGCGCGGCGAATTCGATATGTTCTACCAATTGATTGGCAACAACGGCGCGCTGATGAATGCCACGGATATCATTGATACACTAGTGTTCCGCTCGCTAGTGGGCACACAGGACTTTGGCATGGCTTCCTCAGTGGGACTTTATCAATCCGTTCTGACGCTGATAATCGTCTTGTTCGCAAACTATTTAGTCCGCCGTTATGACAAGGGCAACGCGCTGTTCTAACTTGATTGCATGAAAGGGGAATTTAACCATGGAGAAAAATAAATTGAACTCAGCGCCTGTCTTTCAGGCTTTCTCGTATATTGTGGTATCGCTGATTGCTATTTTATGTCTGCTTCCTTTTATTTTCCTGATCTCCGGCTCTGTCTCGGATGAAGGGCAGGTTCTGGCGAAGGGCTATTCCTTTCTGCCACGAGGATTCTCGTTGGATGCCTACGCCTTTATTTTTCGAAATCCCGGCGATATTCTCTCTGGCTACCGCGTGTCGGTGATTGTGGCAGCGGTTGGAACGGTACTCTCACTGCTGATTTCCACGATGGCTGCTTATGTCATGTACCGCAAGGAAGTGAAATACCGTAACCAATTGGCATTCTTCCTGTTCTTTACCACATTGTTCAACGGTGGACTTGCCCCGTATTTCATTTGGATTACCAGCTATTTGCATCTGAAGAACACGCTTGCGGTGCTGATTCTGCTCCCCATGTTCAATGTGATGTACGTGCTGATTCTGCGCAGCTTCATACAGGGCTCCGTGCCTGAGCCGCTGGTGGAATCCGCCAAAATTGATGGAGCAGGGGATTTCCGGATCTTCTGGCAGATGGTTTTGCCACTCTGCAAGCCCGCGCTCGCTTCCATCGGTTTGTTCACTATTTTGGCCTATTGGAATGACTGGTGGACCCCGATGATGTTCACCGACAAGGAGCAGTATGTACCGCTGCAGTACTTGCTCTATAAAATGCTGTCCTCGATGAACATGTCTGCGGCAATGGCCCAGCATATGACGTCTCTCGACACACCGAAGGAAACATTCAAACTCGCTATGACAGTGATTGCCACCGGACCCATTGTAATTCTGTTTCCATTTCTCCAGCAGTACTTCGTCAAAGGCATCACTATTGGTGCAGTAAAGGGTTAAACCCTTCTGTGCAGATGTAGAACCGTTTCGTTATAAATCCTGCAAGATGGAGGATTTATATAAAATTTCCATTACCAAAGGGGGAAAAAGAGTGAGAAAACCAAAGGAAAAATCTATGTTCATCTTGACGCTGCTTCTGTCTCTGGCCATGCTATTGTCTGCCTGTGCCGGCAGCAACAACCAAACGGATAACGCAAACGGAAACAAGCCGGATGGAGGCAACACCAGTTCGCCGGCCAATCAGAAAGAGGTTGTGTTGAAGGGATATCTGCTTGGCGAAGCGCCGAAAGGGATGCCGGAGGTGCTTGTGGCACTCAATAAAAAGCTAAAAAAGGACATCAATACCACCATTGAGTTGAATTACATCGGCTGGGGCGACGTGCAGTCAAAATACCCGCTTTTGTTGGCTGCAGGCGAAGATGTGGATTTTATCTTTTCTGCTGAATGGAATTATTATGCTGAACAGGCGAATAAAGGGGCATTTTATGAGCTGAAAGCTGAGGATATTGCCAAAAATATGCCGAAGAAATCGGCTATCCTCGATCCAGCTGCCTGGGATGCCGTCAAGATTGAGGATAAAATCTTTATGATCCCGGGCTCCTCCGCGGATCGTTCGGTTTTTGTAGCTGTGCTCCGCAAGGATATTATGGCGGAAGCGGGCCTGACCGAGGTGAAACGGTTCTCCGAGCTTGGCCCTTATCTGGAAGCCGTGAAGAAAAACCATCCGGATATGATCGGCCTGAACTTGGACTCACAGGTTGACCTGCCGACGCCTTATCAACAACTGATGCGCGATAAAATTGGCTACACGGGCACTCCTTTTGGCGGTGGTCCTCTGGCCCAGGGCGTAGCTTACGATTTCGGAGATCCGACCGGCAAGATCTACAGTATGGTGGATGAGCCTTACCTCAGCGCGCAGAAATATGCTGCAGGTATTATGAAGGATTGGTACGACAAAGGTTATATCAATAAAAATCCGTATTCGAATAAAATCCGCTCCAAGGATAATTTTGTGGAAGGCAAATCTGCGGTAGCATTTGGTAACACCATAGATATTGCTGCCACCATGGAAGCTGCTGAATCGAAAGGGATTGAAACCTATTTGGTCCCATCATTGATGACAAACGGTAAAGCACCTTTTAGCCCCTGGGTTACTCAAGGGATCTCCATCGCGGCTAATTCAAAAAATCCCGATCGTGTCATGCAGGCCTTCGACCTTATCATGGAAGATCCATCTTATGCGTATCTAGCTTATTATGGTATTGAAGGACAAAACTACATCATCACTGGAGATGGTAAAATCGGCCTGCCGGAAGGTGTAACGGCTGCTAACAATACCTATCCGCCGGATGCTGCGGGCTTCTGGTTCCTGAACAAGGATTTGTTCAAGCCAATGAGCACCTGGCCGCAGTCTTATATTGACCACCGGGAGAAGGTGAAGGATTATGTAACTGATGACTTTGTATACAACGGGTTCACTTTCGACTCAGACAAAGTCAAGACACAGATCGCCAATCTGGCTAATGCTTCAACGCAATATGCCAATCCAATCTATATCGGTTCAGTCAAGAATGTCGACAAAGCATTTGAAGAATTAGCTGAAAACTTGAAAAGCGCTGGTCTTGATAAGGTGAAAGGGGAAGTGCAGGCCCAGGCTGAGGCGTTCTTAGCAAAGAAAAAATAAGATACTTCCGATCAAAATAGTTGGACTGACCGTTAAAGCTGTAAAGGATAAAGCACCCAGAAGCTCAGCAGCATATGCTGCTGAGCATTCTATTTATTCCGAGTTGACGTATGGTAGACAACCCAACTCCCACCAATCTGCTGGGCATTATTAAGAGGAGCGTCATCATTAGGTTCCAAAGCTATAATGATTGGATGGGATAAAGAAACTTCTTTCAAGTCTTCAAATTCTAAGTAAATGATAAGTTGGTCCGATGCGCTTACAAGGACCATACGTAATGTAAAGGATTAAACAAATAGTAATGAAAGTGAGATGAAGAGTTATGATAGGCACTTGGCATTTCCTACTGCAAACGCCTGAATCCACGATTAAATTGCAGTTCATCATTGAAAAAATGGAAGCTTATGCATTGTCCGTCATTGCGGAGCCTTTTCCATTTCCTATTGAGATTCACACCGTGACAGTGGACGGGGATATGCTGCAAGCCAAAGGCTCATCCCGTTACGTAGCGGATGAACCGATTGAATTTGATTTGACCTTCGAAGACGATGAATTCCACGGCAGAGTGAAGCTGCCCTATCAGGAAGCCTTCTTCGTGCAAGGTGCCAAAGGGCCTGGCCCTTCCCTTCAGGATATGCTGATTTCCGAGCTTCAACCCTACCGCAAGCATGAGGTGAGGCAGCGAAACGAGGAAGAAATCCGTCAAGCGGTGGAGATACTTCTGGCGAAGATGTCCGTTGCCGATAAGATCGGCCAAATGAGCCAGTGTATGTCGACTAACATTTCTCTCGGATCAGAGGTGGCGTCTGACTCGCCGGAGAAGTTGATTGCAGCAGGCCGGGTAGGCTCGGTCCTCTCGGCTATTACCAGTCGGCGTGTGTTCGAATTGCAAAAAATTGCGGTCGAGCAGTCTCCACACGGGATTCCCTTACTTTTTAACTTTGACGTCATTCACGGGTTTCAAACGGTGTTTCCGGTACCGCTTGCGGGGTCCTGTAGTTGGGATATAGCGGCCATTCGAGAAGCCAGTGCGATCGCGGCGAAAGAAGCTAGTGCCTCCGGCAATACGTATAACCATGGCCCGATGGTCGATATTACGCGAGACCCGCGTTGGGGCCGGGTTGTGGAAGGCGCCGGCGAAGACCCATATTTGGGAAGTCTGATCGCCAAAGCCCAGGTCGAAGGCTTGCAGGGTGACAACTTATTTGATCCAGAGACGCTTATTGCTTGCTTGAAGCATTTCGTCGCTTATGGAGCCGCTGAAGCCGGCCGGGATTACAATACGGTGGACATTTCAGAAGGCACGCTTCGCAATGTGTACTTGCCGCCGTTCCAGGCGGGGATTGAAGCTGGCGCCGGGTCGGTCATGAATGCTTTTAATACTTATCAGGGTGTGCCGGTGGCAGGAAATCGTTACCTCCTTAACGATGTACTGCGGAAGGAACTGGGCTTCGACGGGGTCCTGATTTCTGATTATGGTTCCATAGATGAAATTGTTGCACATGGGAATGCCAAGGACAGTAAGGAAGCGGCTAGAAAGGCTCTGGATGCCACGATGGATATTGAGATGGTAACCCGGTCTTACGATCAGCTGCAGGAATTGATTGAAGAAGGTCTGGTGGCGGAGAAACAACTCAATGAATCCGTGCGGCGCATCCTGACCCTAAAATACAAGATCGGCATTATGGACGACCCGTTCCGTTATGTGCGTCCAGAGAAAGAAAAGGAGTATCATTTCCATACGCAGCATCTGGAAGTCAGCCGGAGTCTGGCACGGAAATCGATTGTGCTGCTGAAGAATAACGGTGTTCTCCCGCTGGCATGCAAGGCACAGAAGATAGCCATTATCGGACCTTTTGGTGACAGTAAAGATCTCCTAGGACCATGGCAGTGGTCCCGGTTCACAAAGGAGACCGTTACGCTCAGAGAAGGTATGGAAGAAAAAGGGGTTTCAGAAACACATCTATTGCTTGAAGAAGGTTGTAAGGTTGAAGAAGCAGTGGATGGGGGAGTAGAGCGGGCGGTTGCCGCAGCGGAGCAAGCGGATATCGTTCTTCTGGCGCTCGGAGAGAGCAGTGAAATGTCCGGAGAAGCGGCTTCCCGCTTGGACATTCATTTACCTAAGGTACAGCAGGAGCTTGCAGAGGCCGTTGTTCGGGTAGGGAAACCGACCATTCTGGTATTAACCAATGGCCGCCCACTGGTACTGGACGGGTTCGCACGCCAGGTTGATGCAATCGTTGAAACCTGGTTCTTGGGATCTGAGGCCGGGCATGCCATCGCCGATGTACTCTTCGGCGATTATAATCCGTCCGGCAAGCTGACGATGAGTTTCCCGGCCCATTCTGGGCAAGTGCCGGTATATTATAATCATTTCCACACCGGAAGACCTGTAACAGAGAGCAATCAAGGACAGAAATTCTTCTCGCGGTATATCGATGGGCCAAATGAGCCGCTGTATCCGTTCGGTTACGGATTAAGCTATACAACGTTTGAGTATTCGGATATCCAGTTGTCCCACACCCAAATGACGGCTTCGGAAACGCTCATTGCCAGCGTCACGGTAACCAATACAGGAAAGGTTTCGGGAGAGGAGACCGTTCAGCTGTACATTCAGGATCTGTATGGCCGTGTGGTTCGTCCAGTAAAAGAACTGAAAGGATTTCAAAAGGTGATTCTGGCTGCAGGCGAAGCACAGGACGTTCATTTCAGCATTACTGAAGCTGATTTGGAGTATTGGAACCTGGAGAAGAAGAACGAAGCAGAGCCGGGGGAGTTCAAGGTATATATCGGATCGAGCTCCTGTGATGTGAAGGAAGCATCTTTCGAGCTTAGCCCAAACTCAAATATAAATTGGCAGGAGGCAGAAAAATGACTTATAAAGATGCAAGCAAATCTATTCCGGAAAGAGTCGAGGATTTACTTGGAAGAATGACCCTCAAGGAAAAGGTAGCCCAGTTATATTGTGCTTCCGTTTCAGATGCCGACGATAGTGTAGCACCGCTGAAAGAAGCGATGAAAGACGGGATCGGGACGTTGAGTTGTCTGAACTCTTCGTTAACCGGGGACAACAAGAAGGATATCGAAAAATTAAAAAGCCTTCAGAAATATCTTTTGGAGGAAACCAGATTAGGGATTCCGGTAATTATTCATAACGAAGGGATCGCTGGAGCGCAGATCCCGGGAGCGACGACTTTTCCGCAGTCGCTGAACCTTGCGTCCACCTGGGAGCCCGAATTAGCGCTAAAAATGGGTGAAGCTATAAAAAAACAACTAATTGCCTATGGATTCAGGGCAGTGCATTCTCCACTGTTTGACCTGGGCAGAGATCCAAGATGGGGAAGAATTGGCGAAACCTATGGTGAAGATCCTTATTTAGTTGCGCAGATGGGCGTAGCATACGTCAAGGGGATACAGGGTGACCATGAAGTAATGGCGGCCGCCAAGCACTTTGTCGGGTATGGCAACGCCGAAGGAGGAAGAAACGGTGGAGAACAGCAAATCGCGGACAGAAAATTATTCGATACCTATTGTTTTCCTTTTGAGGCGGCCATCCATGATGCCCGGTTGCTGGCTGTGATGAACAGCTACGGCATCTTGAATGAGCAGGCCGTGTCCACTTCAAAATGGCTGCTGACAGACGTACTGAGAGACAAAATGGGTTTCGATGGCTTGGTGGTCGCGGATTACGGCAGCATAAACCATGCGTTTTCACGATATCGGGTGGCCAAGGATCTGAAAGAAACTGCAGTTCTGGCCCTTCGTGCTGGTATGGATGTGGAGCAGCCAAATAACAATTGTTATAAGTACTTAGTGGAAGCGGTTGAATCCGGAGAATTGGAAGAGTTCTATATTGACCGTTCTGTCAGACGGGTGCTGGAAACCAAGTTCAAAATGGGTCTATTTGAGAATCCTTTTGAAATCGGTGATTTCTTTGCGGAAATTTCCAAAGTTGAACCTGCGGAATTGTCACAGGAAATTGCAGAGAAATCCATTGTACTGGTTAAAAATGAAGACAACTTTTTACCGCTCCAAAAGAAGCTGAAAATCGCGCTTATCGGCCCTACCGCAGACGAAAGAACGAACTTTTTCGGAGGATATTCCTCTGTGAATTCGGCGAGTACTCAAAGCAGTGACTTCGACAAATCCGAAGAGGATAATTTTTTGAAAATGATTTATGCCGGCGCGATTTCCGAACACAAGGAGACCTATAAAGCTTTAGGACTAGAATTTGATGATAAGCCCACTCCAGAACAAAGAGTGAAAATTATCAATATGATCAAGCAAAGCTTGAGCTCAGGCAGCAACGCCAACAAAGTATATGACACGACAGAAGAATTTGCCCGGAAATACTATCCGGATTGCAAATCGATAAAGGAAGTCATGGAAGAAGAGTTTGGGTTGGATCAGATCCTGTATGCCAAAGGCTGCACTATTTTTGAGGCTATAGATGGGGGAATCGAAGCCGTAAAGGCAGCTGTTCAGGAAGCAGATATTGTGATTGCTGTATTAGGCGGCAAGGAAAGCATGATTGATCCTCAGGCGACCTGCGGAGAAAACAGGGATAATATCAATATCCAGCTTGAGCAACCGCAATTGGAAATGATGGACGAAGTATTTAAGCTGAACAAACCTGTTATCTCAATTATCGTAGATGGTCGGCCTCTGGCCACGCCTTCGATTAGCAAGCACAGTAAGGCGGTCCTATATTCCTGGTTGCCGGCACAGTTCGGTGCGAAAGCCATTGTGAATATCCTTACCGGTCAGAGGAACCCGAGTGGAAAGCTGCCGGTGACCATTGTAAGAGAGGCCGGGCAGATTCCGATGTACAACAGCAGATTGCCGCTCTATGTAGAAATTAATGATTGGGCGGAATATATCGGGCACGATAAGACTACCCCGCTATATCCGTTTGGACACGGTTTGAGTTATACGAAATTTGAATACAGTGAATTGAATTGGAACCGCACCGTTCAGCCCAATGGAGAATTGAATCTGAGTTTCAAGCTGCAGAACACAGGTTCATATGCGGGAGACGAGGTGGTTCAAGTCTATATAAGAGATAGTGTTGGCAGTGTCGCCCGACCCGTTAAGCAGCTTGTTGGATTTGTAAAAGTAACCCTAGATCCTAATGAAACGAAGGATATTACCTTCAAGGTAAATATGAAACAACTGGCATTCCATGACCTGAACATGGAGCAAGTGGTTGAACCAGGGATGATGGAAGTGTTTATCGGGGCTTCCTCCCAGGATATTCGCTTACAAGGATCCTTTGAAATTGCCGGAGAAAAACTTATTGTAGACAGAAAGGCATTTGCCTCGCAAGTAATTATTAATTAATACGTCTGAAGATAATGGAGGCCGGCGATTGCACGAATGCTTTCTATTACGACCGATATCTTATGGATCAAGGCTGAAACAGATATTCAGAGGAGAATTGATACCATAAAGACATGTACCTAACGGACGACAGTAGCAGCAGAAAAGGATCACGAAACAGTTATTATAGGGAGACATACAGGCCTCAATTCCATTATTCACCTGAGAAAAATTGGATGAACGATCCCAACGGCTTGGGACGAACTCCCACCGGCAATTCCGCCTGGAGAGGACGGAGCGATCTTCTCGGGAAGTGCGGTGGTGGATAAGAACAATACAAGCGGATTTTTCAACGAAGAAGGATCAGGTTTGGTTGCCATTTATA
>NZ_JBITPI010000087.1:0-8878 GCF_050467745.1 Paenibacillus sp. NRS-1781
CGCTGGCACAAAGTGCATCGTGCTTACGCCATCGCGGGCAATCGTGTCGACGATGTCCTCCGGATTCTTTTCCCCGCCAACCGACAGCAGGCTCACCTTCGAGCCGACCATCGACCACCAGAACAGCTCCCATACCGATACGTCGAATGTGAAGGCAGTTTTTTGCAGGATCGTATCCTCCGCACTCAAGCCGTAACGATCATGCATCCACAAAATCCGGTTCAGCACGGAATGGTGCTCAACCATAACGCCCTTCGGTTTTCCAGTCGAGCCGGAGGTGTAGATGACATAGGCTACATGGTGCGGACCAGCCAGTGGCTCCAGATTCGAGCCATCCTCATGGTACATCTCCATCTCCTTGCCATCTTGCTCCCGACGATCCAGCAGCAGCACCTTGCCGTCGAAGCTCAGCGACGCTTGCTCGGCCAAATGCGATTGCGTCAGCACCAGCTTCGCTCCTGAATCCTCCAGCATGAAACGGATACGGTCCGTCGGATATTCCGGGTCAATTGGCACATAGGCTCCGCCTGCCTTGAGGATCGCATAGATGCCCACGATCATGTCCAGCGAGCGGTGTACCAGAATACCCACCGGCTGATCCGGTTCAACGCCTTCCGCGCGCAAGGTACGTGCAAGACGATTCGCCCGCTCGTTCAGCTCGCGGTAGGTCAGCGTCTCTGCTCCAAACAGCACCGCCACCTGATCCGGTATTCGTGCCGCCTGTTCCTCGAACAGCGCACTTAACGTCTGATCCTGCGGATAAGCTGCCCCCGTATCGCCCCAAACCTGAACAATCTGCGCTTGTTCTTCCGGTGTTACCAATCCCAGCTCATTCACACGGATATGCGGATTGTTCACGATTTGCTCAAGCACATGCAATACATGTCCTTGCATACGCTCCACGGTAGCCCGATCATACACATTGGCGTTATAGCGGAACATGATTTGGAACACCTCATCCGGCATCACAATCAAGTCCAGATCATAATTCGTTTGCTCAACAACCTCTACATTCGTAATTTCAAAAGCGGACGGACGAGCTTCGCCAAGCTGCTCAACCTGCTGTTCTACCGGGTAATTCTCAAATACCATAATATGGTTAATCAGATTTTGCTTCTGCTCCGTCAGCGCCTGAATCTCATACAGCGGGAAGCTGTCGTATACTCCCGAGGCCAGTGCCTGCTCCTGCGTTCTCCGCATAATCTCCACAAAAGTAGCATTCCGTTCACTTTGAATCCGAACCGGGATCGTATTAATGAACAAACCGATCATATTCTCTACGCCGACGATATCCGTCGGACGTCCAGATACGACACTACCGAAAATAACATCCTCATTGTTGTTATATTTCTGCAAAATCAGGCCCCACACGCTTTGCATCAGCGTATTAATCGTCACCTGCTGCTGCTTCGCTACCCGATGCATGGCTTCGCTCAACGTGCTATCCAGCTCCACCGTTATTTTTTCAGAAATATATTCGCTGGCTTCACTAGCTGTAGTGGATAGAGCATTCTCCGTGCTGTCCACGGCTTGATCTTTTAATGAAGCATCCGATCCAGGCAACAAAGTCTGCTGTTCAAAGCCTGCCAAATAGCTACTCCAATACTCTTTTGCCGCACGTTCATCCTGACGCTCCAGCCATTCGATATATTGGCCATATGGGGTGATGTTAGCAAGCTCCGGCTGCTTCTGCTCCACTAGCGCAAAGTACGTACCGAACACTTCGCCTGTCACCAGCGACAAGCACCAGCCGTCCATGACAATGTGATGGAAGCTCCATACCAAGTGATAGGTTTCTTCATTGGTCTGCAATACCTGTACGCGCATGAGCGCATCCGTACCGAGATTAAAGCCCCGAGCCTGATCCTCCAGCTTGAACGCCTGAATATATGCCTGTTGCTCCGCTTCCTGCATTCCGCGTAAATCCTTGAAGGAAAGGTCGCTATCTTTGTGACGGAACACGATCTGCAACGGCTCCTGATTCTGTCCTGTCTCAAACATATGGAAATTCGTCCGCAGCGCTTCATGACGCTGTATCAGCAAATCCAGGCTCTTCCGGAAAATAGCTACATCAAAGCTGCCTTTTTGATCAAACGATGCTTGCTGGAAGTATGCGCCTGACTCCGGCTCCATCAAGCTATGGAAAAGCATCCCCTTCTGCATTGGCGAGAGTGCATACACATTTTCCAGCTCACCCACAGCAGCCATGTGCTCCGTCAATTGTTCCAGCTGCTCCAACGTCAAGCCCTTGAACAATACATCGCTTGGTGTTAGTTCACTCCGCTCTTTGGAGGCACAATGAACGATCACTTCCTGCAAGCTCTCCTGTAGCAATTGTGTAAATTTTTCCACATTTTGTTGATGATATACCTTGCTGTCATAGCGAATTTCCAATGTCAGCACGCCTGCTGTAATCATCCCGTTCACATTCAGTGGATGCTCCAGAGCGGTATTGTCACTCATCGGCTCTCCACCTGTATGTGAAGACAGCGTGATATCACCATTTTCCAAATCCTGATCAAATTGTCCCAAATAGTTAAAGCTGATTTCAGGCTGCAAGCTTAAGGATGGATTGGCATCATCCCGAGACATATATTTCAAAATACCGTAGCCAATGCCCTTATGCGGCACATGACGCAGGTCTTCCTTCACCCGTTTAATTCGCTGACCGACTTCTGCCTTGCCATCAACATCGAGCAGCAGCGGATATTGGCTTGTAAACCAGCCCACTGTACGTGTGATGTCGATATCTGGAACAATGGCTTCCCGGCCATGTCCCTCCAGGTTGACCAGCACGCGCTCCTGACCGCTCCAGTTGTATAACGCCGTACCGAGTGCGGTTAACAGCAAATCATTGACCTCTGTGTTGTACGCACGGTGTGCTTCCTGAAGCAGCAGTCGTGTTTCCTGCTCGCTCCAAGCCACAGTCACAATCTCACTGTCTCTGATCAGAGAATGCTGTCCTTCCGCGCTCTCTTGATCCTTAGGCAACGATGCGGTTTCCATTTGGGCGAGATGCTGCCAATAATCGCGTTCGTTTTCGATGGCCGAACTATTCGCATATTGGGACAATCGCTCTGCCCAAACGGAGAAAGAGTCCGTTTTATATGGCAGACGAATCGCTTCTCCCCGAACCGCCTGCTCATATCCGGTGGCAAAATCCTCGAATATGATCCGCCATGAAATGCCGTCTACGACCAAATGGTGGATCGCAATCAGTAAATGATCTCCGTCCGTGCAATGGAACAGCCCCAGCTTGACCAGTGGTCCCTCGTCCAGACGAATGGAACTTTGAATAGCATTCGCTTTCTCTTCAATGGCCCTCACCACGTCCGCAGCGTCATCGACGCCCGTCAAATCAACAACGTCCAGACTATATAGCTTGCCTTCGTTCAAGCCATGATTCCACGCTTCATAGCCCTGTTCGGTCTGACGGAAGACCATGCGCAGCGCATCATGATGCTCGGTCACCTTGGTCACCGTTTGATGCAATGCGGCTTCATCGAAGCCTTGCTCTCTATACAGCATCACCGACTGGTTGAAATAATGCGGCTCTGCTACGAATTGTCCAAAGAACCATTGCTGAATCGGGGTCAGCTTGACCGCTCCCGAAACCGCACGCTGATCGGCTGTACGGCTGACCTTGTGGACATGACCACTCAGCAGCGATACGGAAGGATATTGGAACAAATCCTTCATTTCCAGCTTGTAGCCAGCTTGCAGCAAACGGGAGGATACCTGGATCGCTTTGATCGAATCTCCACCCAGATCAAAGAAATTATCCAAAATCCCGACTCTCTTGGCCCCTAATACAGCCTGCCAAATGGAAACCAAAGTCTGCTCCAGCGCTGTACGCGGCTCTACATAATCCGCACCGCTTTGCAAGCTACCTTCTGGTGCCGGCAGTGCCTTGCGGTCGATCTTACCGTTCGGTGTCAGTGGCATCTGCTCCAACTGGATGAAATACGAAGGCACCATGTAATTTGGAAGCTCCGCGCCCAGTAAGCTGCGCAGCTCTCCTGCGTTCACGTCCCGTTCGGCAACATAGTACGCCACCAGTTGGTTTTGCCCCTGCTCGTCCGCCTGGGCCAGTACGATGACCTCTTGCACATCTTCCACTTTCAGCATTTGGGCCTCGACCTCGCCCAGCTCGATCCGGTAACCCCGGATTTTGACCTGATGGTCGATCCGGCCTAAATATTCGATATTGCCATCCGGCATCCATTTCGCCAAGTCACCTGTACGGTACATCCGTTCATAGCCCGCTTCGCCAGCCGCAAACGGATTCGGTACGAATTTCTCAGCCGTCATTTCTGGACGATCCAGATAGCCACGGGCCAGACCCGGACCCGATACGCACAGCTCACCCGCTACGCCTACTGGAGCCAAATGTCCATGCACATCCACCATGTATACCCGGTGATTCGGCACAGGACGTCCGATCGAAATCAGTTGGCCTGCTCTCTCATCCTCGGATACCGGCCAAATCGACGTCGCTACCGAGTTTTCGGTCGGACCATAACCGTTGTAGTACGCCACCTGATCCTTCCACTTGTATACCAGCTCTGTTGATGATGCTGAACCGGCAGTGAACAGAATACGCAGGTTTGGCATCCGTTCCGGCTCCAGATACACCGCATAGGTCGGCGGTAAGGCTGCCACGGTGATTTGATGATCCCCCATATACTGTTCGAACCGACCATAGTCTAAAATCGTGTCTGTCGTCGGTACGTACAGCGTGGCTCCGCAAAACAGCGCCTGTGATACTTCCCAGCAAGCCGCATCAAACGAATAGCTGGCAAACAATAACGTATGATCCGACGTGCTGATCCGAAGTGTCTGATCAAAATACGCTTTGAGATTGCACAGCCCGTGATGCTCCAGCATAACGCCCTTCGGCTGACCCGTCGTACCCGACGTATAAATCACATACGCCAGATCGTTTGGCCCGGACAACGGCTCCAGATTGGAGCCATCCTCGTGATACACACCCTGCGCTCCATCCAGCACCAGCACGTTGCCGTCAAAGGCTACTTTGTCCACCAGATGGCTTTGCGTCAACAGCAGCTTCGCACCCGAGTCATCCAGCATGTAGCGGATACGCTCCTCCGGATACGTCGGATCAATAGGCACGTATGCGCCCCCGGCTTTCAAAATCCCGAAGATGCCCACAATCATGTCTACCGAACGCTCGGTCATCAGACCTACTAGACGATCCTTCGTCACGCCTTGACCGCGCAACGTACGAGCCAGACGATTCGCACGTTCATTCAGCTCGCGATAGGTCAACTGCTCTCCTTCGAAGAACAACGCTGCCTGCTCTGGTGTCTGCGCTACTTGTGTCTCGAACAAGCCATGGATCGTTTGCTCGCTTGGATACTCGACGGCTGTATCTCCCCATACGCCCAGAATTTGCTCTCGCTCCTGCTCGCTTAACATATCCAGCTCATGTACCCGAATGTCCGGCTTCGCTGTCACTTGCTCCAGCATTTGCACCAGATGACCTCGAATTTGTTCTACACTTTCACGTTCAAATGCCATTGCATTATAACCAAAGCTCATGTGAATCGTGTTCCCTGGCATTACCACTAGGTTAAAGTCATAGTTGGTCTGCTCCACAGATTCGGCCCCTGTGATGCTAAAGCTGGACCCATCACCGTTACCTAATTGCTCAATTTGTTCCTCTACCGGATAGTTCTCAAAAATAAGAATATGATTAATCAAATCCTGCTTAAGCTCCGACAACCCCTGAATTTCATACAACGGATACGTATCATAGGCATGGGAAGCAATCGCTTGCTCCTGGGTTTGCTTCATCACTTCTGAGAATAAGCTATCCACATGACTGCTGATGCGTACAGGAATCGTATTGATAAACAAACCAATGATGTGCTCCACGTTTGGAATTTCTGCCGGACGTCCAGATACCACGCTGCCAAACACCACATCATCTGTGCCATTATATTTTTGCAGCAGTATGCCCCACACGGTCTGCATCAACGTATTGATGGTTACCTGATAACGATTGGCGATTCGCTGAATGCTTGCCGTTAGATCTTCGCCCAAGTCAAAATCCAGACGCTCCGCCTGATATGCGGTTTTACCCTGGATTTTTGCCTGTGGCAAGCGGGACTGTTCCTCATATCCTTCCAGAACCTTGCTCCAGTAACCTGTTGCGGCCTGACGATCCTGCTGCTCCAGCCATTCGATATATTGACTGTACGGCGTTATAGGTGCCAGCTCAGGTTGCTTATGGGCCAGTATCGCAAAATAGCTCGCAAATACTTCGTTGGTCACCAGCGACAGGCACCAGCCGTCCATCACGATATGATGGAAACTCCATACAAAACGGTACGAATCCTCACCTATCCGCAAAATAGCGACACGCATCAAAGCATCCTGCGCGAGATCAAAGCCCCTCTGCTTGTCTTTGCGCGTATATTCGAGGATGTACTCGTTTTGCTTCTCTTCCTCCACATCGCGCAGGTCCTCTACATATAGTTCACTACGCTTGTTGCGGTACACGACCTGAAGCGGTTCATCCTTCCAGCCACTGTAGAAGTTCGTGCGCAGTGCCGTATGCCGCTGTACCAATACATCCAGGCTTGCCGCAAAAGCAGGGATATTAAAATGTCCTTGCAGATCAAAGGATGCCTGCTCAAAATAAGCTCCCGATTGCGAATCCATAAGATTGTAGAAGAGCATACCCTTCTGCATCGGCGTCAGTGCGTATACATTTTCCAGCTCACCTGTACGTGAAGCCTGTTCCGCAATTTGTTCCAGCTCTCCAGTCGTCAGACCTTTGAAGGACACATCACTCGGAGTCAGTTCCGGCTGTTCTTGAGCGATGCAATGCGTAATCACCTCTTGCAAAGCGGATTGCAGCAGTCCTGCAACACGCTCCAGCGTTTCTTTGCGATACTGCTTACGACTGTAAGCGATCGTCAATCGCAGCATGCCTTCCGAGATCATCGCGTTCAAATCCAGCGTGTACAGTAACGGTGAATGTGTATTATCTGTCTCACCTGCATCGTGGGACGACAACGTGATTCCGCTGTTTTCCAGATCCTGATCGACCTGACCCAAATAGTTAAAGCTGATTTCCGGTTCTGCTGCAATTGCACGTGCTTTATCCGATGCGGACGCATGGGACAAGTAGCGCCACGTTCCATACGTCAGCCCTTTATTCGGAATCCGGCGCAGGCCTTCCTTCGTGTCTTTAATCCGCTCTGCCAGCGTCAGATTGGCACCCGTGTCCAGCAGCACTGGATACAAGCTCGTAAACCAGCCTATCGTACGTGTAATATTCACCTCTGGCAGGATCGCTTCCCGACCATGTCCCTCCAGATTCACCAGCACCTGTCCTGCACCTGTCCATTTATGCATCGCTAATCCTAACGCGGTCAGCAGCAAATCATTGACCTCGGTGTTGTAGGCGCGATGTGCCTGCTTCAACAGCTGTTGGGTTTCAGCTTTGGTCCACTCCACCGTCAGCACTTCGCTGTCTGCATTCAAGGAGCCCTCATAGGCAAAATCCTTAGGCAGCGGCGCAGCATCAGCCTTGGCCTGCTCCAGCTGCTGCCAGTAAACTTCATCCGATGCAGCCTCAGGACGGTTGGCGTAAGACGACAACTCCCGTGCCCATGTTTGGAAGGAATCCGTTTTATATGGCAAACGTACAGACTCACCCTTCAGCGCCTGCTCGTAGCCTGTAGAGAAATCTTCAAACAGAATCCGCCACGACACCCCATCCATCACCAAATGGTGAATGGCTATGAGCAAATGATCGCCCTCTGCTGTGCGGAACAATCCCAGTTGTACGAGAGGTCCTTCGGACAGATAAATGCTGCTTTGAATTTCATTGGCCTTCGCTTCCAGCGCTTCCGCATAGGTTGCCTGTTCACGGTAATCCACCGTTTCCAGCGTATACAATGCGCCTTCATCTACACCGCGTGTCCAAGCCGTGTAACCGGATGAAGCCTGACGGAAAACCGTACGCAACGCATCATGGTGCTTCACGATATGATCCATTGCCCGGCGAACCGCCGTCTCATCAAAGCCCTCGGCGCTATAGAGCATGACCGCCTGATTAAAGTGCTGCGGACGCTCGCGCTCCTGTGCAAAGAACCAGTGCTGGATCGGAAGCAAAGCGGTTTCCCCGCTCACTTCTCCTTGATCTGCAATACGGCTCACCTCTTGCATATGCGGTGCCAGTGTTGCGACTGTTGGATACTGGAACAAATACTTCATGTCTAGCTTGTAGCCTGCCTGGAACGCACGGGATGCGATTTGAATTGCCTTGATTGAATCGCCGCCCAGATCAAAGAAATTGTCCAAAATACCGACGGTTTGCACGCCCAGGACAGACTGCCAGACTGCCACGAGTGCCCGTTCCGTTGCGGTGCGCGGCTCTTCATAATCCGCCCCGCTTTGCAGGCTGCCTTCTGGTGCTGGCAGTGCCTTGCGATTGATTTTGCCGTTCGGACTCAGCGGCATCTGCTCCAGCTGTACAAAGTACGATGGCACCATATAGCTTGGCAGCTCCCGGCCCAGCTCACTTCTCAGCTCGCTGGCTCCGATTTCTTGCCCGGCGACGTAGTACGCCACCATTTGTTTTTGGCCTGTTTCATCTGCACGGGCCATGACGACCGCTTCTCGTACCGACTCCACCTTCAGCAGCTGTGATTCGACCTCGCCCAGCTCGATCCGGTACCCCCGGATTTTCACCTGATGGTCAATCCGGCCCAAGTACTCGATGTTGCCGTCCGGCATCCATCTCGCCAAATCGCCCGTGCGGTACATCCGCTCATAGCCTGCTTCGCCTCCGGCAAACGGATCGGCAACGAATTTCTCCGCCGTCAGCTCCGGACGGTTCAGA
>NZ_JBITPI010000088.1:0-1311 GCF_050467745.1 Paenibacillus sp. NRS-1781
ATTATAAGTCTTTTATTGTAATTATTCAACAAAAAATGGATTTCCATTCCATATAAAAGGCAAGCTACTGAATTGAACCGTGCAAGGGTTCTGACTGGGTCTGTATGACGTTTCCGCCGGATATCTGTTACCTTGCCGCCTACGCGTGCCATGAATAACTTGGGCGGGGGCTACTCTCCCCCCCTGCATACCTCGTGCCGATCGCCTAATTGTTTAGTACCAGTCCAATCCCCCCAAACACATCCATTACATAAAGTGGGTTGACGTGGTGACCTAGCCAGAACAGACGGGGGTCTCCGTGAAGATTTAATTTGCATATCACTTTCCTCCAATGCAAAAAGGCCTCTTTTCAGCGACCTCGAATTTACGTTATTTTATGGATACAATATAACACTCTTTCGTTCGCATATACTGCGGTTATATCTCCGCTTTTGTATGGATTGGAAGCTAAGGAAAAGTTTCCTGAACAAATAAAAAAGCATCGGTTAGGGTGCCTTGACCATTAAACTATCATGCCTTCTATACAAAACGAATCTTTTATTACATCCCTATATTCATCATCTATCCTTCTGGACAGATCGCTAATGATCATATTTCTCCGTTTCAGTTTGTCGATCTCACTTTCTATTCCCCAAGCGGGATGCAAAACTCTTCGCTGTTGCATAAAAGCATTTGTACTTAGTTACTAAGGAGATATGACAAGACCATTTTACTGATTATCGAAAATGGCCGTAAAGAACAAAAATCGGACAATACCGGAAAATGGGCAATTAATCCATAGTAGCTGGCTTTTGCTCACTTTCTCAATATCACTTCTTCCAGACGATCCTTTCACCCAATTTGTATCGCAAAAGAATGCGCCTATCCTCAACAAAAAAAGCGAGCCTCATTGGCTCGATTTTCTATAACAATAATTTTTAAAAATTCAAATCAGTACTAATACGAACTCCGAGTTGTCCAGACATGTTAGAAGATCCAGATGTTAAATTGACATAGAACGTACCTACTGCCCACGGACCAGAATTTCCATTTACTATTTCGTTGTATGTTTCACCGGGTCCTACTGAACCGGAGGCCTTTTGTCTGCCGCCTGGACTTCCCTGATTAATAGTAAAGGAAATTCTTTGAGACCCTGTATTTTTCAAATACACTCTTACATAGCCATAATTGGCTTTAATGTCGAAATCGGCTAAATAAGTAGTCCCGCTTATTGGGCGATTTTCAATTCGTGGTGTAGTTGCATTTGGAGTAATAACATGATTCCCTGCTGTTGGTGTATTCACATCAGTCGATGTGTTTGCAGATTGGGAA
>NZ_JBITPI010000089.1:0-4651 GCF_050467745.1 Paenibacillus sp. NRS-1781
AGTAGGACGTCGCCAAGCAAATCTTTATGATTACTATTCCCTGATAGCTCAGTTGGTAGAGCACTCGACTGTTAATCGAGTTGTCACAGGTTCGAGTCCTGTTCGGGGAGCCATATGGAGAGGTGTCCGAGTTGGCCGAAGGAGCACGATTGGAAATCGTGTAGGCGCCAAAAGCGTCTCGAGGGTTCGAATCCCTCTCTCTCCGCCAGAATTTTTTTGTATGGCCCGTTGGTCAAGCGGTTAAGACACCTCCCTTTCACGGAGGTAACAGGGGTTCGATTCCCCTACGGGTCATTAACTATTTTATAAAAGAGCTTGAAATAAAAAGCTTATAATGGTATAATACGTGAAGTGATGCGTTGTGGAGGCTTAGCTCAGCTGGGAGAGCATCTGCCTTACAAGCAGAGGGTCGGGGGTTCGAGCCCCTCAGCCTCCACCATTTGAAAAGTAAATACCTATTATTGTCGCGGGGTGGAGCAGTTCGGTAGCTCGTCGGGCTCATAACCCGAAGGTCACAGGTTCAAATCCTGTCCCCGCAATTCATTTCCCTAAGGAAATCTTTTGGAACTGTGGTGTAGAGGCCTAACATGCCTGCCTGTCACGCAGGAGATCGCGGGTTCGAATCCCGTCAGTTCCGCCATTTTAGTAATAAATTGCTTCTCAAAGAGCCTTAGAATAAGGCTCGGTAGCTCAGTCGGTAGAGCAGAGGACTGAAAATCCTCGTGTCGGCGGTTCGATTCCGTCCCGAGCCACTTTTAATTTAATAATTTATGTGCCGGTGTAGCTCAACTGGTAGAGCAACTGACTTGTAATCAGTAGGTTGGGGGTTCAAGTCCTCTCGCCGGCACCATTTTTGGAGGATTAGCGAAGTGGCCAAACGCATCAGACTGTAAATCTGCTCCCTTACGGGTTCGGTGGTTCGAATCCATCATCCTCCACCAGTTTTATAGGGGCATAGTTTAAAGGTAGAACAACGGTCTCCAAAACCGTTGGTGTGGGTTCAATTCCTGCTGCCCCTGCCAAATTTTTTTTTGTCTTTGCGGCGATCGTGGCGAAGTGGTTAACGCACCGGACTGTGACTCCGGCATTCGTGGGTTCAAGCCCCATCGGTCGCCCTTTACCTTTAATGGGGATTAGCCAAGCGGTAAGGCAACGGACTTTGACTCCGTCATGCATAGGTTCAAATCCTATATCCCCAGCCATCTTAATGCGGACGTGGCTCAGCGGTAGAGCATCGCCTTGCCAAGGCGAGGGTCGCGGGTTCGATTCCCGTCGTCCGCTTTGTAATACTCTGGCGCCATAGCCAAGTGGTAAGGCAAAGCTCTGCAAAAGCTTTATTCCCCAGTTCAAATCTGGGTGGCGCCTCCATAATTGAATATGCCGGCGTGGCGGAATGGCAGACGCGCTCGACTCAAAATCGAGTGGGAAACCGTGGAGGTTCGAGTCCTCTCGCCGGTACCATAATTATTAATTAACAGTCTATTAGAGATATTACTCTAATGGACTTTTTTATGTGATTTTCAGTACCCCGTTCATTGCCTGAGCTGAAGAAACTTTTGAACTGTATACTAGGTGAGAATAAATATTGGCTGTGGTTGAGTAATCGCTGTGGCCCAACCATTCCTGAACCTCTTTCATGCCTACACCGCTGACCAACAGCTGACTGGCGAAACTATGTCGAAGATCATGATACCGAATACGCCGCAAGTTGTGGTTTTTCAAAATAATCGGAAAGTGATTACCTTCAAGAGTGGATTTATTTCCTCCGCATCGTAGAAGCTCGCCACATAGTTAATCTTTTTGGGACGCTCCACTAAATCGGCAGGATCAGCTAAGATTGGTTTGTTTTGGTTTTCATTGCATATGGAAGAGCTTTGCGGATATTGACGTGATAATCTATCACGGTATTGGCACTTATTGAACGCATAGCCGAATTCGCTTTTCTTGAGTCCTCCTTGGCTCTTACCGTTGAGGAGATTGAAGATCTAATCTTGAGGTTTGGAAACTAATTTCACGATATACTTATTAACATGAGTAAAATTTAAGAAATTGTCATTTTGAATTAAAATACTTTACTGATCATTCTAAAAATGCTATGCTTAGACCAAGTCAGATCTAACTATTATTTTTTTGACTAAAGTAGAATGATCATTCTATAATTGTCTAAATAATATTTTTGAAAAGGGAGAGAATCGTATGAAGTACACAGTTATTACAGGAGCGAGCTCAGGTATAGGATATGAGACAGCATTGGCCTTTGCGTATCGCGGCAAAAACCTGATTATTGTAGCTAGAAGATTGGACAAATTAGAAGAGCTTAAATCAAAAATTCAGGGAATAAATTCAGATTTAGACGTTGTTATTCTTACAAGTGACCTGTCGGTTACGGATCAGGCCTATACCCTGTATAACGATTTAAAGGAGTATCAAATTGAGACTTGGATTAATAATGCCGGACTTGGTGAATCCTCTTTTGTAGTGGATCAGAATTTAGATAAAGTTGAAGCTATGCTGCGTGTTAATATAGAAACCTTAACCATTCTCTCTACTCTATATGCACACGATCATGCTGATATAGAAGGAACTCAGTTAATTAACGTATCTTCAGCACTTGGTTATGCTGTTGCCGTTAGCAGTGTTACTTATTCTGCAACTAAATATTATGTTAGTGCCTTCACCGAAGGGCTTGCAAAAGAACTGGAACTGAAAGGTGCGAAATTGAAGGCAAAAGTATTAGCACCAGCCATAACAGAAACGGAATTTGCGAAAAAATCAATAGATGCTGAAGAATTTGATTTTAAAGCAAACATGCCTAAGTATCACACTGCCAAGCAAATGGCGGGCTTCATGGTGGATCTTTATGATAGCAACGAAGTGGTAGGAATTGTAGACCAGAACTATAATTTCAATTTGAGACAGCCAATATATCCAATAATCTCAGAATTTTAAATCCGACTGGAAATTCATATCCATGCAACATACGCGGACGGATGAATATGGAGGCTCTATAGAAAATGTGCTCGCTTCGCATTGAAATAGCAAAAGCCATCGTTGACGAGATTGGAGCAGAGAGAACAGGCTTCCGCTGGAAGTGGCTCTCTATATTTATAACAAAAAATAGGAAATAACAAAGTAGTTTTAAACTTAAACTACATTATAGACAGTTGTGTTTAAAAATGGCGTACAACTAAAAAATTGTACGCCATAAATTTATCTGTGAGTCATCAATGTTATGAGAAAAAAACTCAGGTCAAAAAAAATTATATTTGTATAGTTTCTTGGATCAACCTAAAAATCAGTGCTTGACGTATGGACTGCACTATACTGGTAGGTTTTCACAGCATTCGGGCGCTATGGGCCGATGTGGATCTTAATTAGTTTGATTATCTGTATAGTATCGTGCCCATTTTTCTATTGAAATAGTGAAAACTATTGTCTTAATCGCTACTTTGAAAAAATACAAGAAACACAATGAAGGTAACTCAAAAGAAGGATGCTGAATAAAATGAAAACACTCATGAAAGCAGCTCAGATCACCAAGTACTTAAAAAAAATCCACGCCCAAGTCAATGACATTCCAATTCCAGAGATTGCTGACAACGAAGTTTTGGTAAAGGTCAAAGCTGCAGCGGTTAATCCACTTGAAATGTTGATTATCACAGGTAGCGTGAAACTGATTCAAAATTATGAATTCCCATTAACGCTTGGTAATGAATTGGCAGGCGTTATCGAAAAAGTCGGAAAAAATGTGACTAACTTTTACGTAGGAGACGATATCTATACACGTCTCCCACTAAAAAAAATTGGTGCTTTTGCGGAATATGCCGCAATTGACGCTGCCGCAATTTCCCCCATGCCAAAAAACTTATCCTACGTGGAAGCCGCTGCTGCAGCACTGACTGGACTCACAGCGTATCAAGGTCTACATGAAGAACTTGAGGCACAGTCCGGCAAATCTGTTTTCATTCCAGGTGGATCGGGTAGTTTTGGTCAAATGGCTGTCCCAATCGCAAAGGCAATGGGTCTAAATGTCATTGTTAGTGGCAACGCACAAGCGCGCGAACGCACTTTGGAAATTGGTGCAGATCAATATTTGGATTACACGAAAGAAAACTATGTTGACTTGTTGTCGAATGTCGATTATGTGATTGATACCTTGGGAGCCGAAGAATTTGACAATGAATTAAAAATCATTAAACCGGGCGGAAGATTGCTCTCTCTCCGTACAGGACCCAATAGACGTTTCGCAGAAGACAATAACTTTCCATGGTGGAAACAAAAGCTGTTTTCTGTGGTTGGCGCAAAGTATGACAACAAAGCCAAGAAACACGACGTGGATTACCGCTTTATCTTCGTTCATTCTGACGGTGCACAACTAAAAAATATTACCAAAATCATCGAAAAAAACAACATTGTTCCACCGATTCATCCAACACTATTTACCATAGGCAATGTTAATGAAGCGCTAGAACTAGTCGCAAATGGGCGTCCAAAAGGGAAGGTGATTATTAATTTTTAAGGAGAAAATGATGAAAGCAGTACAAATATACGGCTACTCAAAAAAGCTAGAAGCTCACATCAACGACTTGCCTATTCCTAGAATAAACAAACATCAAGTATTGGTCAAAACCACGCCTGTTGATTAACCATA
>NZ_JBITPI010000090.1:0-2357 GCF_050467745.1 Paenibacillus sp. NRS-1781
ATTATTACCGGCACCGGAAGGTAGCCTGCAAACGGGGGCGGATTATGCCGCACCACAAACCTGGGTGGAATCCAAGCTGGCGCAAATCTGGCAGGACGTGCTGGGCTTGGAGCAAGTCGGTGTAAAAGAGAACTTCTTCGAGATTGGTGGACATTCGCTGCGAGCGACGACGCTGGTCTCAAAGATCCACAAGGAATTGAATAAATCGCTTCCCCTGCGTAGCATTTTTGAAGCACCGACGATTGAACAGCTGGCGGCCATCATTGAACAATTGGATCAAGAGATGTATGCGTCCATTTCAGTGACGGAAGAACGTTCGTTCTACCCTTTGTCCTCGGCACAAAAACGGATGTATGTGCTGTACCGAATTGATCCGAACGATGTAAACTACAACATACCCGCCGTGTTCCAGTTAAGTGGCCCGCTGAATGTGAAAAGGGTAGAAGACGTGTTCCGACAGTTGGTTTCACGTCATGCAGCTTTCCGCACCAGCTTTGAACTGGTGAACAATGAACCCGTGCAACGGATTCAAAAAACCGTACCATTCGAGGTCGAGTATGCGAAGGTACAGGCAGGGCGTGTAGTAACGCATACAGAAGCTGATCAACAAATTCATGTGCAAATCTCTGATCGTGATACAGTGTTTGAGCAGCAATCAGTAGTGTCTGAGCAGCTTGTAAGCCGAGAAGTGCAAGATTGGGTTCAACGTTTTGTACGTCCATTCGATCTCCAAGCTGCACCGTTGCTACGGGTATCCTTGCTGGATCTGGGTATACAAGGGGGAGAACAAGAACAGCAACATCTGATAATGCTCGATATGCACCATATTATCTCAGATGGTGTATCAGCAGGCGTATTGACTAAAGAATTTGTACGCTTATACAGCGGTGAGGTATTGCCTCCGTTACGGCTTCAATACAAAGACTATGCCGTATGGCAGCAAGGTGAAACACGGCAGGATTGGATGAAACGACAGGAGACGTTCTGGTTAGATAACTTCCGGGGTGAGCTGCCCGTACTGGATCTGCCAACCGACTTTACCCGCCCGGCGGTGCGGAGCACGGCAGGAGATACAGTGGTATTCAGACTGGAACGTGAAGTCAGCGAGCGCTTGAAAGAGCTGGCAGCACAGACAGGTTCGACGCTGTATATGGTGCTTCTGGCGGCTTATACAGCACTTCTGCATCATTACACTGGACAGGAAGACATCATTGTCGGTACCCCAATTGCGGGAAGACCGTATGCCGATCTAGAGCCAATTATCGGAATGTTTGTCGGAACACTAGCCATGCGCAACTATCCAACTGTAGCGCAACCGTTCCGCCACTACGTGGAGGATGTGAAAGCCCGAGCCTTGCAAGCGTATGAGCATCAGGATTATCCGTTTGAGGAACTGGTGGAAAAACTGAATGTGAAACGGGATATGAGCCGTAACCCACTGTTTGATACGATGTTTGTTCTACAAAACACGGAACAAGGCGAGCTGAAACTGCCAGACATCAGCTTCCGGCCATTTGGCATGGAGCAGGTCCCGGCAAAGTTCGACTTGACGCTGGAAGCCAGCGAAGAAGAGGATGGAATTCAATTCGGTTTGCAATATGCGACATCCTTGTATAAACGGGAAACGGTTGAGCAGATCACGCGCCACTTTATACAATTGGCTGAAACCATTGCGACGAATCCAGATAAGACATTGGGTGAGCTGGATTTATTGAGTGAGCAGGAACGCGAGCAAATCCTTCGCGTGTGGGGAAATACGGCGGCTGAGTATCCGAGTGAACAAACGATTCATGGCTTGTTTGAAGCACAAGCTTTGCAGACACCGGGGCAGGCAGCATTGTTCTTCGAAGGAGAGCAGTTGACCTACCACGAGCTGAACGAGCGGGCCAACCGACTGGCTCGAATCTTGCGGAGTCACGGCGTGACGACAGACCGTTTGGTCGGTCTGATGACCGAGCGTTCCGTGGATATGATTGTGGGGATGTTCGGGATTATGAAGGCCGGAGGCGCATATATCCCCATTGATCCGACGTATCCAGAAGAACGTATCCGTTACATGCTGGATGATTCGGGTGCGGATCTCTTGTTAACCCAAAGCCATCTGGTGGAAAAGGCGGCCTTCGGCGGTCAGGTTCTGGTGCTGGATGGAGAAGAGAAAGTATATCACGAAGATGGATCGAATCTGGAGCCAGTGTCTGGCCCGAACGATCTGGCGTATGTGATCTACACGTCGGGAACGACAGGCAAGCCCAAAGGAGTTATGGTGGAGCACCGCGGGCCGTGCAACCTGAAAACCTATTTTGATCAGACGCTGCACATTGGATTGTCAGATCATATCCTGATGTTTGCCAGCTATT
>NZ_JBITPI010000091.1:0-3668 GCF_050467745.1 Paenibacillus sp. NRS-1781
ATTACCAGCACCAGAAGGCAGTCTGCAAAGAGGAGTTGATTATGCAGAGCCTCGAACAGCGCCCGAACGGGCGTTGGTGGCGGTTTGGCAGTCGGTGCTGGGCGTGAAAATCGTTGGTTTATTGGATAATTTCTTTGACCTGGGTGGAGATTCGATCAAGGCGATCCAAATTTCGTCCCGTGTATTCCAGAAAGGCTACAAACTGGACATGAAGGATTTGTTCCAGTATCCAACGATAGCTGCACTGGCACCGCATATTCGTGAGATCAGTCGAATCGCGGATCAGGGAGAAGTGAGCGGAGAGACGGTATTACTCCCGATCCAGCACTGGTTCTTTTCGCAGGAACGCGGGCGTCCGCAGCACTTTAATCAGGATGTAATGCTCTATAGCGCTGCAGGCTTTGACGAGACGGCAGTTCGCCGGGTCATGGATCATATCGTGAAGCATCATGATGCGTTGCGTACGGTTTTCCACAAGACCACATCCGGTTATGCAGCTTGGACACGCAGTGTAGAGGAAGGCGCATTGTATACGCTGGAAACCGCAGATTTCCTTGAACTAACGACGTATACTGAGAAGCTTGAAGCGAAGGCGACTGAAATTCAAAGCAGCATCAACCTGGGCGAAGGACCTCTGGTGAAGCTTGGTTTGTTTCATTGTGCTGATGGCGACCATTTGTTGATAGCCGTTCACCATTTAGTGATAGATGGAGTATCATGGCGGATTCTGTTTGAGGATTTTTCCACAGGCTACAAGCAAGCAAGCAAGAACCAGCCTGTACAATTCCCACTCAAAACAGATTCCTTTCAATCCTGGGCTTGCGAGCTGT
The DNA here is from genome assembly GCF_050467745.1 of Paenibacillus sp. NRS-1781. Lineage (NCBI taxonomy): Bacteria > Bacillati > Bacillota > Bacilli > Caryophanales > Paenibacillaceae > Paenibacillus > Paenibacillus sp. NRS-1781. The sequence continues at coordinate 831 of NZ_JBITPI010000091.1, forward strand.
CAGCTTATGCTAACAGCTCAGCAGCCGAGTCTGACGCAACATACTGGCAGCAACTCGAACTGACCAAAGCGTCCGCTGCCTCACTACCCAAGGATTTTGCCTATGACGGATCCTTGAACACGGACAGCGAAGTGCTAACCGTAGAATGGACGGAAGGTGAAACACAGCAGCTCTTGAAACAAGCGCATCACGCCTATAACACAGAGGTCAATGATCTGCTCCTGACCGCGCTAGGTTTGGCAATTCATAACTGGACGGGGACAAATCATGTGCTGGTGAACCTAGAAGGTCATGGCCGGGAAGCGATCCTTTCCAATGTAGACATCACACGTACGGTTGGCTGGTTTACCAGCTTGTATCCGGTACTGCTGGAAACGGGCTCAGGACTGACGCTGGCACAGCGAATCAAAGAAACGAAGGAAAGCTTGCGCCAGATTCCGCATAAAGGGTTGACGTACGGCACTTGGCGCTATTTGTCCGAAGCGTCTGCCGAGGAACATGGACGTACAATTTTAGCAGAACCGGAAATCGGCTTTAACTATTTGGGTCAGGTGGACCAGGATTTACAAAACAGCGGCATCACATTGTCGTCGTATGGAGCAGGCGAGACGGATGATCCCCAATCGAGATTGCCATATACGCTGAATTTGAACGCGATGATCTCAGAGGGTACATTGCGACTGACGATCGCTTACAGCCGCAAGCAGTATCGTAAGGAAACGCTAGAACGCGTGGTAGGATTGCTGCAATCCGCTTTACAAGAAGTGATTGTGCATTGCGCCGCTCAAGAGCAGCCGGAGCTGACACCGAGTGATGTGTCCTTTAAGGGCCTGACGATCGGGGAATTAGAGCAAATGGCGGAGCAAGCCTCATCGGTAGGTGAATTGGAAAATGTGTACGTGTTAACACCCATGCAGAAAGGTATGTTGTTCTACAACCTGATGGATTCGCAATCCGAGATGTATTTTGAACAGGCATCCTTCGATCTGAAAGGACACTTTAATATTGCTGCGTTTGCCGCGAGTCTGGATATGCTGGTGCAACGACATACTGTTTTACGGACGAATTTCTACAGCGGCTGGAAGGATGAACCTCTTCAAGTTGTGTACCGGAATAAGCGCAGTGAGCTATATTGGGAAGATTTGCATGAGGTGCAGGAAGAGAAGCGGAATGATTATATCCTCGAATTTATGCGCAAAGACAAGCAACGAGGTTTTGATTTGGGACAGGATGCTTTGATGCGTATAGCTATTTTGCGTACGGGTGAGGATTCGTATCGTTTTGTATGGAGCTTCCACCATATTGTGATGGACGGTTGGTGCTTGTCGCTAGTGACCAATGAAGTGTTTGCGAGCTACTTTGCAATTCTTGCCCATAAACAGCCGAAGCTGGCACCTGTAACGCCGTATAGTCAATATATTGAATGGCTGGAGCAGCAGGATCGGCATGCAGCTTTAAATTACTGGAGCACATACCTGGCCGGATATGAAGAGCAGGCTCATTTACCTCAAGCTAATATGAAGAGCAAAACAGGTCATCATGCGGAGCGGCATGGTTTTGATCTGGGGGTAGACTTGACGACCCAAATTCAGAGGATTGCTCAGCATTATCAGGTGACGATCAATACGTTGATACAGACGGTGTGGGGCATTTTACTTCAAAAATATAACGGTACGGATGATGTTGTGTTTGGCAGTGTCGTCTCTGGACGCCCGGCAGATATTCCGAATGTAGAGCATATGATCGGTCTGTTCATTAATACGGTGCCTGTACGCATCAGCAGCCGCGAGGAAAGTCTATTCTCAGAAGTGATGAAGCAAATTCAGGAGCAATCTATGGCTTCCCATGCCTACGACACGTACCCGCTGTATGAAATTCAGGGCTTGTCAGAACTCAAGCAAGATTTGATTAACCATATAATGATTTTTGAAAATTATCCAGTGGAGGAAGGAATTGAACAGCTGGGTGATGGTAAGCAAGCCGGCTTCACTGTTACGGGAGCTGAGTCGGTCGAGCAAACGAACTATGATTTCAATTTGATCGTTATGCCAGGGAATACAATCCAGATGAGATTTGGCTACAATGCACAGGTCTTTGAACACGAAGGTATAGAGCAAATTCAAGGACACCTGATGCAGCTGCTGAAGGAAGTGGTGGCGAACCCAGATATTCCTGTACGTGAGCTGGATGTATTGACTAAGCAAGAACGCGAGCAAATTCTTCGTGTGTGGGGAGATACGGAAGCGGACTGTCCGAGCGAGCAGACGATTCATGGCTTGTTCGAGGCGCAAGCGGCGCAGACCCCGGAGCAGGCAGCATTGTTCTTCGAAGGAGAGCAACTAACTTACAGCGAGCTGAACGAGCGGGCCAACCGACTGGCTCGAATCTTGCGGAGTCACGGCGTGACGACAGACCGTTTGGTCGGTCTGATGACCGAGCGTTCCGTGGATATGATCGTGGGGATGTTCGGGATTATGAAGGCCGGAGGCGCGTATATCCCCATTGATCCGACGTATCCAGAAGAACGCATCCGTTACATGCTGGATGATTCGGGTGCGGATCTCTTGTTAACCCAAAGCCATCTGGTGGAAAAAGTGGCCTTTGACGGCAAGATACTGGTGCTGGATGGGAAGCAGGAGATCTATCACGAAGATGGATCGAATCTGGAGCCAGTGTCTGGCCCGAACGATCTGGCGTATGTGATCTACACCTCAGGAACGACGGGTCAGCCGAAGGGCGTAATGATCGAGCATCACGGGCCGTGCAATCTGAAAACGTATTTCGATGACACCCTACACATGAGCTTGTCGGATCAGGTCCTGATGTTTGCCAGCTATT
>NZ_JBITPI010000092.1:0-802 GCF_050467745.1 Paenibacillus sp. NRS-1781
TGGTTTGGTATCAAAATATAAATGTTTCCTGTTTGATACATTTGTTTCCTATCCGTTTTCTGTTTTGAGTACAATTGGAAACGGAAAAATGCTTTATTTACATAGAGAATCATGAGTTTGTTTCCATGTTTCCTGTTTTTTTAACTCTTGAGAGAAATACATATAATAATATTTGATCGAATATTATGTGCTGGTGAGGAGTGTATATATGATAAGGAGTGCTCAAAACTGGAAACATGGAAACAACTTTTAAAAATCCGCTATTATATTGGAGAAGTTGAAGTGAAGATAGGAATTGATCGTCATAAAGTTGGAAACAAACGGACGGAGAATAGGAAACATGTTTGTATACGAGTTTATATGGTGGGCTTGTCAGCCCGTAGAGAGGAAGTGAAGGAATTGAATATATTTGTTCAGCCATGAATTTTAGAGTAAAGGGATGATTGGAGTTGCGAAAGTGAAACTTAATAAGCCGCAATGGGGTTGGGTGTGGGAGGGGAAACGGCGGCAGCAAATATTTGTCCGAAGTGCAGCTCAAGCGAAACGAAGGAAAATATTTGGAGAGTTTCCCCTATCCCACAAATAGATTATATATACATTCAGCAGAATTCATACACGTAATCAAGTCATATTATTAACTGGCTAGGAATATCGTTTTAAAACTTTCGATTTTCAGGTTGAAATTTAACTTGCTAAATATAGACTGATATCAGCAAAATTTTAAACCACATGAATTAGAGAAGTTGAGCTTTCAAGTTTGAGTGTGTCACGTGACACAATGTGAAAATTTAAAAGTACATAT
>NZ_JBITPI010000093.1:0-4294 GCF_050467745.1 Paenibacillus sp. NRS-1781
TTAAGTTCAACTTATATAGTTGACTTCGTTCTATATTATTTAGGTTTGTAGCCTAGCTAATTATAAACTGTATCTCGTCAAGATATAAGAGGTTGTTAGTAGTGGCAGATACGCCTAATAATTTTTGATAATGTAAATATCCAAGAGAGTGTCCTTCGCCGGATGCTCTCTTTTTATATAGATATTCTTTAAGAGCCGATTGCCCCGAAGTTCAGCGCAGTCGGCTTTTTTACGTTGAAGGGAGGAAATGAAATGACCAAGGTAATCGCCCTGGCTAATCAAAAGGGTGGTGTTGGATTGTTAACAGTAAATTAAACAACCTTTTTATGGGCTATTTTCTGTAATTGAAGGATGTCATATAATCCAGAGTTCCATGTATCCGGTGTTTGTTATACCAGTTCACATCATCACAGAGTTCCAGTTTCAAGTGACGAAGGCTATGAAAGTTCATCTGGTTTACAAATTCTGTTTTCATAACTTTAAAGGTAGCCTCGGGACAACCTTCAAGTTTCAGGGCCTAGCAGCATGTGCTGGGTCTTTTCGTCATATTCCCACTTGCTTTCAAAACATAAACTTTTCTTCTCTTAAGGACGCTTTTTCCAAAGTAAACTCTTTTAATACGAACATGTATACGATACAATGGAAAAGGAACATTCGTTCCTTTTCCAGACTAAAAATATCGGAGGATAACGTATGATCAAAAAAAGACAATACCACCTATGGCAATATCAACTTGACGATGTAACAGAGCAAAATGGCGAATTTTCATTGGCCTACACTTTGGTAGACGCTAAACAAACAAGTGAAACCTTCATGTATTACATTTTGCACGAGAAAATAATGAATAAGAAATTCGATGCTACAGTAGAGTACATAACCAATCAAGATACTTCCAATCCAAAATCCAATAATAGCAAGCCGATCAGAAAAAAGAAGAATCTCCTCCCAATCATGACTATTGAAACGGGACGTGGACGTAGTGAAGAGGATAATGACAAACTCAAACGTTTGCTGGAAAAGGGTTTTACCGCCATCTATTCAAATACAAATGGTCAAGAGATTGCTCGCCATACCTATGTATTTTTGGATAATGTCCTTTCTAGTGCTCAGAACAAAGAATGTCGTCAGCTATTTGTACTAGAGAAATATGCTGAAGCGTTGAAAGCACATATTTCCCTTGGAACCGAACCAACTAAATGCACCGTATCTAAAAACTTGACGCGCAATGCCCTAATGACAACAGATGTGTATCTATGCCCTGTAGATATGAAGCAGCTAACCATTTGTATTCTCCCTGATAAAGAAATACCCGTAACGGAAGATGTAGAGATGATCCTTCCATATCATCGTACACCCGAAGAAGAGGACATGTACACTAAGCTTCAAGCTTATATGGAAAAAGAAAAACACTATGAAAAGCAGCGCCAAAAAATTAACCAAATGGTCAAAGAGCATAAAATCGAACTTCCTATCGCATCTGAAGTATGGTCAAAAATATGTTCATATAGTTTCCTTCAAACAATAGAAAAAAAAGCCTCCCCGTTACAAGAAGACTTTTGTCTTTAAATGTTTAATAACTATTGAGAACGCACATGTAGGTTATCGACTGGTTTAAAAAGAAAAAGACGATAAAGATTCTAAAACGACTCCAATTATGATAAAAGTGATTTTCTTTTTCATAAGAGAGACTTTTACAATCCTTCTTATGTTCTCCTTTACAAATCAATGGATAGGCTAAATCTAGTTGGACAGAAAAAATGAGGACTAGTAGAATGGAAGTGCCCTGACCACCCTCATCTAAGATAGCTGAACAAGCAAAGCCAAAATATCATTAAGAATTCCTTTTCTTTTTTAAGATTATAAAAATGGGGAATAATGAAATAACACCGAGAAAAAATAAGATTATTGGAACATTACTCGAAGCCTTCGAAGGCTCATTAAAATCGAATTGACCTGTTCCCATTATAACAGCTCCATCTTTGGTGGCTGGTCCAGATCTTTCCGTCTTCATTTCTTTTATCTTTTGGTCAAATAAAGATTTTGAAATTGTTTTATTTGAGTTAGATTCAAGATTGTTAACGTTTTTTCCATTACCACTTAGATCTATTACACGCTCTTTTTCTCCTCCTTCAATAAGTAAAGCATTGAGTCCATACCTTTCATCATCAATAAGTTTTACCTTTTCATTTTTTGAAAGAGTGGCCTCCGCTGTTAATAAAGAATTTTCAGAATTAACTCGATTACTAATACTGGATATCTTCCATGATCCAGTATTAGAACTTGCATAAATGGTTGCAACTTCTCGATCATTAGTCTTTAACGTAAAAATATACCCTGCAAAATCTATAGCGCTACTATATACATCATCAGTAACCTTATAAAAGGAAGTACCTGAACTTAATTGTGCATTTTCAAAATTTTCTTCCGCTTTAAGTTTATAATCTGATTTTACAGCATTTAAAGAATCAACATATTTTAGTTTGAAATCACTTTCTATGCTTGCTCTGATTTGAGCATCTGGAGTTGATTCATCAGATTGAGCAAATATTAAATTATTGAAGCTAAATAAAAGTATATTAAACATCAGTAAAAACGATAAGATCAGCTTTTTTTTCATTAAATAGAGCCTCCCTGAATATAATTGGATTACTTCATTAACATGCTTTTGAATGAGGTCGCAGCTCAGACCAAGGCAAAGTCCGAAGCTCACAATTTAGTAATATACTATTTGTAAATTAATTCACATATACAGCACTCAAAGTATTACGCCAATCCCAAGAACTGTTGCTTACAAATTCGTTATAGTCTCTAACTGTAGCAGAACCATCACCTGGATTAATATAGTACACATTTTGTATAGATCTACTTGTATCTTGGTAGTATCCCTTTATAAGCAGAGCGTGCCCACCACCACTAGTCCAAGCGATTGCCGCATTCAAGTTCATATTGTTATCGATGTTACTAATGATTTCCCCAAAAGAAACTTTAGAACGTATTGGTGTAGACTCTACATTCCAATTAGCTAGCGCATTTTGCATATCATAAACAGTGCCCGTATTATTAACGGGAGATCCATAAATTTTAGTGACAATCTTTGATTGAGTTGCATTTGCTCCAAGATAATTAGCAAGCATGCTAGATACTGCTGCCCAACACCAGTTTGATTTCTGTTGAACTTGTGCAGATACAGAGTTATTTTTGTAGTTTACATAAGCGAGAGCACTAGAGGCAAATAATGAAAAAGAGAGTAATAAGCATGGAAGAACTAATAATAATTTTTTTCTGTGATTCATTTTCTTTCCCACCTTCGTTTTGTTATTTATTTGGACAACATTGAAATAATATCCTACTTTAACAATCGAAGTAAGGGGAATCTTGTCGAATAAAAAATAATAGTAAACTTCTTGAAATTAAGAAGGCCAGAGCAATAAGTGGAAATTCAGTTCCGTGTTGGTTTGGCATCAAAATATAATGTTTCCTGTTTGCAGCATCTGTTTCCTGTTCGTTTTCTATTTTAAATACAATTGGAAACGGAAAAATACTTTGTTTACATAGAGAATCATGAGCTTGTTTCCATGTTTCCTGTTTTTTTAACTCTTGAGAGAAATATATAAATAATATTTGATTGAATATTATGTGCTGGTGAGGAGTGTATATGTCATCAGGAGTGCTCAAAACTGGAAACATGGAAACAGCTTTTAAAAATCCGCTATTATATTGGAGAAATTGAAGTGAAGATAGGAATTCGGCGTTATAAAATTGGAAACAAACGGATGGAGAATAGGAAACATGTTTGTAGATGAATTTATATGATGGGCTTGTCAGCCCGTAGAGAGGAAGTGATGGAATTAAATACATACATTTTAGAGTTAAGGGATGATTGGAATTGCGAAAAGTGAACTTAATTAGCCGCAAAGGGGTTGGGTGTGGGAGGGGAAACGGCGGCAGGCGATACTACCGTTTACGAAGCGTAGCGAAGTGGTTTTATCGCGGTTTTGAGTTTCGCCTATCCCACGAATAGATCATACATACATTCAGCAGAATTCATACACGTAATCAAGTCATATTATTAATTGGCTGTATTTATCGCTTTAAAATTTTCGTATTTCATATTGAATTTTATCTTGCTAAATATAGACTGATATCCGCAAAATTTTAAACCACATGAATGGAGGCTTGAACCTACAAAGAGTAAAATGTGTCACGTGACACAATGAGCAGATTTACAATTACAAATTCGATAACACGGGAACTCTCGCTATGAGCTAGGGTTCCTTTTTCATGTGCGCCCGGC
>NZ_JBITPI010000094.1:0-39972 GCF_050467745.1 Paenibacillus sp. NRS-1781
CCATTTTATACAGCCTGACGGCATGTACCAAAATCTCAGCTTTGGATTTTGCAAGCAAAATCCGTACTCACTCGTTGTTCAGTTTTCAAAGATCAAACATTTCTTTTTCGCCGTTTTTTTTCAGCAGCTATAAGATTATATCATGTTCATTTCAGAAATGCAAGCTTTATTTTTTATTCTTTTATAAAAATTATTGTACCCAAGCTTTTCACTTTCGAAACGGCTGTTTTGTTGTCAGCCAAAATAATATATCATATATCCGAACAACTTAGCAAGCACTTTTTTTGTTACTTATTAAAATCATCTTTTTGACCCTATCAAAATCAGCAAAGGGGCACAAGCCCCTTGCGTTTTAGCTGGTGACTCCTTCGGGTTCAAATACTTCAACAGGCCAGTGTAACTCCACGCCTTGGCGAATCAGCCCGCTTTGAAAATTCCCCAGATGCTCTGCCGATTCGCTGACTTCTATCGGGAATACTCCGTTGGATACACAGTAGGCCGCCAAACTTCCCGCTGATTCACCTATATTCCACTCCGTAGGGTGCAGCCGATAGCAGCCATTTGCGATTTGAGTCATTCCTATATTTTTACAGGCGGGAAGCAGGTTACGCACTCTCACCGGAATAAGGGAGCCTAACGGAATTTCATAAGGGTAATTAGGAATGTAAAATGTCCGCTGAGATACAGTGGTCGGATGGAGGTCCAAATGATAGCTGCCTACACCTACGCTGTCCGCATATCGTTTTGGCCCATCGGTCCCCCGAAGCTCACGACTTACATCAAACTCAGATATCGTATACTTGGCTTGAATTCGGCGCGATTCGCGAATATAGGCGGTTTTCGCAAGACCATCTGAGGTGCCCAGGAAATCTCCACGGGGCCGAATACCCGGATAACCGAATCCTCCATCTAACCGGGGTGCTTCGGTCTGGAGCCAATAAATTAAAGAACGGGTCAATTCACGTGCGCCTTCTCTATGTCTTTCCTGTTCCTGAGCGTTAACACCGATTAACGGACCGAGGTAATAATCATTTTGCGCCCAGTTTAAAAGTGTCACCTCTCCATCATTTAATGGTTTGCTCCATATAGAAGGGTCCACAATGCGACGGTAATCCCACAAAGATACAATGCCCTGATCGTTAGGAAACAAAGTGAACTGTTTTAGCTTGCTGGTATCATCCGCATCCGTAGCAAACCAGCTCAAAATCGGGAAAAGGGAAAAGGAAGGAATATAATTTCTCCAAAAATCATATTGTTGCGGCCGTTCTATAATGAAGCTTCCTTGAGGGATGTAATCCACAGCCGCCACATGTGTGATAGACTGCATATCCATAGGGTCAGCGCACTCCAAAGCATGAGGCTCACCTGTATCATTCCACGACTCTGCTCCACTCGTATGCTCCACCCCCGCCATCGGAAGAAGATCCCCGCACTCTGTGGCATCCAGATAAAACGTTCCGTGCAGCACCATAACCCTACACCCACCATCAAGGCTATCCGAGGTACGAACAGTTACGGAGCAAATACAATCAGCATCCGTTTGAGCAGCTATGGGCACGGTATGGTAATATACGCGAACACGCCCCGTGTTCAAATAGGGAGCAAGCATATCCTCAAGCACCCGTAGAGCTACTCGTGGTTCATGAGCCAGACGGCTTACCCAACCGTTACCGGGATTAAGAATCGGGTCATTTTGGGCTTCTTCTGTTAAAGGATAGTTCTGACGGTAATAGTCACGCACACGATTACGGAACTCACGGTATGTTGCTGTGCAGCCAAACTGTTCGATCCATCGGTGCTCATCCGGGGGGACGGCCTGTGAGGTTAACTGTCCTCCCAACCAGTCCGTCTCCTCCGTCACGATGACTCTCATGCCAGCCTTCGCAGCCGCAAGAGCTGCCGATGTTCCTCCCAGACCTCCGCCAATCACAACAATGTCGGTATCAAGCCGATTTTGCGTCATGGTTCGTTCCCCTTTCATACTTGTTCTAGGAATCCGTTAGTTCAAAAGCAAGCCGTGCCGCACCAATGATTCCAGCGCGATTACCCAATAACGCCCGGTTTACTTCCGTTCCGACTCCCAGCTGTTGTAGGTGCTTTTCCAGCAAGGGCCACCAGACTTCTCCCGCATCTGCTACCCCTCCGCCTACGATAATAGCCTCGGGATCAAGGGTGACCGAGATATTGACCAGAAGCACGGCTAAATCTGCGGTGTAATCATCCAGTACCTGAAGTGCCTCCGGGTGACCATGAGCAGCCTCCTTCATGATCTCGACTCCCGAGCGATACGGTTTACCTGTGGTTTCTCTGGCCCTGCGTAACAGTGCGCTACCTGATACATACTGCTCGGCGCAGCCCTTTTTTCCACAATTGCAAGGAAGACCTCTTGGGAATAAAATACTATGTCCCCAATCGCCGCCGCTCCAATGAGCCCCTCTACACAACAATCCATGCTCCATATATGCGCCACCGACACCTGTTCCCAAGGTGAGCATGGCCAAGCGTTGCTTGCCCCTCCCCGCTCCCTGCCACGCTTCTCCAAGCAAAGCGGCATTCGCATCATTGTCAGCAACAGCACGCAAGACCAGATTCTCCCTCGCCCAAGTTACCAAGTGTGTGCCTTGCCAGCCGGGGAGATTATCCGTGGCGTACACAACCTCACCACTCTCCACGTTTACCCTGCCAGCCGTAGCAATCCCTAGAGCGCCGATGTCGTTAATGCCAATGGTGCTGATGTCTCTCAAGGAGCATTTCAGTCTTTCCACAGCTTCGGATACCCGTGACAGTACCCAATCACGCCCGCGAGAAGCGTCTGTATCCAACCGGATTTCATCAAGTACCGAACCATCTTGTTCCACTACAGCGGCCTTCACTGATGTTCCTCCAATGTCGATCCCTATGACTCTGTTCACAGCATCTGCCACTACAGCGTCCTCCTTGTTGCCAAACGATATCTACAAACACGCTCTTTTACGTAAAGCTTCTATAATAGCAAGTCATATACCACCACAATAACTAACGATAGGACACAGCCTAATAGACCAGTTCTCCGCTTAAAACCTCAATAACTTCGCTCAATGACCGCCCTCGCTGTTTTTTCCTTCATCAGTTTGGTATGACTCGTGTGCTTGCGAGCAAGCCCTTCGCAGAGGAGGTCAATGACAAATAGCTGCGAGATTTTGGCTCCAATCGAGCCTCCCTCCATCGGGGCTTCCTTGCCTGCGGTGAGCAACACGATATCCGCAATGGAGGTGATAGGCGATTTTGCATAATTGGTGATCGCGATAATGGTCGCGCCGTTTTGCTTGGCTTTGTGCAGCATGTCGTTGGTATCCAGCGTGCTTCCCGATACACTGATACCGATAGCCACATCTCCGGGTTTCATGGACACCGCCATCATCGACTGGATATGTCCGTCTGTCACGGCTTCGACACGCCGCCCGATTCGTAAGAAGCGGTTTTTGGCATCCTGCGCAGAAATCCCCGAAGCACCTACACCAAAAAATTGAACATAGCCTGCCTGGTCGAGACACGCTATCGCACGTCCAAGCTCTGAACGGTCCAGCAGTCCCATACTGGAGTGCAAAATATCAAGCATATTGTGATACACCATGCGAGTAATATCATGTTCATTGTCAGGGTCGGTGTTTTCCCCACCTGTATCGGTTTTGCAATAAGTCTGGTTTTGCGCCAGGGATAGTCGGAAATCCTGATAGCCTTTAAAACCGATTTTCCGGCAAAAGCGCATGACGGTCGTCTCACCTGTACCTGCAAAATCAGCTAGCTCCGTCACGGAGAAATATATGATATCTGCCGGGCGCTCCAGTACGCACAAAGCGACCTTTTGCTCTGATTTAGTTAATGAAGGAAAGTACGTATTAATTCGGTCGTTCATCTCCATAGATGCATTTCACTGCCTTCCTTGCTGCATCAGCAAACCGCTGCGTGATCAATTGGGGTCTGGTAATCGCCGAGCCTACAACCACTGCATGTGCACCCAGCCGGAATGCTTCCTCCACCTGCGCCGGCTCATGGATTTTGCCCTCCGCAATTAAAGGCACGGGAACCAGTTCCGACGCTCTCCGAACCAGCTCCAGATCGGGTCCATCCATCTGAGCAGAATATGGCGTATAGCCAGATAAGGTGGTGGATACGCAGCTTACGCCGAGGGAAGCGGCATGAAGCGCCTCCTCTAATGTGGATATATCCGCCATAGAGGCCACTCCATGCTTATGGGCGTAATCTATGAGCTGCTTCAGCCTGCATCCCCCCGGGCGCGGACGTGATGTAGCATCCAGGGCGATGATATCTGCGCCTGCGTCCACCAGCTCCTCCATCTCACGGAGGGTGGGCGTAATGTAAATATCGGAATCATCATAATCCCGCTTGATCAGGCCGATGACTGGCAGGGAAAGCGCCTGTTTGATCGCACGCACATCTGCTGCGCCATTGGCGCGAATGGCCACAGCTCCGCCCTGCTGAGCGGCACGTGCCATTTTGACCATGGAATCCGATCCGTGCAGCGGTTCATCGGGTAGCGCCTGACAGGATACGATCAGGCCGTGCTGAACTTGTGATAATACAGCTTCCATTCCCATTGGGATCACCCTCTCTCTTCCGCATGATGCCGTACGGTCAATCCGACTTCAAAGGTGCGGTTCCACGGCATATAGCAATCTGTAATTTCCACGTGACCCTCCGGCCCGTTTACATATTCGTCGAGCGCCTGCTCCAGTCGTCCGCGAATGACCGCAGCAACCGAGCCTCTCTGTCCATCGAGCATAAACTTGTTGAAGCCCATTTGTTCCACAAGCCCGTTATTCATGGCGGTACGCACCACAGAGCAATAACATGCATCTTCGGCGTAACGCAACCCCAGAAAATCCAGATGCTCTGTTGTAGGCCCGTAGTGGCTATACAGCATGGACTGGGCAATGACGGTTCCCAGCGTATTGGAGCTGGTGTTCCAGCCTGCATAGCCTGCCAGCTCAAAAAGCAGCCCTTTTTGCTTCAAAAGTCTAAGCAGCTTAAGATCGGCTCCGTTGGCATAGCCCACATCAGCCACTGCAATGTTTTTACCTGTATGTCGCAGCATATGGGCGCCGTATTCGACTAGCTCCACCACGTTTCGATATACATCATATCCGGCCATTGCACGCTGTTGAGATGATGCTTCTGCCATGGTGCCTCCGGGCGTGTTAGCCAACAGAATCAAATCAGCCTCTGCCGCTGAAGAAGCGATTAGTCCACCTGCCGCCATAATCTGGTATTTTAACGTTTCATAAAAATAGCGATCCTCAAAAAGCGGAATCACGAACGCTCCCTGCAAAGCGGACAGCCTCGGATAGACAAGTGGTACTGTATTCTTCGCCTGGTTCACCCACCGTGCCAGCAGCGTACAGCCGACTTCGTCTGCCCCCGGATACATGTACACGCTCAAATCCAGCTCAAGATTGGAAATACGTTTTCTAAGCCGCTGCTGATCCTTGGCGGTATAGCCGTAGGGGGCGGAATCATCTTGCGGGATGATCATAAAATCAATGACACCCTCTGCTACCAGCTCCAGTGCGGCTTCATTAGCTTCCAAATTCACACGGCGACGGCCCAAATAATCCTCCAGTATCTCTACAGGCAGACGTTCGTTGATGTCGGATAATTCAAGAAGCTCCTCTGCTGTGGCAATATCCAACTCCTGACGATGCTCAATAAAGCCCTTCCTGAATATCTCGCGTCCCCAATCGGCGTAGTAATCCGGTTCTTCGTCAGCCAAAGAACATTGCGGACAGCGCATAATGAGTTGAAAAGCATATAAGGTCATCTGCGGATAAAGCCGCTTGAGCCTGCGAAGTCGATTCACCTTGTCACCGACCTGCTCACTTGTCATTCCATGCAGACGAGATGGTACGATTCCGCCGTACAGAAGCGTATCCATCGCAATAATGGCTCCATTGGCTCCTGCTGCACGTTCTTCGAGCCAAGCCCACAGTTGGGTCGTATCACCGGGGATTTTCTTTTGTCCCATCCATTCCATCGGGGGACGCTCGATTTCCAAATCTGTGCCCTGCGCCAGTAAATAAGGAAATTCATAATTACAGGGCCGCTCATCCAGCGGCACAAAAAGCACACGAGTGTTTGGCTTCACCACACGCATCCACCTCTCCTGAAAATGTCCGTTATCCTAACGGCAAATGGTTATTTTCAGGGCAGCTATGCTGCCTTGGTTTCTTAATCTATCGTTAAAATGCTCACAAGATCAGTCGATACTTGCCTTGTTCATCCTGAGCGACGTAGCCCCACCGCTCGGCTGCGCGGATCGCCGGATCACTGCCGAGCCGAGCCTTCGTCTCCAGACAGGCAGTGATACAGCGCCGGAGTTCGCACACAACTTCGTCGGGCAGGAGCACAAGCCCTTGCCCGCCAACCACTTCCGGCGGCATACCGCTCTGCCGCTCACTGCTGACCACAGCTTGGCGCAAGGTACGCCACAGATCAGCGTCCAGCTCGGCGCGTTCCAGCCACGGCGCGGCCTGTGCTGCGAAGCCTGCCGCCGGATCATCGGCGGGTACTTGCCGCAGGGCGCTCACGGCTTGGAGCAGCCGCTCAAAGTACATATCCAGCGCCGGGATATCGCGCAATTGCAAAGCAAGATCCACGTCCTCATACGCGCTGCCGCCCAGTCGGCTGTTCCTGTTTTGACGGCAGAAAAACATCAGTTCCTCCGCACGCTCCCCCGCTAACTCCCGCACCGCCCAATCCCAAGAAAGTTTCGGCATGTACCGCTCACTGTTCCACATATAGTGGGACATCGTAATGAGCGTTACTTTGGAGCATTCCCACTGATTCATCGGGTTGGCTACCATACCGATATGTCCGCAGTCTGGAAGCCCGGAATACCGCCCGCGCAGCGGATCGAGGAATAAGCGATCACGGTCACAATCATTCACCGGAATGTTATCCCACAGCCACAGCTCATGCCCAAAGAACGCATGATTATCGGCGGCGTGCTTTTGGCTAATATGCGGAGCAAACACAAAGTATCCGGTCCAGAACACCTTAATCTCCGGGTGCAGCCGCTCGCGGAAGTCCTTTTTGTACTCGGTATCCCAATACGACCAATATTCAGAAGGACAGACTGTCAGCGTAAATTCAGGCAATCGCTCCTTCAGCCATGCATGCACCTTGTTCGTCAAAAAGACATGAGCGTGGCCCGAGCGGCCCAGCAAATGTCGATTTTCTCCTTTTAACACATAATCAATATCATCCATTAATATGGAAAAATGGCGCACGCCAATGGCAATTACAGCCGCCAGCTTTTCCGTCAAGCTAAGGAAATCTTCATCGCTGCCAAAGCTCAGGTCATTCCCCGGACTGATGCAGTAATGAAAATCCACCTCATACTGATCGCAGGCTTCCTTTAAATCGCTAATCTGTGCAAACGTGTCTTCCGGGTACGGCTCCCTCCATAGCTCCCGATGATACGGGTCATCCTTGGGAGCATACATGAAGGTGTTCATCCGATGCGCAGCCATAAAACGGACGGCATCCAGCCGATCCGCCAGGCTCCACGGTTCTCCGTAAAAGCCTTCAATAATCCCTCTGACCGGAAAAGAAGGCTCATCACGAATAGAAACTACTGGCAGTGTACATCGCTCTTGTTCGACTTGAAGCAGCAAATGCAGGGCATTCATGCCGTATTTGAGCCCTCTTTTATTAGCAGCATGAATTTCAATTCGACCTTCCTTGTGAATCTCCAAACAGTAGCCGTCTGCAACGAGCGCTCCATCGTACTCCAGTACCAATTGCACGCTACCGCGTGTTTCGGTCGGTACACCCGGTCCCGGAGGCAGGATCAGCTTGATCGGCCCGTCGGGGTCTAGATCGCCTTCATATTCCTGATTCATCCCGAAGCGGGAGGACAGCTCACAAATCAAATGTGGTTCGGATATGACCAGCTTTGCCCCACTGTCATACACATCACGAAAATAATATTGAATCTCTTGCGTTGTTAGCCCCACACGGGAATTGGACCGCGTTCCTTTCGCCAGCTCCATCGTAACCGTCTCCCCTTCCATTCACGGATCGTCCGCATCCGATATTCCCGGTCTAGCCTTTTACTGCACCCGCCAAGCCTTCCATATAGTAGCGCTGTGTGAACAGGAACAAAATAATGATCGGCAGCACCGAAATCATCGTCCCCGCTGCAATCCAGCCGAAGTTATAGGCAAATTGACCATTGAGATACGTGAGCGCAGCCGCCAGCGGGTATAGCTCCGTGTCGTTCAGAATAACGATAGGCCACAGGAAGCTGTTCCAGAACGACATAGCCTCCAGCAAAGAAATGACAGCGAGTGCTGGCTTCACCAGCGGTAGCACCAGCTGCCACCAGATTCGGAATTCCGAAGCGCCGTCCATTTTACCGGAATCACGCACATCGGTAGGAATATGGATAAACGTCTGCCGCATCAGAAAAATGTTGAACACAGAGACAGCTCCAGGCAGCACCACACCCAAATACGTATTGCCCAGATGAAGCCCCTGAATGGTCAGGTAATGTACGATGAACGACGTATATGAAGGAATAATCATGGTGGAAATGAGCAGCGTGAATACCAGATTTTTACCCTTAAAACGAAATACAGCCAAAGGATATCCCGTCAGACTGGCGAGCACCACATTGAAAATAACGCCAAGCGCCGTAATGATCACCGTATTCAGCATATACTTCGGAAAGTTCATAAACTGCCATACCTGAGCATAATTTTCAAAATCAATAAAAGTCGGAAAAATCGCCGGTGGCGTTGAGAAAATATTGCGTCCCGGCATAAGCGATACGCTGAGCAGCCATAGGAACGGTCCCATTAAAAAGAGAGCGAGCAGCACCAGCAGTACATAGATCAACGTCATCCTTACAACTCGCCCCAGGCTGCGAATGATGATGCTATTTTCGTTTTTGGGAAGGGGAGACTGTAGCATTTTGTCATCCTGTACATTCATCAATAGGGATTGACACCGCCTTTCCTATTGAATCGAAATACAATAATACTGAGCACCGCAATGACTGCACCGACAATTAAGCCGAGCGCTGAAGCATAACCAAAGTTAAACTGCTCCATGCCCTTTTGGAAAATATACAGGCTGGAGGTCAGCGTGGCGGTTCCCGGCCCGCCCTTGGTCAGCACGTACACTTCATCGAACACGCGAATAGCCGCCATAAGCGATATGAGCGTACAGAACAGAACGTAGGGTCTTAATAACGGGAGTGTAATATGGACAATTAGCCGCCAGGGGCTTGCTCCATCTACTCTGGCTGCTTCGTACAGGTCTTGTGGAATGTTCTGCAAACCGGCCAGATAGAGCATCATATAATACCCGAGTCCCTTCCACATCGTGATGAACATGAGTACATACAAGGCCAAAGAGCTGTCTGACAGCCAGTGAATGTCCTTACTGATCAAGCCTACCTGCATGAGCAGATAATTCACAACGCTGTTATTGCCAAGCAACCAGCTCCAAATCAAGGCCACAGCTACCATCGAAGTAACGACAGGAATGTAGTAGGTCGTACGAAATATTTTAATTCCCGGTATACGGCTGTTCACGAGCACGGCCATCAGGATGGAGAAAATTTGAAGAAAGGGAACAATGAGCACGTACACCAATGAGTTCCAGATCGAAATGAGAAAGTTGCGGTCCTTAAACGCTGCCTCAAAATTATCCAGACCGACATAATGGGTATCCGATATGACCGAGTAGTCCGTCAATGCCAGCGGAATGCTGTAAATAATAGGCCAAAATACAAAGACAGCAAGCAATAACAGTCCCGGCGTCATAAAGGCCCAGGCCGTAAAGGATTCCGACCTCAACCATTTGATCATGCTGCATCACCACCCGATTTTGATAAATGAACAGGAGAGCCCTTGTATGACTCCCCTCTGCTGAACCTATTGCTTTAAAATATCATTCACTTCCTGCTCCAAAGCAGTAAGCGTCTGCTTCGTGTCCGTTCCGTTCAATATAATATTTTGAAAAGCACGCGTAACAGCACTGTTCACGTCTTTGGCATTAGGAACACCCACCATGTAGTCTGTCGCCTTATCCAAGCTTTGTGCGGATACCACTTTCGCTTGTGCTTCCAGCGATTGATCAGACTGTGTGAAGTACGGGTCTTTAATGGAATCCTTCGTGGAAGGTAGCGTATTAGCCGCTTTGGAAAAGGCCGTTTGGCTCTCCGCATTTGTCAGGAAAACAGCAAACTTCACCGCTTCGTCTACATGTGCAGACTTGGTTGGTACGACCAGATCCATGGTGTTGGACAGCCGTACATCAGCTTTACCTGTAGGTGAAGGAACGGCGATTGTGTTCTTGTATACGTCCGGCGCAGCCGTTTTGATAAAGTTGATGAACGTCGGGCCTGCCAGCTCGAAAGCAACCTGCTCACCCGCATAATATTTCACTTGCTGTGAAAATTCAGCGTCCTCCTTGAGCACGATACCGTCTTCCATCTGCTTTTTGAGATTATCAATCATGGCGACTGCTTCCGATGTATTGAACGCCGCTGCTGTCTTCTCTTTATTCAAAATCGGAATCCCGTCTACGGCAAAAAGCTTGGATACAAGCTGCTGCGCATAGCCTGCTTTACCGATTTTTCTATTAATCTGGCGGCCCCATTCAGACAATTCCTCCCGCGTTTTGGGCGGATGGGCAGGGTCTAGTCCGGCTTCCTTCACCAGCTTTGAATTCATGTAGAGCACTTCCGTGCCGGTATACCAAGGTAGTGCATATGCCTTGCCGTTAATAACGGTGGAATTATAAATACCGTCGAAATAAGCAGCCTTTTCCTCCGGAGACAAATGCTCATTCATATCCACAACAGCACCCTTGGAGCCCATTTGGCTGGCAAATTCCGTATTGAGATTCACTACATCCGGACTGCTGCCACTGGCGATACTCGTCAACAGCTTGTTGGTCACTGCATCATAAGGGTAATCCTTCCAGTCAATTTTGACATTGGGATTCTTCTTCTCATAATCGGCAATCACCCGATTGAAATACGGGGTGAATGTAGGCTGTAGCGCGATGGTCCAAAATTGCAGTGTCACTTTTCCTCCGTTAACGTTTTCCGGCTTTTTGCCTCCGCCACCGCAGCTGCTCAGCAGCACAACCAGCGCGAGCATAGAAACAAGCAGCCGTAACCTGCCTTTCGCTTTCTTCGTCACATGGTGACCCCCTTATTCTTAGTTGATTAAGGCAAATTATAGCAGAAATACCGTTGGAGAAGGAATGTTTTTTCAATAAAATAAATTTAGAAGGAATAATTTTTCTATGATTAGACATCAAAAAGACGCCTCCGTTAGCAGAGACGCCTTCTTTCCTCATTGAACCTGCTGAGGGTTCAAGGCTATTTAATAATATGGGGCCATGAATACGTACACGAGTACCCCGGTCAAGCTGACATACAACCAGATCGGCATGGTCCAACGTGCAATTTTGCGGTGTTTCGCCACCTGCATCGTCCATCCCCATACAACCGTGAACAGGGCCAGCGGTACGATAATAGCAGCCAATATGCTGTGTGAAATCAGCAACGTAAAGTAAATCGGCCGAATAATCCCCACCCCGCCAAATTTTGCAGTGTCCGGCGAAATATAGTGGAAGGTCAGATAGGAAAACAAAAATAAAACAGTGCTGGCGAAGGCCAGTAAGACAAATGTTTTATGCACTTTGACGTTCTTCTTGATAATGGCAACCAACGCCGCCACCAGAAAAATAAACGTGAAACTGTTAAAAATCGCATTCAGCCTCGGGAAAATAGTGATATCGAAGCTAACACTACCCTGGTATCCAATGGGCGAAAAGAACAGCAGCAAAATAATCACGTTGGCTATAATGGAAACGGTGATAATCAAGGCTGTGAAATTACGATTGCTCGTTGGAACGTACTGCTTGTCCTCACTCGCTTTATTCATAATGAGCGTCTCCTTCGTTTAAATTCAAACTTTTCGTTTTCGGTTGTGATAATAACCATACTATATTATATAGAACCCGAGGACGGCCTGTGAAGTGACAACAGTATGAACAATTTCACAGCCGACAATTTAAAAATGTGCTTTAGCATCTTTAGGATAACCATTTTCGGGGCTTTGTACATGCAAAAAACACCGGGAAGGTCTGAATTCCTGTCCATCATCCACCATGACTACCGCATGGTCCTCCTCGCGAATTTGTCTCATGAAACCGAGCTCCCTTCTGCCGACAATTAGATATTCTTATCATTCCCCGATTGGAGGTCCGACGAAACATCTCATACATCAGAATTTGCAAAATCCTCACATAAAAAGAAGCCGTTCGTTGACACTATCCTTATTCCAAAAAGGTGAGGCGAGGTGTTGTATTTGTGTTGGGAAATGAAACCCGTGATCCCGTTTGAGCCAGTGCAAAGTGAACAAATCCCTTCGGAGGGCCTGTGGCGGTACGAAATAAAATGGGATGGAACAAGAATTTTGATATATCATAATCAGGGTAGCACGCGTCTGTTTAACCGGAAGCAGCATGAGCGAACACTTTTATACCCGGAACTCACTTCATTTTCCTCATACTGCCAGGCCGATTCGGTCATTCTGGACGGGGAAATGATCGCACTGGGAGCCGATGGTAAGCCCTCGTTTCATGACATTATGCGCCGCGACCTGATTCGTCGAACAGATCGGATTCAAGCGGCTTATGAAGCTGTGCCCGCTACGTACATGCTGTTTGATATTTTGTATTTGAATGGGGAATGGGTTCACCGTAAACCGCTGGCACAAAGGCTCGAATTATTGCATCAGGTTATCCTGCCGAATGAACGGGTTCAACTGACTCCTGCTCATCCTGATGGACAAGCTCTGTTTCAGGTGATGCGCAGCGAAGGGATGGAAGGTATCGTATGCAAACGTTTAGACAGCCCGTACACATTTGGCGGGAAGGATGGTCGATGGGTCAAGGTCAAGAATTATGGCGATAGTATCGCTGTTATTGGAGGCTATACTTTAAACGGAGGCGTCATCAATGCAGTGTTGCTGGGCCTGTACGACAAGCAAGGAGGGCTTCGATACATTGGACATGCAGGCACGGGAAAGCTTACGCGAGAGGATTGGCGTCAGCTTACGGAGAGACTGAGACCGCATACCATTTCAGCGCGACCTTTTGTCAATGAGCCAGATCGTCATCTGGATGCATTATGGGTACAGCCTATGTATACCGCCAAGGTTCAATACAGTGAGTGGCGATGGCAAGAAGGGCGTACCCTCCGCCAGCCCTCTATACAGGCTTTTGTAAATCAGGACGTAGGGCAGTGCATCGGACCTTGGTCATGATAAGTTGTGCAAATATATTTAAAAAAAAGCGGAATAAAGTTTGTATAAATCATTGCAACCAGTGGTTAATTAAATTACAGTTAACTAATTAACTACATCGAGGTGGATCGCATGTTCTTTTTCTTGGACTCCGAAATTCGTCAACTGGCCTATAATCTGTTCCCAGGTGGCAATAAACCAATTGGTGTTTTGGTTGAGCTATTTTCAATAACGTATGAAATTCGTAAAGGCATGGAGAAACGTTCACGTGAATTCGGGCTCTCCTATGGGCAATATATAGCGCTGTGTGTGCTTTCTGCGCAAAGAGATGAAATGTCATCTCCTTCTGCTCTGGCTGAGAAGATGGGTGTAAGCCGGGCAGCGATCAGCTCCATGGTCATTTCCCTTGAGCAAGATGGATATATTAACAAATACGATGATCCGAATGACAAGCGGGGCATATTTGTATCGTTAAACGATAAAGGAAGAGGGAAAATCAATCAAATGGACCCCTTTTTTATAGGACTGGCCTCACGCCTGATGTCGGACTTTAGCGAATCGGAAATCTGCGAGTTTCAAACCTACCTGTCACGCGTACGGTCTGCATTTGAAGATGTGAAAGGTTCGCGTCTGACTGATCCTAGGGAGGGAGAAGAAAAGTCGTACGACGACTGAGATAAAGATTGCTCGCATATCCACTGGCGGAATGGTGGAGACGTGCGCTGATGTCGCGGACAAAAACATATACGCTTGAGCATTTTGCATTTACGCATCAGAGACGTACTGGTAGAATTGAAGATATAAAAAAAGAAGCCCCTGCTTCCGCTACTTTAAATGTAGCTGGATTCAGGAGGCTTCTTTTTTATTGTAGCCTGCTTCCGAATTACAGACTGTTAAAAGCGTCTGTCAGTACAGGTACGATCTGCGATTTGCGGGATACGACACCTTTCAGAACAGCTTTGTTGTCGTCGAGCTGCACATTGTAGGCCTTTTCGACCGCTTGTGCTTGGCTTCCCAGCGCAATACCAATGGAATTACTGTTCACAATATCTGTTACGACGAACAGGAACAGATCCAGATTTTTAGCTGCAATCGTTTGGGACAGCGCTGCTTCCAGCTCAGATTGACGGGACAGCACATCGTTCACGTCTACCGCGTTCACCTGCGCAATTTCCACTTTACGTCCGTTCATCTGGAATTCCTTCGCATCCAGACTCACCAACTGCTCAATCGAGTGACCACTTAGATCAGCTCCTGCTTTCAGCAGATCAAAGCCGTAGCTATCTGCATCCACACCAGCGATTTCAGCCAGTTCACGGGCAGCAGCTACGTCTTGGTCGGTGCAGGTTGGGGATTTGAACAGCAGGGAATCGGAAATAATCGCAGACAGCATCAGACCTGCGATTTCTTTCGGAACCGCTATCCCGTTTTCCTTGTACAGTTTGTTCAAAATCGTGGCTGTGCAGCCTACAGGCTCAGCGCGGAAGTACAACGGCTGGCTTGTTTCAAAGTTAGCGATCCGGTGATGGTCGATGACTTCAGTTACACGCACCTTGTCAATGTCAACCGCACTTTGCTGGCGTTCATTATGATCGACCAGAATGACGCTGTCTGTTTCCGCAGCAACCTGTTCAACCAGACGCGGTGCACTCACTTTGAAATAATCCAGTGCATACTTCGTTTCCCCGTTTACCTCGCCCAGACGAATCGGCTCCACGTCCGCGCCCAGTTTGGTTTTCAAGTCTGCATAAGCAATAGCTGAGCAAATCGTATCCGTATCCGGATTTTTATGCCCGAAAATCAATGTTTTTGCCAACATAATCGACTCCTTTGCACTAAGCATTTTACATCCTCATAAAATATCAACAATTCCAATGCAGATTATATCATTAAATCTCGTATTCTCCCATTCCCCTTTGAATGATTTCAAAAATAATCTAGTAAATTCATAACATTCCCATGGAATATGTACGTGAAGTTAACCTTATTTTTTCTAAATATATAAAAAACATATAGTCATATATCCCACCAACATGGTAAGATATTCCTCAAAACTGGCAAGTTAGTCACCAGTGGTCAATTCTATCATTTGAATCTTGAGGGAGGCGTAGAACTTCGGCAGTGACTTCAAATCCTAGTATGTAGACAAATCATATTTTGATTGAAAAGAGGGAAATCTTTGAAAAATCCAATCATTTTTAAAAAAATTCCTGTCGTAACACTCGCTCTTGCCTTGACCGTAAGCCTGTCTCTTCCGTCTGTCAGTTCTGCCGCTACCGTAGACCTGCAAACTCGATCATTTTTAGAAGCACAGGAAGCTTTGGCTTCCGAAGCGACTCCGGCGTTCATTTCGCCCGAGCTGAATACCACTTCCTCCCAGCAGGTCAGAGTCATCGTGCAGCTTGATGGTGAGCCAATAGCCGTGGACCAATATGCGGCACGGTCGGGTAACCAGCCCTTCACAGCACGATCCGAGCAAAAAGCGGAATCCGCTATCGTCAATGAGCAAACAACGTTCGTGGACAAAGCAGCACAGAACGGTATTCCGATCCAGGTGAATTACCAATACAATACGGTACTTAACGGTTTGGAGATTACGCTGCAAGCCAATAAAATTCCGGAACTGGCAAAGCTGCCAGGTGTAAAATCCATCCATGAAAACAAAACGTATTATTCCATCCCCGTACAGGACCCGCCGACACTCACGGCCAGCGAAGCAACGTATGATAACGCACCGCTGGATCAGATTGGTGTTCCTGAAGCCTGGGCTAAAGGTCTGACAGGCGAAGGGATTAAGGTTGGGGTTATTGATACCGGGGTCGATTATGAGCACCCGGATTTGAAAGCAGCCTACAAGGGTGGATATGACTCTTTTGAGCAGGATAACGATCCTTACGAGGAGCCTTTCCTTGAAAAAGAGAATGACCCGTACGGCACAGGTTTTGCCGGAACAACACACGGTACACACGTCTCCGGTACGATTGCTGGCAAGGCCGCTAATAAAACGGCAGATATTGTACAAAAGGGTATTGCCTATAAATCGGACTTATACGTATATAAAGTGCTTGGACGCAATACCAAAACCGGGCGTTCCTCCGGTTCCTCCGCACAGGTCATTGACGGTATCGAACGAGCTGTCAAGGATGGCATGAACGTGATTAACCTGTCCCTCGGCTCAGACTCCGAGAAGGACCCTAACTCCCCTGACTCTATTGCCATTAATAATGCGGTGCTTTCTGGTGTAGTTGCTGTCATCGCGAATGGTAATGCGGCACAAGACGGGAATTATTATTATTCGATGGGTTCCCCGGCCTCATCCCAGTTGGCCATTTCCGTCGGTGCGGCAACCTCGCCAAGCAAAAGCTTCTCAGGCACAGCTTCAGTTACCCGTGATTCCTACTGGGAAGCGAATGGTGAATTGAAGAAAACAGTAACCGCTGATGCTTATGCACATTACGGGTTTAATCTGTTGGGCTGGGGGACAGGCCAAGAGGATTTTGCTTCAATTCTGGAAACTGCCCCTTATGATCTGGTATATGCAAATTTGGGGCAGCCTGATGATTTTGAAGGAAAAGATGTAGCCGGAAAAATTGTCCTCGTGTCACGTGGAAGCCTGGCATTCGTGGATAAAATTGCAAATGCAAAAGAAAACGGAGCAAAAGCCGTAATCATTTTTAACGGGAGAGCAAAAACGACTGACATCACGCAGGCTGATTTGACAGATTCCATTCCGAGTCTAGATAGCTACGTAAACGCTAACCAGGGCGACAGCTTTGATTTTATTCCGACCTTTGATATGAAAGGTAAGGAAGGTCGCGCGCTGGCTAAACAGCTCGTCGACAACGCCGGAGAAAAGTTCTCTGTCTCCTTCGGAAAGGATTATATTCGCACAAATAATGCAGGCAATACGATGGCTGGATTCAGCTCCCGTGGGCCAAACGGCGACGAGTTGCTCAGCATCAAGCCGGATGTGAGTGCACCGGGGGTCGGCATTTTGTCAACCTATCCTGCCTTCGCCAAGTTCTATCCGGATGCCTCTTATGATCATGCTTACAAACGTAGCAACGGAACCAGTATGGCTTCTCCACATGTAGCCGGACTTGCTGTATTGTTGAAGCAGCAGCATCCAAACTGGACGCCGTTCGATATCCGTGCTGCTCTGGCGAACACATCGGATACGCTTTACGATGAGGATCAAATCCAATACGATGTGTATTCCCAAGGTGCAGGACTTGTAAACATCGCCAATGCGATTCAGACACCAGCCCTGCTGGAAACTGTTGAAAAGATTACGATTCTTGATAAGAACTTCAATCGGCAGGAGGTCGTAAACTACAATCCTTCCGCCAGTTTCGGGGTGTTAAAACCAGGCAGTGATGCGAAGCAAATTCAATTACAGCTTAAAAATCTGTCCGCAAACAGCGTACAGTATGAAGCCAGCTACATTTTGCATGATCATGTAACCTCTGACCCTGCCAAGCCCGTTGCCACGCCTGACGTGAACAATATCGCTGTTCAGTTGCAGGGTGTCGGCACGAATGGGGCGATCTCGGCAGAAGCGGGTAAATCCCAACCGTTCTTCCTGTCCGTACAGCCAAGCTCAAGTGCAGCTACAGGCGTATATGAGGGAGAAGTCATCCTGAAAAGCGCCGGACTACCTACCTTGCATCTGCCGTTCGTCGTTCATGTGGGCAAGGAAAATCCGACTACAGGCTTCGGCTTGCAGGATCTGAGTATAACCAACCCGATTATTTACCCGAATCGTACAGGTGCGCAACGCTCAACAGATCTTGCTTTCCGCCTGACCACGGATAAAACAAACCAAATTGCTCTCTATGTATATGGCACAGATGATAAATTAATTGGTCTTATTAATGGAATTACGACTTCCAAGGAACAAGGAGTTAACGCCCGTCTCAAGCAAGGAGCATACTCCTTCAAGGACATTGACGGAAGCTATGTCGAATACGATGCTAACGGAAAGCCTGTTCTGGATGCCAGCGGTCAGCCCGTTATTCAGCATTTGAAGGACGGTGTGTATAAGCTGGAGGTTAATTCGCCAGAACTGAATGCGAAAGGCGAAGTCGAGACCAATACTAACGGTCTTAAATTTTTCACCGCTATGAAGGCCATTCGCGTCGACAATAGTGCCGCTTCCGGCAGCAGTAGCGGTGGAGGCAGTGGTGGAGGTGGCGGCAGAAGTAATACTACACCTTCCGCTTCAACCACCACATCCACCCCTGTCGCTACATCTGCACCTTCACTTCAATCCGTAGTGAAGCAAGGACAGGCGGTAAAAGCAGTAGCTACAACTGTCTCGGTGAATAATAACGTACAGTCACTGACTGTAACCGATGCAGATTTGCAGGCTACTGTGACGGCAGCAGGCTCCAGCCCAATAGCCATCGTCCTGTCGGCTAGCAGCCAAGCGGGTCAAACGACCAAAGCAGCACTGACTTCCGCCCAACTGACAACACTGGGCAAGGCTCCGGCAGGAAGTAGTCTGATTGTGAGCAACACAGGATCTTCCCTAGCTTTGCCGATATCTGCTCTGAAAAATGCTCCTGCCGGTGCAGGCATTGAAGTGGTAATCAGCAGTCAGGCACAGGAAAGCAACACATTTACGAGCAAGCTGAAAGGGTCGACTGTGATTGGCACCCCTGTAGGGTTTGAAGCTAATGTTGTCACTGGCGGCAAGAGCGAACCGCTTAAGGTTGCGCCAGGACAGTTCATTAGCCGTTCCTTTACTGTACCTGGCCAAATTGAGTCGAATACAGCCGGTGTTCTCTATACGGCTAACGGAAATGTCTACCCGGTTCCATCCGTCTTTTCCAAGCAGGCAGATGGATCAACAATCGTTAAGGTAAGCCGTCCGGGCTTCTCGACGTATGCAGCGGCAACTCGTCCCGTTAGCTTTGAAGATATTTCATCGTCGTATGCTCAATCCGAGATTCAGTCGCTTGCGAACAAGCTGCTGATCAACGGCACCACGGACACGGCCTTCTCACCGAAGAAGAACGTGACACGTGCCGAATTCGCAGCCTTGGTAACCCGGGCTCTTGGCCTGACACCGGGTACTGCCGCACCATTCGGCGATATTCCAGCAGGTAGCTGGTATTCCGGCGATGTGGCAGCCGCTTACGAGGCCGGATTGATCACAGGTCGCAGCGGCGACAAATTCGATCCGAACGCTAACATCAGTCGGCAGGAAATTGCTGTTGTGCTGAGCAAGGCAGTAGATCTGCTCCAGATCAAAGCATCTGTCGATGGCCCTGCGCGCGCACCGTATCATGATGCGTCATCCTTCGCGGGCTACGCCAAGGATAGCATTGAAAAAGTGAGCGCAGCAGGCATTATCAACGGAGCAACCATCAAGGGCTCCTCCTACTTCCAGCCAGATGTACCTACAACGCGTGAAGCATCTGCCAAGGTGCTACATGTGCTTTTACAAAAGGCTGCATTGATTAACTAACCCAAAAGCCTCCCGAGCCGCGTTATAGACAACGTTACGGTTCGGGAGGCTGCTTTTATGTTATACCGTCCCCGCTAACGGCAGCGCAACCTTGAATACACTACCTTCTCCCGGCGTACTTGCAGCGATGATTTTTCCACCGTGTGCTTCCACAATAGACTGTGTAATCGCCAGACCAAGACCGGCTCCGCCCGAGCTGCGCGTACGTGACTCATCTCCACGGTAAAAGCGTTCAAAAATCCGCTCCAACTGCTCTTTACTCATGCCCGGCCCGTTATCTCGAATCTGAATATCCGCCAGCTTCTTCCCGGCAGACAAGTTTACATGGATCACACCTCTCTCCATATCTGTATGCTGAACAGCATTATGGAACAGGTTGAGCACTACCTGCTTGATTTTATCTCCCTCAGCAAGCACTCGCACACCCGCTGTCATATCAAAAAGCACTCTTCGCTTGCCCGCCAGCATCAGGAGCTGCGGCTTCATTTCCAGCAGCAACGTATCCAGCGACAAATCTTCCAGCTTCAATTCGGGCGTTCGATCCAGCTTAGCCAGCAACAGTAAATCGGAGACAAGCTTATTCATCCGCTTGGATTCACCATACATACTCTCCAAGGCAGATTGAAGCTGCTTCGTATTAGATGCCGCTCCACGAAGCAGCACCTCCAAAAAACCGTGAATTGACGTAAGCGGGGTGCGCAGTTCATGGGAAGCATCCGCAATAAACCGTCTCATCTGCATCTGCAACTCACGCTCAGCAGCAAAAGAATGCTCCAGTCGTTCCAGCATCCCGTTAAAGGATACTGCCAAACGGTCCACCTCATACTGCCCCTGCTCTGCGTCAAAGCGTTCGGCCAGATTACCCGCATCAATGCGTTTGACCGCCTCAACCATCCTCGAAAGAGGCACCAACGTGCGCCGCAGCACTGGAAGCATGAGTGCCAGACCAATTGCAAGTGCAATCAGAGATAGCAAAATGAAGGTACGCAACTGGTTAATCAGCTGCTCTTGCATGGAAGTTGTGGATACACCCATTTGAAGCAGCCCATACGAATGGTCAGGCGGACCGAGCGGACGGAATACGACCAGTTGCTCGTTCCCTTGAGCATCCCTGAGCAATTGGTAGCCATAGCGCATGTCCTTGTTGTGCTGCATCGAAATATACTGCTGAGTGGTGAGCATTGGCGGCGTAAGTCCATTTTCGTTAGACAGGCTCGTAAAGGTTCCAGCTGTATCTATGGAGGCCAGCGACATATCCGGCCAAAACAGAAACGGCCTCGGTCGGTTATCCTTCCGATTGGTTCCTTCTTTGGGTGTGGAGCTTCCGCTCTTCTCCTGCGAATCCTTAATCAATAAATCGGCAGGAATTGAACCTAACTGCGTACCCATCGCATCCGCCCGACTGCGATACAGAAAATCCTTCATCAGGAAATATTGTAAAAATCCGATCAAGACGAGCAGCAGCGCCAAAATAAGCAACGTTCTGGCCAAAAGCTGGGAGCGGAGAGAACGGATCGCAGTTCTTCTCCGACTTTTCCCCGCCGCCATCATAGCAAGTCCACCCGGTACCCAACACCACGCAGCGTACGAATGACCCGATGCTCCTTGTCTTTGAGCTTTTCACGTAAGGAGCGAATATACACCTCGACAATATTGTCCTCGCCCCCAAAATCGTACCCCCATACTCGATCCAGGATTCGACTTTTACTAAGAACAATCCCATGATTCAACACCAAAAACTTCAATAGCTCATATTCGGTAGGCGACAGCTCCAGCACTTGATTTTGGTAGCGAATTTCCTTTCGTCGATCATCCACCTGAAAGGGCCCGTGAACCACTTCTCCAAGCAGATCAGGAAACTGATTGCGCAGACGTGCTTCAATCCGGGCCAGCAGTTCATTAAAACTAAAGGGCTTCACGACATAATCGTCCGCGCCCAGTTTTAATCCTTTTACCCGATCATCCACATCATCCTTGGCTGTCAGCATAATGACTGCAATGTTATCCTCTGTTTCCTTGAGACTTTGGCATACCTCAAAGCCATTCATTTCAGGCATCATAACATCCAGCACCGCAACATGCGGGCGAAACTCTTTTGCTAAATCCAGTGCATCACTGCCGTTTTCAGCTGTTTTAACCTCATAGCCTTCATTCATCAGCCCAAGCTCCAAAAATTGCAAAATGTGCGGCTCATCGTCCGCTAGCATAATTTTAACCCCGTGTATCGGATTCATCGGTTATCTTCCCTTTCATGACACCACTTTTGTTCTTCATAAAAGCTCGATTCATCTGCACCTGTATTTAATATACCTGAATATGTACGTAAAAAAAGCATCCCTATCCAGCTTTCAGCTAACATTCAGGGAGCGCTCATGACCATTTCAGCTACGTCAGGCATGATAAGAGCAAGCCGGTAGTTCACCGGGCCCAAGATCGGAAGTGGCTAGAACAACGGAAAATACAAAGAAATTTCACAGGGAGTGGAATGTACATGATTAAGAAATGGTTCAAGAGCAGGGCGGACGTCCCCCTCATCATCATGCTGATATCCGCGATTTTGAACGGATACAACATCTGGCAAGACAAATATGTTAACACCTACTACACGACGGCCGTAGCAAGCATGCTAGAAAACTTTCACAACTTCTTCTTTGCCTCACTCGATTCGGCTGGATCGGTAACGGTAGACAAACCGCCTGTCGTGTTCTGGATTCAGACTGCGAGCGCCTACATCTTCGGACTTCACGGCTGGAGTGTTATCCTGCCGCAAGCGCTCGCTCAGGTCGGGTCGGTATTGCTCGTTTACCTGCTCGTCAAGCCGAGCTTCGGTACGATGGCCGCTCGACTGGCCGCCTTCGCTATGGCAACTACACCAATTGCAGTAGCGGTCAGCCGCACCAATAACATTGATGCGATGCTGGTTTTCACACTGCTGCTCGCAACATGGTTGCTGTTCAGAGGCATTAGAAACCACAAAATGGGACCGATCCTCTGGGCTTTCGCAGTCGTAGGGATCGCCTTTAACGAAAAAATGCTTCAAGCCTATATGATTGTTCCCGCTTTGGGACTCTTCTACCTGCTGGCCTCCAAGTTTAACTGGAAGCGAAAAGCGATAACACTGGCAGCATCGGCAGTCGTTCTCGTGGCCGTGTCGCTCTCTTGGGCAGTCGTGGTCGACTCCACTCCGGCAGACCAGCGCCCTTATATGGGAAGCAGCGGTACGAACTCCGTACTGAATCTGGCCTTTGGCTATAACGGCCTGTCCCGTCTGACGGGAAACCAAGGAACAGGCGGGGGCGCTGGTGGCAGTCAACGCTCGGAGTGGAAACAAAACGCTTCAACCAGCAGCAATACCAATTCGGATCAAGCTCAAGCAACTACATCAACGGATAGCACTACAACAGGCGCTTCCAGTACCGATGACACATCATCATACGGCAACGGCGCTGGTGGCCAAATGCCGCCGGGCGGATTTGGCGGTAACGGTCAAGGCGGTCAAGGCGGTGGTCAGGGTGGACCTGGTGGAAATTCTGGTGGCGGCATGTTCGGCACTGGTGAAAAGGGACCTTTACGGTTGTTCCAATCTGCCCTGTCAGGTCAGGCCAGCTGGCTGCTCCCATTCGCATTGATTGCTTCAATTGGTCTGCTTGCAAGCATTCGACGCCGTAATATCACGCAAAAACACAAAGAGGTCATCTTCTGGCTGGCCTGGCTGATTCCCGTAGCTGCATTTTTCAGCGTAGCCGGTTTCTTCCATCATTATTACCTGATTATGCTCGCACCACCAATTGCAGCGCTCTTCGGAGCCGGATTCGTGGAATTATGGGAGCAATATCGTGAGCGTTCCGGCTGGCTCTCCTGGCTGTTACCCGCAGCGGTACTGGCAACCTCGGTATTTAGCTGGTTCGTCCTGCAAAATTACAACGACACCATTGGCAGTGGCTGGTCCATCGCCGTATTGATCCTCGGTATCATCGGCACGGCGCTACTGGTAGTAGCACGATTGAAATCCGAGAAGTTCACGAGATATGCCATCATTGCAAGTGTACTCGCAATGTTCATCGGCCCTGTGTACTGGGCGTTGACGCCAATTACCTACGGGGGGAACAGCATGATTCCACAAGCCGGACCGACACAATTTGGCGGCGGTGGAGGCGGTGGCGGAATGCCGGGAGGTAATTTTGGCAACCGAGGCCAGGGTGCAAATGGGCAAAAAGCTGAAGGAACTCAAACGAATAACCAAACCAATAATGCAGAGCAATCCAGCTCTGATGGTATTACTTCAAGCACAGGAACAAGCACAGACAGAGAACAGAGATCTTCTACCCGCTCCAGAGGAATGGGTGGACCCAACGGTAGTCAAAGTCTGGACAGTAAAACGTTGAGCTATTTGCAAAAGCATAACACAGGTGAAACCTACCTTTTCGCAGCAAGCAATTATTCAACGGCTGCCCCTTATCTGATCGAAGCCGGACAAAAAGTGATCATTATGAACGGCTTTGTATCTTCTGATCCGGTGTATACCGTCGATAAGGTCAAGGCGCTGGTGGAAAGCGGTCAAGTGAAATACTTCATGATCTCTGGTGGAGGCGGCGGTGGACCGGACAGCGGTAACTCCGAAGTCACAGCATGGATCAAGGAACACGGCAAAGTGATTCCTACAGATGAATGGAAAACAACAGCTGGCGGAAACGAACGTGGCGGAAGCGGTACGTTATACGAAATCACATTATAAATAAGGAGGAACTACTTATGAGTGAACAAATCCGTTATTCCATAGTTATTCCGATGTACAACGAGGAAGCCGTCATTACCGAAACCTATCGGCGGCTGAAACAAGTCATGGGCTCGATGGGCGAGCCCTACGAGCTGATATTCGTAAATGACGGCAGTTCGGACCGCAGCGTCCAGTTGATCAAGGAGTTCTGTCTCAGAGACGATACCATCGTATTGATTGATTTCTCCCGTAATTTCGGTCATCAGCTAGCGATTACCGCCGGGATGGATTATGCGGTGGGAGAGGCGGTCGTCGTTATTGACGCCGACCTCCAGGACCCGCCGGAACTGATCGTAGAGATGGCTAACAAGTGGAAGGAAGGCTATGAGGTAGTCTACGCCAAACGGCTGAAACGCAAGGGCGAAACCCGCTTCAAAAAGTGGTCTGCCCGTCTCTTCTATCGTGTATTAAAAGCATCGACGGATATTAATATCCCAGTAGACACTGGCGACTTCCGCCTGATGGATCGCAAGGTAATAGACGAATTGAAACGGCTACCGGAAAATAATCGGTTTGTCCGTGGACTCGTTAGCTGGATCGGCTTCAAGCAGACGGCTGTGGAATATGAGCGCGATGAGCGGCTCGCAGGCGAAACCAAGTATCCGCTCAAACGCATGATCAAGCTCAGTCTGGATGGAATTACATCCTTTTCCATTAAACCGCTCAAGCTGGCAGGTTATATCGGCGCACTCCTGTCCATGTCCGGCTTTCTGTATCTGATGTACGTATTGTTTCTCAACCTTTTCACCGATTCCTATGTCATGAAGGGCTGGTCGTCCATGATTAGCATCAGCCTGATTTTTGACGGAGTGATCCTGATCATTCTCGGTATCATGGGTGAATATGTTGGACGGATTTATGACGAAACCAAAGCCCGCCCGCTCTACATTGTCCGTGAACATCTGGGTGGGCAATACGAAAACGGCCCGCCCCATGCCATGAAGGCCCCTGAACAACGTGAATCCCTGTACATGCAAGGTTCCCGTGACAGCCTAATATCCGCCAGCCGCACCGTACGCGGCAACAGCACGGTATATACCGGACCTAAATCCGGTCACGGAGCATAACCTATGAAAAGCCGCATGGCCCAGCTACTCCCTATGATCCGTTTTGGCATGGTAGGACTGGTGAATACGGGCGTTGATTATATCATTTTCATGCTGCTGGCTTGGGCCGGAGTTCCAGTTGTGTTGTCGCAGATCATTTCATACAGCTTCGGCACAGCCAACAGTTACATTTTGAACAGTAAATGGACATTCAACAAACACCCAGCACCCGATGCTCACAAACGTCAATTGCCTAAATTTATCGTCATCAACCTGATCGTATTGGGACTAACCTCCCTATTATTGCAAATGCTTCACAGTGGAACCGAGCTGCCACTTGCCGTATGCAAGCTGATTGCCACTGCAGCCGGAATGATCATCAATTATATCGGGAGCCGATATTGGGTATTCGGTTCCCCATCCCGAAAGGAAAGTGAATCTCTATGAGAAAAATTACAAAAGCCGTGATTCCAGCCGCTGGATTAGGAACTCGTTTTTTACCTGCTACGAAAGCTTTGCCTAAAGAGATGCTTCCGATTGTCGACAAGCTGGCTATTCAATATATTGTCGAAGAGGCCATCAAATCCGGGATTGAAAGCATCATTATCGTGACTGGACGTAATAAAAAAGCCATCGAGGATCATTTTGACAAGTCCTTAGAACTGGAGCAAGTACTGGAAAGTAAAGTAAAGTATGATCTTCTACGCGAGGTTCAAAGCATCGGGGGCAAAGCGGTCATTCACTATATCCGCCAAAAGGAACCCCTCGGTTTGGGACATGCGGTACGTTGTGCCCGTCAGTTTATTGGTGATGAGCCATTCGCTGTGTTGCTAGGCGATGATATTATGAATTCCTCCACTCCGGCGATTCGCCAAATGATGGATGTCTACGAAGCGGCTGGCAAGCAAGTGGTCGGCGTACGCACAGTGGAAGAACAGGATGTAAGTAAATACGGCATTATTGACTCCATCCATCAGAACGGTCTTATTCACGAAGTCGGCGGACTTGTTGAAAAACCATCCCCTGCGGAGGCCCCTTCACGGCAGGCGGTCATTGGGCGGTATGTATTGGAGCCTTCCATTTTCTCCATATTGGAGAATCTGTCCACGGGTGCGGGCGGCGAATATCAACTGACAGGTGCCCTCCATCAGGTAGCATTACAGAACCAACTTCTGGCACTAGAACTGGAAGGCACACGTTATGATATCGGTGATAAAGCAGGATACCTGGAAGCCGTACTCCACATGGGTATGCAGCGCGAGGATCTTCGTCCAATGCTTGATTCCATGATGCGCGAGTGGGCTCTGGCTTCACGATAAAATAGGCACACAGGATTGCACCTATCCCCTCTTCCTGTGCATATTCTGATATCTGATCCATGTTGTGGAACCATAAAAGTAGATGGATCAACACATAAACCTGTACAATGTAAAAGTACAGTATCAACGGCTTTGCTGATGACTATGACCACAGAACCTTGGATATCCTGTTCAGCTATCGTATGCGGCTTGGCGTCAAATAGAAAGGAAACAAGATTATCGTGATGATATGTTCTTCGGACGAGTGCGTACAGGAGAGTCTTTTGGCTTCAAAAATATCCATATCCATATCCCGGCGAGCTTAGTGCAGTTCCGTGGTATCTTCGGCTTAGGAAGAGTGGACAGCCAATAGAGATGCCAAGCGATCAGGGTAGTCGGTGATAATACCGCTCACCCCGGCCTCCAGCAGTCGCTGCATTTCTTCCGGCTCATTTACTGTCCACGGATGGTAGACCACGCCTACCGCCAAAGCCTCAGATACGGCCTCTGGTGTGACGGAATGCTTGTAGGCATGCAGTGCTGTGACCCCGAATTGTCTTGCATACTCCGACGGACGAACCATAATCTCAATATACAGCGCTCCCGTCTTGATCTCAGGGGCCAATTGCGCACAGAGCGCCAGCGATTCATGATTGAAGCTGGAGATAATCACCCGCTCCTCTAAACCGAAACGTCGTACAGCGGCAATCACCTCTTCCTCCATACCAGGATAGAGGTATATGCTATTTTTCAATTCCAGATTAATGATTGCATCCGAAGCCTGCGCCAGCTCCAGCAGCTCGTCCAGCAACGGCACCCGCTCACCCCGGAATTTCTCATCAAACCAGCCGCCTGCATCTAGTCCATTCAGTTCTTCCAGCGTAATATCGCGTACATCCAGCGGAGAGCCTGTCGTGCGTTTCAGTGATTCATCGTGAAGGAGCACCAAATGCCCATCCCGGGTACGCTGCACATCCGTTTCTATGCCGGTGGCCCCCAGCTCCAAAGCGTGGCGGAACGCCGCCATCGTATTTTCAGGGCATACACCCGAAGCACCACGATGTGCAAAATTAATAACTTTCTCAGTTACAGTCACAACATAACCCCTCCTGTCATTTCACAGGAACATCATACCTGCTCATTGTTTGGGCTGTATAAAATATTCGTCACAGGGGCTCTTCTGCTCTACGCGGTTTGAACCATTTTCCCGATCCAATCGGTATAAAACGTATTCCCGTTCCGTCGATCAAATGCTGCTGCCGCCGACTCTGCCAATGGTCTGAAATACGCAATAATTTCTGTCAGCGTACGCTCCTCTTTGCCCCATTCCAAAGCAGCAGGCAGCCGGATCAATCTACTATCACCCGAAGCGTCGAGCTTTTGCAGCAGACCTACCATTGCCGCGTAAAAATACATTTGCTCCAGCCCGCTCTCATAATCCAGCGCTATATGCAAATGACGCTCTACCACTTCAATTCCCTTAACCGGGTCCGCAACCGCCAAATACTCGATATGCTCCGCGATGGTTTTCAGAAAATCACGGTCATCCCGAATCAGGCGATACCCCTTACGATGATGATCCTTCGCCTTGTCGGCTTCCCCTAGACGGTAAAGCGGCAATAGCACCTGTGAGAGCGTCACATGCGGCACTTCCGCACATGTCATCCGTCCCGACAAAATCGGTTTGGCCACGGCAAGCGCCTGCTCGTCCTCTCCGGTCAAATAGTAAAACCGTACGATCTGGCTCTGCTCGCAGGCTTCACAATCACTCATGCTATCCCGTTCAATCGTACGAAAGGTATCCAGATACTGGCGTGCTTCATCCAATCTCCCCATATCCATCGCGATACGGAACTTATAGTAGTGATATGGACGCTCATTATACCCGTATTCGGCATAACGTTTGCGCATATCCTCCACAAGATCCTCCACCTGGGTTTTCGGTATATTGGGAAAGCTGCACACCTTGCCGAGAATCCATTTGTAGGTCCACAGCAGCTCTTGCTCATCATATTCGTCGGGGTTTTGATCAAATTGACCCAGTTGCCACGAAAAAGCGATCAGCGCCTTCAACGGATATCCATTAAAAATAGCGCAGTCCACAATTTCTCCCCGGACTTCGTAGCCAAGCTCCTTCAATCCGGATGTATCGGCCAAGCGGGCCGCTTCCTCCAAAATCGCCAGCTTGGCCGCCCCTCCGGGCAGATCCTGCGCTTGTTCCATCAGATCATATATCGTATCTTCCATTCGACTAGCCTCCTGTAATTACGTAATTACGCGTTTTGTCCGTTCCCTAATCCCCAATTGATAAAATGCAGCACACTCCGGTTCATCAGCCCCAACTCACTCCGATTCATCGGATAATGGCCCATCATAAGCGCGTTCACATACATCATTTCCGTTGCAGCCGTAATCATCTGTGCATCGGTAGCCTCAAAAATACGCGCCACCACCGGATTGTTCAGATTAAAATATAAAGTCGAGTAGCCCGCATTCTGCTGGACCCCGGCTTTCAGACTATCGAGTACATTGGAAAAAAGCGAAGTTGTTTCTTCGACGGTGTTTTCCATTGAACGCAAGGTTAGCGCATCCTGCGAAATGGTATATAGCACAGGCAAGCTCGCCGGCTCAAAACGCTTCAATTCCGTACGACAGCGCATCGGTTGCAAAGCAGCATCCATGACGCGTAGCACGCTGTAATACTGCTCGCGCTCTTCCTGCGTTAGCCCAGTAAATGAAAGAGACACATCCTCGGGACTAAGCCGCTCGGCTTGCAGAGCAGGGTCGATCCAATGCAGCTTTTCCAAAATTTCCGTATCGTAAATATAGCCGCCGTTGATCACCAGCATGGATTGCGCCGCCGCCACATGGGTAATTTGGCGATACTCATCAACCGTCGATGTGTAATGGAGCGGACGCCCGCCCGCCTCACGGATCAGTTCACTCAGCTCCCGCCGCCCAAATGTACTTTCAAAGGAAAACCAGCGGTGCATAATCCGCAGAAATTCATCATCCTCCACCGCGAGCGCCTTCATGGAAAGCTCATGCAAACGAATCCAATGCTGCAAGCGGTCTGGCTCATACTCCGCCATGCGTAGCAGCTCTTGCCGAATACAGGTTCCCAGTTCAGAACGAACACCATCAAGCTGCTCATTTTCGTAAAAATACTCACGTGATGCTGTCGGCTGCAATTCATCTGTCCAGATCAGACTTTTAATGAAAAAAGCCCACTCCGGCAATACATTTTCCGCTTTGTCGGACACCAGCATATGCTTCAGATACACCCGATGCAGCCGCTTGCTGTTGAGATTAATGCTACGCGGCAAAATGAATGCAATCCCGCCTGTTCTGCCCGATGCCGTCCGCAGTGGAATAAAATCGCCAAAGCGCTCACCCATCAGGCGATAGCCCAAGTCCAGCACCTCACCGCGACGACTGCGCAATTGTTCCGGGTCCTGCATCCAACGGGTAGATGGAAGATTGACGCGCTTGGTCTCCCCGGCTACTGACAGCATGACCGGATATGGCAGCAGCGCCCCATAATAAAATAGAGACTCCTCCACCTGCGCTGGCTCATAATACAGCTCGCTCCCCGGCTTGCAGCGCACATAAATTTGCGTGCCTACAGGCAGCTCAGTTTCCAATCGACGAATCGTATACGTTCCGTCCGGTTTCCCTCTCCATTCCATGGAGATGCCTTCCTTTACCGAGCGCGTCAGCACCACGATTTCATCGCTCACCATAAAGCAAGACAGCAAGCCAATCCCAAATCGCCCGATAAATGATGTCTCCGAGGCCAGTAAATCCGTCCCCTTCTTCGAAGACTGGCCAATGATCGACAGAAAGCGATGAATATCCTCTTCCGTCAGTCCAATGCCGTTATCCTGAATCATCAAAACCTGTTGTTCACCGGAGCCAGATAACTCCACGGTCACTTTACCTTCAAAGCTTTTACTTTCAGCAGCAGTCTCCCCTAGCTCCTTGCGAGCCGTAATGGCGTCTGTTGCATTTTGCAGTACCTCGCGTATAAACACGCGTGGGCTGCTATATAAATGATTGGCCAAAATATCAATCATCCCGCCCAAGTTCACCTGAAAACGATATTCGTCCGTTTGACTCATACAGATCATTCCTTTCTGGAAATGCTACGACAATCCTTGGCTTTTGGATTAACCATCATGTAAATTATAACGTGGATTACAGACGGATTGCACACCTGCTTTCTGATATCAATACGTTGACAACGATATAATAGGGTCTTTTTTCACCTTGGCTGATTGGAACTGGGTCTAATTAACTTCATAAAAATGTATGTAATATGAGAGTATAGTTAATAAGCATCACCTTATTTTAGTTAAATTTAGTAATTAAAATAATTTTTATTTAAAAATCAGCCTATTCAAGTATCGCTAGATCTGCTGAGGGACAAATGGCTCATTTTATGCAAAGAACCCGCATGGCTACTCCTGTATACCCATACAAGAGAGAATGCGGGCTTGTTCAGTACAGCCGGGCTGTACCTTTTGCAGAAAAAAGGATTAATGAGACTTGGCCAGACGGATTACGTTCCACGAGGCTTTACCCAAATGAGCTTTGACGATGCCATCGTCGAGCTTGGCATTACCGCCGTTGTGAGGCGAAACCTTTTCTCCTGCCGGACTGTTGGTTGCTTTGAGATCGTCATGCTCCAGCACCGTATGCTCCACAATGCGGTAGCCTTCAAAGCTGCGCACATCCACCGTCAACTCCAGCGACTCGGACAAGTGACGGTTTACCGCAAAGACAGTCAGAGCGTCTCCCTCTTCATCATAGACCACAGCGCTATCCAGATAAGGAATGTCTGTGAAATCCTTGGAATC
Source organism: Paenibacillus sp. NRS-1781 (assembly GCF_050467745.1). Taxonomy (NCBI): domain Bacteria; kingdom Bacillati; phylum Bacillota; class Bacilli; order Caryophanales; family Paenibacillaceae; genus Paenibacillus; species Paenibacillus sp. NRS-1781. The sequence goes on from NZ_JBITPI010000094.1 coordinate 31,784, forward strand.
GTATTTTTCCGAGTCTACCACGGGCATCAACGATACACCGCGACCATAACGGGATGCATGCAGATACGGATAGAAAATCGTCTGCTTCCACGCTTTGCCGTTATTTTCAGTCATGATTGGCGCAATGACATTGACCAGTTGGGCAAGGCAAGCCATTTTTACACGGTCAGCATGACGCAGGAACGTAATCAGCATACTTCCCACCAGCAGTGCATCCTCGAAGTTGTAAATATCCTCAAGCTGGGGCGGCGCCACAGACCACGGATCAATTTTGCTGTCCGCATCGTTGGAGTGGTACCACACATTCCATTCATCGAAGCTGAGCATCATTTTTTTCTTGCTGCGCTTCTTCGCTTTGATATAGTCACAGGTCGAAATAACTGTATGAATAAAATGGTCCATATCCATGGAACGTGCCAAATAATTGGCCGTATCATTGTCGTGGTTGCCGTAGTATTGATGCAGAGAAATATAGTCGGCTACCTCATAGGTATGATCCAGCGTCGTCGCTTCCCATTCAGGGAACGTCGGCATTGTCGAACTGGAGCTGCCGCAAGAGACAAGCTCAATGTCAGGGTCAATCAGCCTCATTGCTTTGGCGGACTCTACCGCGAGACGACCGTACTCTTCCGCTGTCTTGTGTCCAATCTGCCATGGGCCATCCATTTCGTTGCCGAGACACCAGGTTTTAATCTTATGCGGTTGCTCTACACCGTGACTGCGGCGTAGATCACTCCAGTAGGAGCCGCCCGGATGGTTGCAATATTCCACCAGGTTACGCGCCGCTTCAATCCCGCGCGTACCCAGATTAACCGCCATCATAACCTCTGAGCCGATTTCTTTCGCCCATTTGAAAAACTCGTTCGTACCCACTTCATTCGGCTCGACCGTTCTCCACGCCAGCTCTAGCTGTCTAGGTCTGGACGCAACAGGACCGACACCATCCTCCCAATTGTAACCGGATACAAAATTCCCGCCCGGGTAGCGTATAATAGGAACATCAAGCTGCTTCACCAGCTCTTTTACATCATTTCGGAAACCGCTTTCATCACTGGTTGAATGAGTAGGCTCATAAATACCGCCATATACAGCACGCCCGAGATGCTCTACAAAAGAACCATAAATGCGTTTATCGACTTCAGCAATACGAAATGACTTGTCTACAATCATTTTTGCTTTTACAGCTGCTGCCACCTAAACCATCCTCTCTGAATGTGAAAATAAAATCCGTCGTACCTCTGAGACTAACAAACCGTTTTATTTCAGCATTTTGCATCATTCGATTCCCAACGCTCGAAAGTACAATAGACAGACGGTGCTGCAAAATGCTCATTTACGGATTTAATATAACACACCATAAATGTCATGGTCAATATTATCATTAAATACTTAATATATTTATTAACTATTTTAATGAACGATAAGCAATAGGTTACGTTTAGCAAATAGCTTCTTTCTTAAGTGAGCATTTTGCAAAATCCTGAAGTAGCTATACCTAAAGAAAGTGGGATTGACAGAGGCAGGGCTGCATGAGAAAATGTACGCGCGTACATAAAATGACTGGAGGTGGGCAATATCGTATCGCGCAAGGAAGTAGCAGAGCTCGCTGGCGTATCTGAAGCGACGGTGTCGCGGGTATTGAACGCGATCGGTCCGATCAAGGAAGAGACTCGGAAGAAGGTCAAGGAGGCCGCCAATCAGCTTGGATATGTTCCCAGCTCGCTGGCACGCAACTTTGCCCGAAGCAAGAGCGGGCATCTTGGTGTGGTTATGCCTTATGTGCCGAAGGCGCACCTGTTCTCAGCCTATTTTTTCTCCGAGATGCTGAGCGGCATCGGAAGCAAGGCCAGGGACAGCGGGCTCGATCTGCTACTATTGTTCCGGAAGCCTGGGGACAGGATGGATTACAGCGGGCTTTTCCGCCAGCAAAAGGTTGATGCCTGTATCATCCTGGGAGCCAGGGATGACCACGATGAGTTGGAAGCACTGACCAGACTTCGGGAAGAAGGGCGTCCGTTCTGCGTCATGAATCACCATTTTGCAGGACAGTCGTTCTGTGAAGTGGATGCAGACCACGTGGAGGGAAGCCGGGCGGCTGTAAGTCACCTCATTGAGCAGGGGTGCAAGCGGATTGCCTTTCTCAACGGCCCGGATACCTATTCCAACAGTACAGAGCGATTGAAGGGATACCGCACTGCGCTTCAGGATGCCGGTATTGAATATGATCGCGAGCTGCTTCTGGAGGGCAATTATAGCCGTAGAAGCGGTCTCAAAGCGTCGGCTACAATCGCAGGCAGGCTGAATGACATTGACGCCGTTTTTGCGGCGAATGACCGGATGGCCATCGGGGTGATGCAGGGGCTTCGCGAGCTCGGATTAGGCGTTGACCGATTCCCGGCGTTCGTAGGCTATGACGATTCGGATGTGGCCGAGATGTCTGTTCCCCCGCTAAGCAGTGTCCGCGTTCCTTTTTATGAGATGGGGGTGCTTGCAGCCACGAAGCTTATACCGGATTCTCTAGATCGCATTCCAGCCTTGGAACTGACCGGGTGCGCCTCGATAAGAGAGCTTCTGTCCACGGAGTTGATTATCAGGGCATCATCTATTCGTCAATAGCCGCATTCGTTAAGATTCGTTGGAACTCAGACCCATAAGGAGGATAACGACATGTCTAATCGTCTTCGTATCGGTATGATTGGCTACAAATTTATGGGCAAGGCTCACAGCAACGCTTACCGTAGCCTGCCCATGTTCTTCCCGAGTGCCCCTCTACAGCCGGAGATGTCCGTCATCTGTGGACGCAACGAGCAGGGAGTTCAGGCGGCTGCCCGCCAGTTCGGCTGGACCGAAAGCGTTACCAATTGGTGTGATTTGGTAAAACGTGACGATATTGATCTCATTGACATCAACGCTCCGAGTGATACCCATAAGGAAATTGTCGTTGAGGCCGCCCTCCATGGCAAGCATCTGTTCTGTGAGAAGCCGCTTGCGCTCTCGCTGGCGGATTCCCGTGACATGCTACAGGCAGCGGAGGAAGCGGGTGTCAGACATATGATCGGCTTCAACTACCGCTTCTCTCCCGCTGTCCAGCTGGCGAAGCAGCTAGTCGAGAGCGGTCGCCTCGGCAAAATCTATCATTTCCGTGCCTTTTTCCTTCAGGACTGGATCATGGACCCGTCCTTCCCGCTGGTGTGGCGGCTGCAAAAGGAAGTGGCCGGTTCTGGCTCTCATGGTGATCTTGGCGCTCATCTGATTGATCTCGCCCGCTTCCTGGTCGGCGAGTTTCATGAAGTGATCGGTATGAGCGAGACGTTCATCAAGCAGCGCCCGCTGGCTTCGGAGATGACCGGATTGAGCGCCAAGGGCAGCGCCGGGGTGAATGCGCCAATGGGAGAAGTGACGGTCGATGATGCCACGCTGTTCCTGGCACGCTTTGCCGGAGGTGCGCTGGGCAGCTTCGAGGCTACACGGTTTGCCGCCGGGCACCGGAGCACCAATTCGTTCGAGATCAACGGCAGTTTGGGCAGTGTGCGGTTTGACTTTGAACGGATGAACGAACTGGAAGTGTATTTCACACAAGATGAGAAGGACGTTCAGGGCTTCCGCCGCGTGCTCGCCACCGATCCGGCACACAAGTACTCCGAGGCCTGGTGGCCTGCGGGACATACAATCGGATTCGAGCATACCTTCACCCACGAGATGCTTGAGCTGATGAGTGCCATCTCCGAGGGACGGCAGCCTGTGCCGAACTTCCACGACGGGGTCGCTTGTCAGGCCGTGCTTGAAGCGGTAGAACGCTCCATAGAGGAGCGCCGCTGGGTATCCATTGAAGAAATGTAAGATAACTATCACATTCCGAAAGGTGAGTGGATTACAGATGAGCAAGGCGCTGATTGTATGGGGTGGATGGGACGGACATGAGCCGGAGCAGGTGGCGGCCATTTTTGAACGGATTCTGAAGGAAGAGCGGTTCGAGGTAGAGGTGTCTAATACTCTTGAAGCCTACCAGGATGCGGAGAAGCTGCTTGGCCTGGACCTGATCATTCCGTTGTGGACCATGGGACAGATTGAGCAGGAGCTGGTCAATCATGTCTCGGCAGCAGTTCAGAGCGGCGTTGGCCTGGCAGGCTGCCATGGCGGCATGTGTGATGCCTTCCGGAACAATGTGGATTGGCAGTTCGTGACAGGCGGGCAATGGGTTGCACATCCCGGCAATGACGGGGTGGAGTATAGAGTGAACATAAAGCGCGGCTCCAGCCCGCTGCTAGACCATATTGAGGATTTTCAGGTCAAAAGCGAGCAGTACTACCTCCACGTGGACCCGGCGGTTGAAGTGCTGGCGACCACACGCTTCCCGGTCGTACCGGGTCCACATTCAGCCAACGGGCCGGTGGATATGCCCGTTGTATGGACGAAGCGCTGGGGGAACGGCCGCGTCTTCTACAATTCGCTGGGACATCACGCGGATATCATAGAGATGCCCCAAGTGACCGAGATGATGCGCAGCGGGTTCCTGTGGGCGGCGGCAGGCAAACAGACGGCGGCTTCCCGGGGCAGCTCTCTGGCAGATGCTTATACGGGCATGGCAGACAACCAGCAGCAGTAGCGCGGACAGGATGGTATCGGATGCAGTAAGGAAATTCCATTATCCATTTTTTGAAGGTGAAGGGAGTCCAGACATGAACAAAATGAAGGTGGGCATTATTGGTTGTGGTAAAATCAGCGGAATTTACATGGAAAATTGCCATCGCTTCGACATTCTGGAGCTGTCCGCAGTAGCGGATCTGGATCAGGACCGGGCAAGGGAGCAGGCGGCAGCCTACAACGTTCCGAACGTATACTCGGTCAATGAGATCCTGGCTGATCCAGAGATCGAACTCATCATTAATCTGACCATTCCGGCTGTTCACGCCGACGTATCCCTCAGAGCTCTTGAGACAGGCAAGCATGTCTATGTAGAGAAGCCGCTTGCAGTCACCCGTGAGCAGGGCCAGGCAGTCTTGGAGCTGGCCCGCCGCAAGGGGCTGCTTGTGGGCTGCGCACCGGAAACCTTCTTCGGCTCCGGCATACAGACGTCATTGAAGCTGATGGAAGACGGGGTCATTGGTAGGCCGGTAGCTGCTACAGCCTTCATGATGAGCCGCGGACATGAGCATTGGCATCCCGATCCTGAATTTTATTATGCTGTGGGCGGTGGCCCTATGTTTGATATGGGGCCTTATTATTTGACGGCTCTGGTGCAATTGCTTGGTCCAATTGCCACCATCTCCGGCATGACAGGCAAGGCGCTAGACCAGCGAATAATTACGAGCGAGAAAAAGAAAGACCAGACCATCCCGGTCGACATTCCGACCCATGTGGCCGGATTGCTACGCTTCGAGCAGGGGGCTGTCGGCACGCTGATCACCAGCTTTGACATCTTTGGTGGTAGCTCCCTGCCACCGATTGAGGTATATGGTACTCTTGGCACGCTGCAGGTGCCTGACCCGAACACGTTCGGAGGACCCGTTCGCTATAGACTGCTGGGCGAGCAGGAATGGACAGAGGCACCGCTGCTGCCGGGCTACCTGGAAAATACACGGGGCATCGGCGTTGCCGATATGGCCTACGCTGTCCGCAGCGGACGGCCTCACCGCGCCAGCGGTGAACTGGCCTACCATGTGCTGGAGGCGATGTGGGCGTTCCATGATTCCTCCGATGAGCAGACATTCTATCCGATGCAGAGCACATGCCTGCGCCCGGCAGCTTTGCCGGAAAATCTACCCTTGTATACGTTGGATGCGTAAAGTAATGTCAGCCTGATGCTGATTCGCAGCAGGCCAGATTTACAAGACTGGTGGGGCTGTAAGCAAAAGTTATTTTTTGGGATTTTTCACCTCACACCTGATTGAGCGGGGTATAAACGTTTTTGTTTACGTTGTTCCTCCAGTAAACGCATCATCTGTTGCTGTACGCTTCTGCTCTGCTGCGTTGCAAATGCGGGATGGGCAAGGTTACATGTTTCCAAAGGGTCGCTGGTCAGGTTATACAATTCAAATTCGTCACGATCCGGTTGCGTTTTGACCTGTGTAGCCCATTGAGAGTATTGTCCGCATGTATGCTCACCCACGGGGCGCATAGTAACATCCTTCACCCCTGGTTGGCTCCAGAATTGAGTACTGTCAAAATAGCGGGTAAACTTCCACAGCTCCTTTACCCCCTCTCTTTGCAGGGTCGTAATGACAGTCTCGATATGATTGGGCTGAACAACTGACGGATATGCCTTTCCCAGTATATTGATCTGCCGCTGGCCTCGGGTCACATCGTCGTCGGTCATAAAATAAACCGGCTGGTCAGCTATCTCTCCCTGATTCTGTCCGAGAATAACAGGAGCAAGATTACGTCCCACCAAGGGACGGGCTTCGCTAAAGCTGTTTTGCAGGCCGCTCTGGATCGCAGCGATGTCAGCATTCGCCAGTCCAAGCATCGTAGGCAAGAGATCCACGTGGTTTGTCAGGGTATGCTCGCTTTTATATTGAGGAAACAGATGTTGGTTATGGATAACCAAAGGCACATGCACAACCTCTTCGTACGCACAGTAAAATTTTTGATGAAGATTGCCGTGAGCGCCTAGCAAATCTCCATGATCGGATGTAAAAATCACAATGGTATTATCGTAGAAAGAAGACCGGGTCAGTGCTTCAAATACCTTCAGCATCTGACGGTCTGCATTTTTTTGCAACTGGTAGTACAGCTTTCGGTAAAAGGGCTGATCTATAATGGGCTGTAACGCTCTAGGGTAAATATCCCTGTAGCTTGCCTGACAGCGCGGCTTTGTGGCCAGCCATTCGTTAATCGTCGGTGGAGGAGCGACCGCTGGCATCGGCTCCACCTCAAATCGAAACATAGGCAACCGTGCAGTAATAGCACCATATAAAACAATATCATGCGGGTTCACAAATGAAGCTACGACTAACCAAGGCTCTGCATGGTTGTCATGTTCTTTCTGGTGGTCAAGGGCTTCGATGAGCTCAACCGTTTCTGCGGCATACACCTCATCTCGTCCGCTTAAACCAACAGCGGCGGAGGAACCGGAATTTCGTGGGTTTCTCCCATGCGGCTCCGGACCGATCCACCCGGAAAATCCAAAGCTATCCAAGCGGTCGGCTTGCTCATATATGCCTTCCCGTCTTCTGTCCGGTACACCTGTCAGTGGATGATAGCTGGGGAGGGCTTTGTGCGTACCCGGGATGATAATATCCTCATCGGATATATGCCATTTTCCTTTATAGTACGTTTGGTATCCGGCTGCGCGAAAATAATCCCCCATTGTAGGCACCGTGTTTCGATCCAGCCAGAACATATCGGAGTCGAATGCCTCCTTGGCCACTCCGCCTGTCTGAGTGACGCCATGGAGTGAGGGATAATGACCGGTGAACAAGGTTGTTCTGCTGGGGCTGCATGCAGCACTTCCAATATAATGCCTGTGAAACTCCAGTCCGTGAGACCTCAAGAGTCCTTGCGTAATAAGATTTTGTCTGCTCCATTCTTTGATTTCCCGGTTTTCATAAACCGCAGGATACCGTTCCTCATCCACAAGGAGTATCAGAAAGTTAGGTTTTTCAAAGGGTCGGGGTGAAAATGAGCTATCGTTCATGGAATACACATCCTAGGTTGGTTTTTACCCTAAGATTATGTTGTGAAGCCCCAAAACAGTATCATTCGGAAAAGAAGTTCAGACATTCTGATATCTTAAAAAAGATGATATAATGAATACAAAACGGGAGCTGGTCATCATGGAGTTGCTTGATCCGCGAGTAGACTGAACGAACCAGGATTGGAAAAAACCATGGACACGCTGCAATTCTTGAGTCAGGATTCGGAAGCAAGACGACTGTATGAAGCTCGGCAGAAATACCTGCACGATGAAGCTTCCATGCTCGATAGAGCAGAGTCTGTGGGCATAACCATAGGTAGACTCATAACCAAAAGAAGTGCAACCAAGAATCTGATTAAAATGGGTTTTGAGCTTCCAACAATTGCAAGGATTACTGAATTAACTGAACATGAGATTAAAGCTATTCAAATATAAAAATCATAGTTTAAAACCATTCATTTTAAACAACAAAACGGTGGATTCCTTGGTTCCACCGTTTTGTTACATCTCCTAATTAACCATGTTAATATGTTAGCACGCCTGTTGAATAACC
>NZ_JBITPI010000096.1:0-2752 GCF_050467745.1 Paenibacillus sp. NRS-1781
CAATAAAGAATGGGAAAGATCCAATAATCAATAAACATCTTGATTTTTTGTGTGATAGCTGCAATTTGAAAGTGGATATTGAACCTGTTTTATTAATTAATCTTGATTTGATAAGAACAGTCAGAAATAAGTACATTCATAATATTGATAGAACGTTTACAAATAGAGTCCTTTCTAAACTAAAAAAGTATCATCCTCATTCCTTTCGTAATAACAACTTCACTCTAGATTATTTATTCATGGATCATTCTTTCGAAGCTATTGGATCGTTTGTAAAAAGAATAGAGATTTCTTGTGCAAAGGAGTAATCCATTATTACTTAGTAATATGCTATATTTTTGCCTTAACGAATGGGAGTCTGAAGTTCTGCTACTTGATATTATTTCAAGCAACTCGTCAATCGAGAGTCCCGGCTTATATTTATGAATCATAGCGTGGCAATTAACGCAAACTGGCCCTAGGTCTTTTATGGGGTCTAGTTTCATCCTCATTAATCAGATAAAAGACCAAATAACGATGAATGATCAGTTTACGGTAACCTTTGCTTTTAAGCAAGTCATCCAGCATTGGACTTCCCCCGTACTGCTTCTGCAAATGCTTATTACCTGTAGTCGCTTTTATCCCAAATTGCATATTCCCCATAACCTAGAAACTCACGTACTTCAAGAACTTTCTTTCCTTTAATAATAATTTCCATGCCATCTTCAAATTCCCATTCCATACCAATCAAAATGCTTGCTCCAAATACGGCATCATTGTTATCATAGGGATTTCTGTAGATAAAAATATCGCTTACTGAAATAAAGCGTAAAATATCCCTACCTTGAGCATCCGACAAACCATCCGGGCATTTCATATCTGGATAACAATCTGTCATTATACCATCTTTCCATACACACATTTTTTTGCTTAATTCATCAATAGTTTCATCAGGCAGATTATTTAAACAATCTTCGATATATGACTCCGCTTCGTTTAAACTCATATCTTCCTCTCTAAAATGGTATTCTATGCGTTCATTAGATAAAACGAACAAACCAAATCCAGAAGTAGCTTTTCCGTTTGATGCGTAAATGTCTTCCTCTTTTCCAACATTCTCTAAATGAAATTTAGTATCCAATTAGATATCGCCTCCAAAAATATAAGTACTCTGCACATTGCGACGGCTTTTTCAATTACTTCCTTGTTGCGATACACGATAACCGCCTCGATCGGGTCTTTGATCTCATTGCTAAGCAGAGCGAAATACCCATAGCTCTTAGCAGCGGCATCGATTGCCTCCTGCTTATTTACAGTTACATCATTCCATCATATTAAATATTGTTTTGGTTTCACGTGCCCGAGCCAATTCCAAAGGTGTTTTTCCATTATCATCTTTAGCCTGAATGTCAGCCCCATATTTTAATAGAATTTCAGCCGCTGCTGCATTTCCCTTGCTGACAGCTCTATGCAAGGCTGATTGTTTATACTGGTTCCTACATTCAATATTAGCTCCATGATCCAACAGGAATTGAATGCCCAAAACGTTATTACAATCCGCAAAATTATGTAAAGGGGGAAACGGTTTCTTTTCGCAATTCACATCGCAGCCCAGCTCTAAAATATCATTTAAAAGGGCTTCATCTTTACAATGAAGAGCGATCCCGAACCCCTTCTTTCCTACCTCTTTTTGATAGATATCCGCATATTCCGTATGTATATAATTCACAATATCACTTGAATATCTAAATGCAATTTCAAGCGGTGTTTCAGCCAACGCACGTTTTCCTACATTTGCCCCTTTTTCTGCTAAAAGTCTAAATGCCTCTAAATTATTGTGTTTACAGCAAAACTGCAAAGCTGTGCCGCAATATTCCAGAACCTTATCTAAATTGGATTTACTTGCGTTCGCAACGAGTTCCTTGATTCCTTCCATATCATTCATATAGCATGCAAACACTAGGGTTTTTTTAATTTTTTCGGCCTTTAATGATTTCCGTAGGGTTACTTTACTTTCCTCTCCCTCCGGTTCCAAATCATATCTCTGGTAGATAATCAATTCGAAGACATCACTATCAAAAAGCTCTGGATTCATATCGTTGACAATACTATATTCCATTAATTTTCCAGCTTCCACTTTGATACAAAGAATCCCCTTTCCGATCATTATCCTCTCAATCTCATTTGTATATTTTTCAAAAAGAAAAACAGTTACATCACTAACATACGAGACTTCATTTTCAACAATCTTATAATACCCGCTGGTAAACGAATTCTCTGTGCCTGATATTAAATAAATATAAGTTTTCCCTTTAATCACAGATTCATCGACAATGCTGTTAACCAAATTTTCCACACTTTTCATACATTCATGCCTCCATGATTATACCTTCTCTATTTCAGTATATTAGCATGAAATTCCTGCACCCAGTAAAAAACCAAACTGATTTTGAGCCCATTCAATTAAATTGTGTGAATCTGGAGTTTTAGAGTTCTTGAAATTGAGGCCATTTAACGCCAAGCTTCCATCCTGTGAAGGTTGAGTCTGTATTTTATTTAAAATCCACAAAGGTAAATATGTTACTTATTTATTATTACCTCACAGAAACATACAACACTCCGCATGCCTTTTGAATAAAAATAATATGTTCCCACACTCAACCCTAAAGCGTTTTTCTGAATGCAGGAACATATTCAAGTTGTTCTCAACCCTCGTACATCAATGCTTCTCATCTCGATATATCACTACCACGCACTCCACATGTGTCGAGAC
>NZ_JBITPI010000097.1:0-3167 GCF_050467745.1 Paenibacillus sp. NRS-1781
TCTTTAGTTCAAACTATATAGCTGCCCATTGTTTGTTGCATTTGTACCGATAAACAAAAAAGCCGATCATTCGATTTTAAGAAATTAAAAATTGAGTCAATCCTATTAAGAATAGTATTAGCCATATGACAAAGATGACAATAAGGACATTTTTGATTATCCTCCATTTTTTATCATGTGAATCCATTCGTTTCTCTAAATTGCTTAATCGTTGTTCATGATCCATAATAATGCACCTCCTTAATTTTACAATATAAAACTACCACCTAAATTATGCAAGGTGGTAGTTTAGTTGTTTTATAATTTTAACCCAATCCCATAAAATATGATTCAGATCTTGATGTGATATCACCAATACCACCAATAATTATGCTAAGGGTTCTAGTTCCTTTGATTTGTATGTTACCTGCCCGTCCTTTAAGAGAGGCAGAGTTATCAGTCGCAACCCGATCATGAGCCCAAGAGTTTCCAGGGTGGAAACCCAGAAGTGTGCTTGTACTACCAGTAACTTTGGTTATATTCCTAGTAGCACTATCTCTATTATAATACACAGTAGCTTCAATCCAAGAAAGGTTTTTCCCAGCAGCCAATCCATCTCCCCAAACTGTATCTGTATTGGAATGGCTTTCAACAGCCGTCGGCTGAATTGATGACACTTTAAAGTTTTGGTTAGCACTATCTGAATAATACGTCAGCAGAGCAGCATATTCATCCAGATCATCTACAGTCATTGCTCCTTCGCTCAATTGCACAGTACTAGGTTTTACAGATTTCTCTAATGTAAATCCTGTAGCTTTCAAAATTTCTTCTTTCGATTTATATTTTCCTTTTACAGCTTCAAAATACTTTGCTGGCACAATATCACGAACAGATACTGTCTCTACCTTATCAGGAATTTTCACATCTAACTTAGCAGGGTCATTTGCATCTTCTTTTTGTGATTGTTGTTGAAGATCAGAGTTAGTCGAGTTTTCGGTGTCGGATGCAAAGGTGGGGGTTGAAAATGACAGAAGCAGAATCATAGAACAGAGAGTAGAGAGAATTTTTTTCACTTTTTTTCCTCCAATTTAGTATAATTTGTTACATATACTATTATAAACTTGAAAGTTGGAAGTGTTTTCCTTGGTTTTATTTACAAAAGAAGCGAGGTCGTTTCATTTTATGGGTAATAAAGTTAAAAAAAGACTATACAGCGCCGCAGCTCTCCGGTAGTGATCGCTGGCCAGAATGTCAAAGAGTAGCAGCGACAAGAGTAGTCCTAGTTTAGAGAAGGGTAAGTACAAAAAGAACCAACAGCATCAAGGAAGGATTCCCCCGATACTGTTGGTTCTCCGTCAGCATTTCATTAATCAATTCCAGCCGTGATTAGAAGGCGAATTTACCCCGAAATTTACCCCAATGCTACCAATTGGAACAATACTAATGAGAGCGAATATCATAGCCATCGAAACTAATAATTTTTTCATCCTTAATCAGCTCCTTGAATAAATTTTGATACTTTTCAATTTGTTCATTTGAAGCATACTGGCGTAGTGCTTCAAATAGCACAATAAATTTCTTGAAGTTCGTTCCATTTTCAATCATATTAGCCGTTGTTAAAAAAACTAAAACTTGGCGTACAGCATCTTCAAATCTCTTGTTATTACTATAATAAATCGCAAGATGATATAAAAACCTAAAATAATGTGTTTTATTCGTTTCGCTTTCCAAACTGCTCAATTCATCAATGGTAGTTTGGAATTTGTGAAGGACATCATCTACATTGAGCAAGTGGAGATTGGCCGCTTCCATAATAGTTACCAGCCCTGGCAATACTTCTTCATCATTGTTCTCTAAAAATTGAACATATTCTTGCAATACATCTATTTTTCCAGACAATAGATCATTTGTGTACATATTCGCCTTGGCAAAAAATCTGAATCGTTCAACCTCATCTAGCCCGGTAGCATCTAATCCAGAAAACCATCCTAGCTCCGAATATTTAAGGATGTATTCTCTGGCTTCATCGAATAGGCCAAGCTTCTGAAGTGCTGTAGCTTTTGCCAAATAGCTGAAGCCATAGTAAAAAATCAATGGACGTTCTGCATCTAGTGATGCTTCTCCTGTCTTGTACCGTGATTCGTAGATATCCCAAGATATTTTGTGTAGGTAATCTGAAATAACAATTATGTCATTCCAATTATGTTGTGTAAACCTTAGATGTAATAGCTCCACGCATTTATCTAAATTATGATGGTAGTTTGATAATAAATACGTTGCACCTTTTCCGTCCAAAACGTCTTCCATCCCCTTACCTTCCTCTCAAACTATATAGCGACGAAGCAAAGTTATTTTGAGCGCTGTGCTTTAATCTCGCATTCATGTAGAGTGCGACACGAAAGGATGGGCAGTCAGGCGCAGTCTCTACAATTTCAATCCACGCACTCATATAGAGTGCGACTCCCTGTAATTTCAATATACTCATTGTCGTTTATTATTTCAATCCACGCACTCATATAGAGTGCGACGCTTGGAGCAGCTTGATTTTCAAAGCTATCAGGATATTTCAATCCACGCACTCATATAGAGTGCGACCAAGCACCGATCATTGATCTAACTGCTAATGCGGATTTCAATCCACGCACTCATATAGAGTGCGACCTATTGCACTGGAACGGGATGCCCAATACTCCAGTAGAATTTCAATCCACGCACACATATAGAGTGCGACAGTAAAGTTGTATCCGATGCGGCTGAATCTATATGATTTCAATCCACGCACTCATATAGAGTGCGACTATTTCCCTTGCTTAGTCGATAACGAGAATCCGGTTAAATTTCAATCCACGCACTCATATAGAGTGCGACAAGCGGGCCGCCTCTTTACCTGTGTAACTCATTGCAAATTTCAATCCACGCACTCATATAGAGTGCGACTAGATTACCAACCAACGCCAACTGGCACAACAAAGCAATTTCAATCCACGCACTCATATAGAGTGCGACGTAGAGTATGACCTACTGAGTGATGAGTACGAGATTTCAATCCACGCACTCATATAGAGTGCGACTCATGGCTTTTTTTAATTCTCTATCAACTTAATTGATTTCAATCCACGCACTCATATAGAGTGCGACTCTCTCGAATAGTTCAATTGTATCAGTGCAAAAAATTTCAATCCACGCAC
>NZ_JBITPI010000098.1:0-1451 GCF_050467745.1 Paenibacillus sp. NRS-1781
GCTTCGTCGCTATATTTGATGGGTGAGGTCTAAACCATAGAGAAGTAGAGCAGACTGTTCCTAAGAAGACTAATAGGGGCGGGAAGAACAATGAAGATATTTAGTAGCCGAGAAGATCATGTAATTGCAGAGTTATTTAAAATGGCGTTGCAGGTGGAAAAACCATGGGAACTGAGAGAAATTAAGTTCGACGAACAGGAACAAGCCTGGCACCTATTTATGGACTTTGAACGTGGAGCCGAATTCGTCTGTCCGTTGTGTGGAGGAATGTGCAAAGCCTACGATGCGGAGAACAAGGAGTGGCGACACCTGGATTTTTGGGAATGGAAAACCTTTATGCACGTCAGGGTGCCGAGGGTCGAATGCAAGGTGTGTAACAAAGTGACGCAAGTTCCGGTCAAATGGTCCCGACCCGGGGCGCATTTCACCTATTCCTTTGAAGCATACGCCATGCGATTAATGGCGGAAATGCCAGTCAACGCGGCAGCTCGTGAGCTTCGGGAACATGACACCCGGATGTGGCGCATCTTTCACCATTACGTGAATCAAGCAATGGAGCAAGTGGATCTGACGGAAGTGAAACGGATCGCCATTGATGAAACGTCATCCCGACGCGGCCACCGCTACATCACGTTATTTGTAGATGTTGACCGTAAAATCGTCCTCTTCGCCACCGTGGGGAAGGGAAAAGATACCTTAGAGCGCTTCCGGGCGCATCTGAGAAACAAAGGGGTGGATGCCCAGCAGATCCAGGAAGTATGCTGCGACATGTCTCCCGCTTTTATTCGAGGAGTCGAGGACTATTTCCCAGATGCAGAGATCACCTTTGATAAGTTTCATGTGATGAAGCTGGTCGGTGAGGCGGTAGATGAAGTCCGCATCGAGGAGCAGAAACAAAACCCCGAACTGAAACGGACGAAGTATATCTGGCTGAAGAACGAGTCGAATCTCAAAGCCGAACAAAAGGAAGCGCTGGAACAGCTGAAGGACAGTAACTTGCAAACCGGAAGAGCCTACCGGTTGAGACTGGCGTTGCAGGATTTATGGAGCGTTCGGCATGTTTTCGCCGATATGTACTTGAAGGAATGGCTCAGCTGGGCGACTCGTTCCCAGCTGGCTCCGATGATACGTGTAGCCCAAACGATAAAGCAACATGAGGAAGGCATCCTACGCTGGTTCCATAGCCAAATGACGAACGGATTGTTGGAGGGCATCAATGGTCTGGTCCAAGCAGCCAAGCGTCGAGCGAGAGGCTACCGTAACGTAGGTAATCTGATTGCCATGGTCTATATGACAGCGAATAAAAACCACCTTCCTGCGCTTTCAGCACGTAGGTCCTAAGCTCATCTTTCCCCTTCCCCTTTATACCCTTTACTTAGGTAATCTCTCGAATCTATCCTAACTATGAACCTATTTTATCCGGTGTTACCCATCCAGTAGAGCGAAGAGCC
>NZ_JBITPI010000099.1:0-4647 GCF_050467745.1 Paenibacillus sp. NRS-1781
GATGAAAATAATGTGCCGGAAAGCGAGCGTTTTGTGGTGGTTCCTGCATGGTACTATGGCTTGCTACTGAAAGATGCTCGTTTCACGAAAGACCCAAGTATCATCCGCACAGGCTATTTAGGAGATATTGATGGCATGATCGTTTATAAATCGAATAACGTACCAAATACCGCAGGAGCTAAGTATAAAATCATCGCAGGTCATAAGAGTGCGATTTCGTTTGCAGGGCAAGTGGATTCGGTGGAAGCATTCAGACCAGAGAAACAATTTTCAGATGCAGTAAAAGGGTTACAGGTATTCGGAGCTAAATGTATCAAGCCGGAAGCTCTCGCTGTACTCACAGCGAATAAGTCTTAATTGAAAATGTATGATTATGAGAACACATTATAATAGAAGAAACACGTTCGGGGTATCCGTTTTGGATGCCCTTAATTTCATTTTTGGAGGGTAATAAGATGTGGTTTTTGAATCAAGAAACAGGCTGCACATGGGAAGTCACGGATCAGGAGTTGGTGTTGAGGTTACAGGCTAATGGGCATTATGAGCAGGTGAATGAGCCTAATCCAGATGAGACTGAGGAAGATGAACCTGTAACGAAAGCACAAGTTGTCAAGAATATGAAACGTACCGAGAAGGCACAGATAAAGGAGAAACAGGAGTCAGCACATGAGTGATTCATTGAATTTACTTAAACGGTTATTAGGCATGGAACCAACAGACATATCCAAGGATGATATCCTGATCCACTATTTGAATATTAACAGCCACCTTAGCAAGTGATCCTAGCATGACCATAGAAAAGACCATTAGCCTTAAGAATTTATTTTAATCTTTATTATCTATCGGCTTGCCTTAGAGGTGAGCTATTTTTTATTTCAAAGGAGCGCATACATATGCAACGAAAATCTATCGACTACCTACTGAGTCTAAGCCTATTAAAGCAATTGAGATCACTAAATGTAATTACGGAAGAAGAGTTTATAGCCATTGACCAGCTTAATAAAAAATCTTTCAAGTAACTATAACATGGGCAGAAATGGACTTGATGATGTGCCGCAAGCATTATACCATGTGACCGTATAAAGAAGATATCGAAGGGAGAAACACCTATGGCCCAAGCCACAACCGCAAAAAAAGTCGTCGTTGTTCCCATTAAAACGATGGACATCGTAGAGGGAATTCAATCGATTCAAAAGAAGAAAGTCGCTGCCTATTGCCGGGTCAGTACCGATTCCGAGGAGCAAAAGGAAAGCTACACCAATCAGGTGAATCATTACACCCAATACATTCAAAACAACTTGGAATGGGAAATGGCGGATATTTACGCCGATGAAGGTATCAGTGGAACCAACACCAAAAATAGAACGCATTTTAATCGGATGATACAGGATGCTCGAAATGGTAAACTGGATCTGATACTGGTCAAGTCGATTTCGAGATTTGCTAGGAATACACTGGATTTATTGAAATATGTACGGGAACTGAAAAGTCTCGGAGTCGCTGTATTCTTTGAACGAGAGAACATTAATACACTCGATACAACAGGTGAAGTATTGCTGACCATTCTGAGTTCCCTTGCCCAAGACGAGAGTCGGAATATTTCTGAGAATAGTCGATGGGGAATATTACGAGGCTTCCAAAACGGCAAAGTCTTCTGCAACACCACTCGCTTCCTTGGCTACGATAAGGATGAACATGGTGAATTGGTGATTAACGAGCCAGAAGCAGAGATTGTGCGGCGCATATACGAGGAGTATTTGGATGGCAAAAGCTATCAGGCGATAGCCAGAGGTTTGATGCGAGATCACATTAAAACAGTCACGGGTGGCGATACGTGGTGGGATTCCTCCATTACATTAATTCTGACGAATGAGAAATATTACGGAGCTTTGCTTCAGCAAAAGACGGTAACGGTAGATTTTCTAACCCACAAACGAATAAGGAATAAAGGACAGGAGCAGCAATATTTAATTGAGGACAACCATGAACCGATTGTCTCGAAGGAACTATTTGAAGCGGTGCAAAAGGAAAAGGAACGGAGGGCCAAGCTGAAAGGGAGTGTGATGGGGGAGAGTAAACGATACTCCAGTAAATATGCACTGAGCAGTAAAGTATATTGTGGATGCTGCGGAGCTATTTTTAAACGCCGAACCTGGAACAGCAATAACCCATCCAAAAAAGTAGTATGGCAATGCAAAACGTATGTCAATAAAGGTAAAGTAGCCTGTGATGCCAAATCAGTCGATGAACAAGTTTTACATTTCGCGTTTGTACGATTGTTTAATCGGATGTATAAGAATAAGAAAGGATTCATGAAGACGTTGAAAGCCAATATTGAATCGGTACTTTCCAGCAAAGTAGGGCAAGAACCGCTATTGGACATCGAAGGACAGATGCAACAATTGAAATCTGACTTGAAGGAATTAGTGAATCTCAAGCTACGGAATCAGATTGATGAGGCCGTATATGAAGAAGAAACAAATAGGCTTTCAAGTGAACTCAACGAGCTACGACAACAGAAGCTGACACTGGAGCAGGAGCATGAGCAAAAGGCACAACTCAAGGAACGTGTCGATGAAATCATTCAAGTACTAAGCACACAGCAGGATATACTGGAACAATTTGATGATAACCTATTTAATGCGTTGGTGGAGAAGATAACCATTCTCTCACCAGCGCATTTTGTTTTTACCTTGAAAAGTGGAATGGACATAGACGAAATACTGGACTAACGAAACCATAGGCTGAAACGATCAATAGGCTAGAGAATATTTGTGGAGTGCATGACGGGAAGAATCAATCGAATCCCGTCTTTCACTCCTTCCATGTAGATGGATTGCTTGTCCTGACTTAGCTGATAGCCTATGGCTTCTTCCCATTCAGATAGCAGACGTTGAATATCTTCGTTTTGGTTGGTTTTGAATTGATCCATTTGAGTGAATAGATTGTTGTCCTCTGATGAACATGAAGCTTGTTGTTCACTGGCTAGTTCTATCTGATAAAAACGTTGGCGTAATGCTTCCTGAAACCAATCTGGCCAATTTGACATAACACATTTCCCTCCCGTGGTTGAAGTGTGTGTATGTTAACTCTGTTTGGGAGGGGTGGCAAGTCATTGTTTTTATAGTGTGGAGGGTTGTTGAATTATCTTTAAAAATATATTTTTCATTAAGAAAATTTTGGGTATGTAAATTTAAATATTGTAAAAAAACCCATTTAAGTAATAATAACAAAAAACAGATCCATTATGGTGGTATCTGACCATAATCGACCTGTTCAATGTAACGGAATAGCGTTATTTAGGTTGTAAAATTAAAGCATTTGATGTGCGTACAACCGAAATGAAGAAATCTTTATACGGGTATTACATGGGTTATTTGTGTTATTGGTGAATGATGGGTTCATTCGGTACTGGGTAGCCCCACCATTCCTCTTCGACTTTAAGTCATCAGCCAGTTAGCTTGAAACAAATTCTTTTTCAATCCTTGATATATAATTCTCTACAGTAGCAAGCTGATCGGGATGACGAGTAAGGTACTCGGTCGATGCTTCTTTCAAATACTTAATAAAAACTTCATTATCTAAAATAACTGACTCTTCTTCTGGCACAATAGGATAATCAAAATAATAGATAACTCCCGTATCACCGAAGTAATCTTCTTCCCATGATTTGAACTCATGAGCAAATACACACCATACTGCTTCTACTCCATATCCTTCTCCTTTTGAGTAACTGTCTAAAATCGTTAAAAACCTATCATCCCCTAAGACTTTATAATAATTTAATACCATTTTTCTATTTTTTTCATTATCATATCCCATTTCCTGATCCATCACTATCACCTCTACTCATTTCTTGGGACTATAGGAAATACATTCGTTACTTTTCCTGTCGTTTCATCAATATATCCTTCAAACTCTAAACCATTAGATGAACTTCCCCTAACAACACGCCCATCTACTTTACCATTTTCCATAGCCTCTTTCCCCCACTTAATAATATCTGCATCCGATATCTTTTGGGGATCATAAACAGTTTTCGGTTTTGGAATACTTTTCAGCTCACCCACTATAATATTACCTTCCCTATCTAATGCTGGAATTCCATATTTTGTTTCTGTTATTCCATCAATATAAGGATGCTTTCTTTCATAAATTATACAATCTTCAAGATTCCATCCTTCATCAGTAAATGCCTTCTCGAAGTTTTCCCTGTTATGTCCCCCAACAACTCCCTTATTTTTCTTTCTCACAATACCCTGCACATTAATTATATGATCCTCAAAGTCTGCAGTATAAGAGAAAACATTTTTACCCGTCCCCTTATTACCCTTACCCGAGTACTCTCCTGATTCTAATGCATCAATCTGTTTTTGTCTCTCAGGCGAAATCTTTGCACCGGAACCTTTAGAATGTGGGACGTCAGGACCAGGATCATGAAACTTATAATGACCTCTATCTGTTGCGAGGATCGGTGATCTTTTAGTTATACGGATATTCATCTTTCGGGATATACTTTGCAAGTAATTCTCCAAGGATTCAAAATTGGTTGGAAAACGGATGGCATTCGTTTTGAATTTTCCATCTCCAGCCTTGGCAAGGGCAGATTCGGCTTTTGCTGTATCTCCGAGTAATCCCGGCGCTCCA
>NZ_JBITPI010000100.1:0-2424 GCF_050467745.1 Paenibacillus sp. NRS-1781
GAAATATTCAATTTTAGTTGTTTTTCCATTTTCAACAACCGTAGTGATTCGGTGATCATCATTTTCAAAGTTTGTTGTGATAACAGCTTTACCTTTTTCAGTCTGTACAACTTCTGTTTGGACCAAATTTTCTTCTGACTTGGTAATTTGTTCAGCATTACTTACCGAAGGTAAAACAGTTGCGCAGAGCAATGCTGATGCCAATAAAGGGACGAACACTTTCTTGAAAATTTTCACAATAATTCTCCTCCTATACAAATATTTCAAACAGTTATAAATATTACACTTTGTATAGTGAGAAGTAAGGGGAAATTTGTCGAACATTAAAACACATTACAAAATTCAATCTCATTTTAGAAAAAAGTATTTAATTAACAATAAATTTTACTTTTGTACCGTTTTACTTCCTAAAGATAAGATGGTTATGATTGATTTAGGCACAGAAAGAACTATTGATTCATATAAGCTTAAAAGTGATTCAAAGAATATGAGAATAAGCTTTTATAATCGGGGTTTAGGTTTGAAGGTGCATTTGCAACGAATGTAGGGGATGGAGATCTCAAAACGCTTCCTGATGAAAAAAAGTTTAGAATGAAAAGAAAGTGGTATTTATGACCCATGGTCATAATTTTAATGATCATTATAACCCCGCCGATAGGCTATTTGAATGTATTCTTCAATAGGAAGAAATTTGAACCCAATGAACAATTAGGCTATTTGGCAATAGCCACAGTATTTGCTGCCCTATGGTTAACTAAATTTCTACCGCATTCATGGCGAATTCCCGCTATAATAGTTGTTGCACTTATTGGGATATTCATATTCAGAAAAAAGTAAATATTAAATAATAAAAACAATCCCCGTTACCTTAAGGTTGCGGGGATTTTAATTACAATACGCCGAAACAAAGTAGGATCATAATGGGACTGTATTTGAATTCTGAGGCAGCATGTAAGCTACACCGCTACTCACAGTAGTAATATTACCGCTTACTCTAGCTCTATAATAACCTTTCCCCCAATCAGCAATGTAGAAACTTTCTTGATCACCCTGTCTATTTGTTAAGGAACCCCTCTTAGTAATCCCTTTCCTCCCGATTGTGTCCCAAGTACCTAAACCGGATTTTTGAAAATGCATATCAAAGTTCACATAACTAATTTGATATTGTGAACTCAGGATTATATTCCAGTTACAATACATCCGTCCCGCTATTTGATCACATGTAACTATTAACTCCCCTGCATAGCCTGTTGGTTTAATGATTTTCGACGAAGAGTCATAGACATCATTAGTTACTGCGCTAAAAGAGTTAAACGGGGGGCTAGACTGATCATTTTTTGAGTTTGGGTCTATGTAGATATCATATTTTGTAACATAAGACTGTTCACTCCCTTGTTCAGCATATGTTGCTGTTGGAAGATAGGCTACTGACAAAAAGATTAATGACAGAACTAAACAAACTAATTTTTTCAATTTGATCCTCTCCTTAATAGTTTCATTTAGAAAAAATTATTTTTTCCATAAACTTCATTAATTATATATCACATGCATCACTATTGTCTCCCTTTTTTTGTATTAAATTGTTTTTATTTTCATGGTAATGTATCATGAATTTTATAACATAATTTTGGAGGTGGTACTGTATGGAGTATAGATTGACTGATACTCACTTATATATACTTGAATATCCTGGAGTTCTTTGCTTTGCCCGTCCGAAATATGAATATAAGGATTTAGGAGAATTAATGGAAAATAGCTCACTTTATCATATTTCAACACCAGAAGATTTTGAATCTTTTGACCACACTAAAGTGTCTACTCCCAGTGAAGGAGGGAGCTTCTTTTTGGAGGAATTCCTTAATCCGATACTAAAATTAGTAAATGATAATAAAAAGTAAGGATTAAAATCAAACTGATCCCGCATGCTATGCAGTATATAGGTGTAGCTGCGTGGTTAGCTGATATTATCGCTAGAGCTATCGGTGCTATATTCCTTTAATAACTGTGATTAACAACGACGAATAACGGAGGAAGAATGAAAAGAAAGTGGTATTTAAGACCAATGGTCATAATTTTAATGATCATTATAACCCCGCCGATAGGCTATTTGAATGTATTCTTCAATAGGAAGAAATTTGAACCCAATGAACGATTAGGCTATCTGGCAATAGCTACAGTATTTGCTGCCCTATGGTTAACTAAATTTCTACCGCATTCATGGCGAATTCTCGCTATAATAGTTGTTGCACTTATCGGGATATTCATATTCAGAAAAAAGTAAATATTAAATAATAAAAACAATCCCCGTTACCTTAATTGGTTGGCAGGGATTGTTTTGTTCCTATCCGTTCAGATTCCTCCAATTTGTTCTTGAAGTTGTATTCTCTGATTATGGCTGTGCGGCTGAACAGGTACAGTAACAAT
>NZ_JBITPI010000101.1:0-502 GCF_050467745.1 Paenibacillus sp. NRS-1781
GATGATTTTACGGTACATATGAGAAAGGAGTTATACCTATTGAAACGATAAAGCAAGATGAACAACGACAGGCTGAGTTGCTTAAGCAGTATATGGAGAAGCATTTTAAACCACCGAAAATGAAACAACTGATCGAAACGTTCTCTTTTTCTGAACTACGCAAGCTTATAGGTGAGATGGACATTGAGTTTTTCGCTTTAGCCTATTTTCCTAAATACTTTGATCGAGCATTTGGACAGTTTCACAAAGAGCTATTCACGGAATTAAGACATATGCTTGCAAATAGAGGACTGATTACGGCTTTCGGCCTCCCTAGGGAACATGGAAAGTCCACGATCAGTTCTTTTTTATTTCCGCTATATGCGACTTTATATGATAAATCTCAGTTTACGCTGATTATATCTGCAACAGAGCAAATTGCTCTTCCGTTCCTTGATATGATCAAAGATGAACTGGAAACAAATCAGATGCTGATTGAGGATTTTGGGATTCGTAAAGGGAG
>NZ_JBITPI010000102.1:0-1018 GCF_050467745.1 Paenibacillus sp. NRS-1781
TTTTGGGATTCGTAAAGGGAGCCGCTGGAACAACAATGAGATTTGGCTCAAAAGTAAAGGTGGACTAGATTCGTGTATCATGATTCGTGGCATAGATGGCTCACTTCGAGGTATTCACTATAAGCATCATCGTCCTACGCTGGTATTGATGGATGATTTGCTCAAGGAGGATACTGCTCGATCCGAAGCCAAACGAGAACAAATTAAAAATACATTTACAGATGTCATTCTACCTATTGGCACAAGGGATACGAATATTCTGATCTGTGGAACCATTTTGAACGAAGAAGACATCATGGCTGATCTGCTCAAAGGTAAAATACCAGGAGTAAGAAGTGTCCGTAAAGCAGCTGTGCTTCAGTTTTCAGAGCGTGATGATCTATGGTCAGAGTGGGAGCGACAATATAATAATCTCCAAGACGAGGATAGGATCAATACGGCTTTGTCTTTTTTTATGGCGAATGAGGAGGAAATGCTAAAGGGAACGGAAATCCTGTGGAGCGAGTACTTGGACTATTATTATTTGATGTGCAAGAAGCAAGCGATGGGCGAAAAATCATTTTATAAAGAGCTACAGAACGATCCGCGCTCAACCGATGAATACATATTCCAGAATATCATGTATTGGGACAGGCTACCTGAGTTTGAGGATATGGAACTAGCCATGTACATTGATCCAGCCATTAAAGCCGGGAAGAAAAATGACTATTCTGCGGTTTCAATTATTGGGCAGCATCGGAAGACGAAGCAGATGTACGTGATCGATGGCAATATCTATAAACTGTTGCCGGATGATTTGTTTCAAGTAGCTATCGAAAAATTGAAGCTTTATCCTGTAGATAAGCTAGGCTTTGAAGTCAATCAAGCACAGAGCTATATGAAGCAAAAGTTTGAAGAAGAGCTATGGAAGTCGAAGATACATACACCTGTAGAAAGTGTGCATTCCAAGGGGCAGAAGCATGAACGAATTATTAGCTTGGAGCCAGAAGTTAAGAAAGGTCATATTCTGTTCAATGCA
>NZ_JBITPI010000103.1:0-851 GCF_050467745.1 Paenibacillus sp. NRS-1781
GGTCAGAAAGTTTTGGATTTCTTGTCAGGGTTGATATTGGGGAGGGGATTACTGATGAAGGAATATAGCAAGTTGGTTCGGGATAAGATTCCAGTGATTATTGAAGCATCAGGAAAGAAAGCTGAGATGCGAGTGCTTGATGACGCAGAATATAAGAAAATGCTTGATGTGAAGCTTCAAGAGGAATTGTATGAGTATATCACGGCAGTAGAAAAAGACCAAGTAGCTGAATTGGCTGATTCGGTCGAGGTCGTATATGCTATATTGGATAATAAGGGAATTAGCATTGAAGAGTTTGAACTAGTAAGGTTGGAGAAAAAGAAGAAGCGTGGCGGGTTTGGAGAAAAGTTTTTATTGGTAAAAGTAGAATAAAAAAATCTAATTCATATGAGGTTTATTAATGGAGCAGGAATATTTCGATTTTACAAAAGAAGAGCATCAATTATTAAAGGGACACAAGATAGATTCTACTTTTGATCCCAATTTT
Organism: Paenibacillus sp. NRS-1781; assembly: GCF_050467745.1. Lineage (NCBI taxonomy): Bacteria > Bacillati > Bacillota > Bacilli > Caryophanales > Paenibacillaceae > Paenibacillus > Paenibacillus sp. NRS-1781. Next base: position 488 of record NZ_JBITPI010000103.1, read on the forward strand.
AATATTCTAACGTTTAGTCAATACTATCAGGCTTTGGAATATGTAAGTGAACCATTTATCATTTTTGAATACCGATTCGGTAGTTTAAACAGATACTTAGAGTACTCAAAAAGATATTGTGATGAATATATAGCTACAACAAATGAGTATCTTGAAAAGCTTTTTTCTAATAAAGATTCATCCGCTGAAGAATATGATATTCATTCAGAAATAGGCCTACCAGATACTGAATACTTCAGCGAATACAATTACTCATCAATTTTATCAATGTTAATCAGTATTCTTGAAAATTTTATAGTTCATATATCCAAAGAAATAGCTTCAGAGAAAAATGTTAAGTATACAATAAAGAATGGGAAAGATC
>NZ_JBITPI010000104.1:0-850 GCF_050467745.1 Paenibacillus sp. NRS-1781
GGTCAGAAAGTTTTGGATTTCATGTCAGGGTTGATATTGGGGAGGGGATTACTGATGAAGGAATATAACAAGTTGGTTCGGGATAAGATTCCAGTGATTATTGAAGCATCAGGGAAGAAAGCTGAGATGCGAGTGCTTGATGACGCAGAATATAAGAAAATGCTTGATGTGAAGATTCAAGAGGAATTGTATGAGTATATCACGGCAGTAGAAAAAGACCAAGTAGCTGAATTGGCTGATTTGGTCGAGGTCGTATATGCTATATTGGATAATAAGGGAATTAGCATTGAAGAGTTTGAACTAGTAAGGTTGGAAAAAAAGAAGAAGCGTGGCGGGTTTGGAGAAAAGTTTTTATTGGTAAAAGTAGAATAAAAAATCTAATTCATATGAGGTTTATTAATGAAGCAGGAATATTTCGATTTTACAAAAGAAAAGTATCAATTATTAAAGGGACACAAGATAGATTCTACTTTTGATCCCAATTTTAATATTCTAGCATTTAGTCAATACTATCAGGCTTTGGAATATGTAAGTGAACCGTTTATCATTTTTGAATACCGATTCGCAAGTTTAAACAGATACTTAGAATACTCAAAAAGATATTGTGATGAATATATAGCTACAACAAATGAGTATCTTGAAAAGCTCCTTTCTAATAAAGATTCATCCGCTGAAGAATATGATATTCATTCAGAAATAGGTCTACCAGATACTGAATACTTCAGCGAATACAATTACTCATCAATTTTATCAATGTTAATCAGTATTCTTGAAAATTTTATAGTTCAAATATCCAAAGAAATAGCTTCAGAGAAAAATGTTAAGTATGCAATAAAGAATGGGAAAGATC
>NZ_JBITPI010000105.1:0-3877 GCF_050467745.1 Paenibacillus sp. NRS-1781
TGGTTATTCAACAGGCGTGAAAACAATAATAAGTTTGCCGATCCTAAAACTAATTTTATTCCGACTATCCAATCTAGCATTCATTTCATTTACTTACTGTGTTTTAAATCTACTGTGTTCATTGTAACCGTGGTAAAGCAATATGTATTGTCAACTGCTCATCTTTCATTCTTCTTGATCCCGTTTCACCTTCGCAATACTTTTCGCTTCATTTTGTATCTCCATTTCTTTGTGATTCCAACTGAATTCGCTACGTTCAAATGGTGTATTTATAATATAACACTGTCCTACGATACTGTCAACGAATATTTCACAAATCATCTACAAACTGGATTATATGTGTTCAATCTGTATGTACAATCAAAAATGTATATAATGAAGAAAAAAAATTAAGTCGTCTTATGTCAACCTGATTGATCCTATTCCGTCCGTTTTCTCCAATAGACTCAGCCACATCCTTCATTGACCGCTGGTCCAATGGTCCAGCGCTTTGATCGCCTACCCAAGCACAACAATTTGTCACAGTGGATATTGAAGCAAGGTGTATGCAAATACCATACCCCTTTATTCAGGTGTTTTAACTATGCAAACAAGCTCACTCCCATTTTACTATTGTCAGCCCCTTGGTCTAGTTCAATAAAATAGATTATCTAATTGGTCTGTTACAGCTTTATTGTATGGCTCATTACTTGACAGTTTACCCCTATAATAAAAACAACTCGTAAGGTGGATAATCTCGAAAGACTCCATTTTACGAGTTATTTTTATTATTTAATTTCTACGAATAATGTTTTTCCTGCTCGTACCTCCAGTAGACCGATTACAATCCCAAGAACGAGAAAATACCAAGAATTCATAAACACTGGGATGTAAACCATTAATGAATAGACTATAATAAATAATCCATCTACTAACAGAGATACGGCAAGCATTTTCCCGGCATATTGTCTCTTTAGTAAGAAAAAGATACAACTTGACAATAACACTACTAATGCAATTATAATGGTAGGTAAATACCAAAAATAGCTTAAAGATAGATGGAAAACATCGAATTTTTCTCGGTTTATAAAGCTAATTAGATTGTAAAAACCTCTACATAAAATGATAATTATTAGTAGGATTTGAATGAATCGCCAATCATTTTTCATGTAGTATCCTTTCAGGAAGAAAATTTACGGTAATATCATTTCTTTTGTCTCAAATGAGTATACTGGGACTCCTCCTACCGTTGCTTCTTTTGCTGCGGCTGAATAAAAAATGAAATTTTTTGAACTTGTTGAAGTTGTTCTAATGTAATAGTCTGTGATTGGTTGTTTAGCATTAAAAGGAGTAGTGTAAACAGAACCATACAGTTCGTCAGCGTTTTTTATCCCAAAGGAACCGAAAGGCCCAAGTTTTTCAATTGTAGCATTCAATCTGTCAAAATATACTTTTATTCCATCAGGATGATTGGTGTATCTTGTGTAATAGAGTGTACCATCATTATACCCCGTTCTGCCTAGACCCCCCATTTCTGAAGGCTTATGTGTAATTCTAGCTGTCAGATTTCTAGATGTAGTAGATGGAGTTACACCCTTATTTTCTTCTAATGAGATTTCCAATTTATCTTGGCTGGCGTTTATTGCATTGATTATTTGTGAAGTCTTTTCAACAGCTTCACCTTTATAATCAATAACGAAGGCGTGATTTACATTTTGCTTTGAATCAAATACTAATCCACTTAAACCATTCTTATTTGTAATGATATCTGTTTCAAATTTATCTTTCCCATCAACTACTGCCTCACCCGAATATCTTTCAAATTCACCATCTGAGTATTTTTCTGTTTCTAAGATAACTTCTTTATCTTCCAATTTATATGACACAGAAAGATGGGAGTCATTTTGCACAACCTTAATGTCTTTTAGGTTAGCATCTGAGGAAAAGACATTACCTGAAGAGTTGTAGCTAAAGCCACTTAATTTTTCTTGACTAGCTTCCTCAACTGCCGCAAAACTTGTACCAGTTAAAGAAAAACCTAAAATCACACTTGAGCATAACAATAGCAATCTTTTTTTCATCAATGTTACCTCCCGTTTTTATACATTTGATTCCATAATTAGTCTATCACAGCTAGTTTCTGATGTAAATAATTCCAATTTTTTTGTACTAATTTCCTGCAAAAGTACTAGATACAAAGTATAATCAGTTACTTAATATTTCATTGCTACTTCAGCTTGGCAAATCAAAAAGGCTAGACGGATAATCCCATCTAACCTCTTGAGAATAGTTGTACTTTCTGGTTCTACTGTGATATTGAACTTGAGACCTTTTATCCTCACATTCCTCCGTGTTGTCCAGTCGGCTCGTAAGTCGATCCTTTGTCTAGATGCTGAAGAGGGGGAACTACTATTGCTACTAATATAAAACCAGTAACTAAAAAAGATAGAATTATTTTACGTTTCATCTTCCTCCACCTCTTTAATCAAATTTCTGTATGCCGCCTTCGTCTCAGATGATGCATACTCCTGATAGGAATCATACAGCTTTACACATTTAATTATATACGATTTATTATTGATTAATGCAGATTTTTCCAAACAACTTAACAAAAAAGTAAATCCATCTGCAAAATCACTTTTGTTAAAGTAGTAAACCGCTAATGCACATGTAAAATGAACATAGCGTTCTGTAATGAATTGTTGATTGTACACGCCTACGCGCTCAGGTTTATCCAGCAAAGCAAAAATTTCCGTTTCAAATTGCTTTAGAATATGATCAATATTTAAATGATGTCGATTAGCAACTTCAACTACGTTATCTAATCCGGGAAGTGTCTCTTCTTTCTTTGAAGAAAAAAATGCTACATAATCAGCCAAAGCACCAACTTCACCAGCATGAATCTTATTTACATAAGTGTTGGCTTCAGCCCATTCTTTATATCGCTTCTTCCATTCCAAGGTGATTTCATCGGTTTCCTTCACCCAACTTAAGTCAGCATATGTGTATGTATGTTGAAGTGCCTTCTCATAATCTTTATGAGCTTCACATACTTCAGCATGAAGTAGATGAGAAAATGCCCAATAAGCAAATGGTGGGGAAGCAGGTTTCTTTAAGTTCTCTTTTTTCGCATCATGATGTTGATCCAACTTGTATTGAATCTCTGCTTTAATCCCCAAAGCTTTAGCTATTTCATCCACCTTATCCCATTCACGTAAAGAACGATATACATTCGCCAGATCCTTTAACGCATCAAGTTGTACTACTTCGTCCAACCGTTCAACAAAATCCTCAAATCGTGTAGCTGCCTTGAGATTTCGGTTTTGATCGTCTCCAATCTGAATCGTGAATATACGATAATGGCAGACTGCCAAGCGATCAGAATGTTGATACTTCTCGCCCTCAGCTATGTTCTCGTATAGGTAAGCCGCTGCTTCATTATAACTTTCTTCATAACAATCCTCGGCTAATTCATAGAGATAATGGAGATAGGTCGGTTTATCCAGCAGAACACTTACAACTCGCTGTAAGCAATCCAGTCGATTAAACTGTACACAGCGATACAAGAACGGGCTAATTCTTTTCCAGTTCAGCGGTTCTTCCATAATGCACTCTTCAATGTAACGTTCATAAAAATGGTCTGCGGGTAAATCCATTCCTAACGTGATGCGATCCAATTGGTGCATCGAAATGATACGATTGCCCGTTACAATACCGCTCACTGTACCCGGATTCAAATCAATAATGCGACCAAACTTGGTCATACTCAATCCTTTCCGTATCAGATAGGTTTGAACTTCTGCTCTAATCGTGGGTGTGATTTTCATGGATAAGCCACCCTTTCAGCATAAAATCGTCATATGATACATAGTTAAATAAACACGCCTGTTGAATAACC
>NZ_JBITPI010000106.1:0-1941 GCF_050467745.1 Paenibacillus sp. NRS-1781
GGTGAAAGGATTGCAGGTATTCGGTGCTAAATGTATCAAGCCGGAGGCTCTTGCTGTACTCACGGTCAATAAATCTTAATTGAAAAGTGGATGATATGAGAACACATTACAATAGAAGAAACACGTTTGGGGTGTCCGTTTTGGATGCCCTATTTTTTCATTTTTGGAGGGTAATAAGATGTGGTTTTTGAATCAGGAAACAGGATGTGTATGGGAAGTCACAGATCAGGAGTTGGTGTTGAGGTTACAGGCCAGTGGGCATTATGAGCAAGTAGAGGAACCGCAACCAGATGAGACTAAGCAAGAAGCAACTCTAACGAAAGCTCAAACTGTCAAGAATATGAAGCGTACCGAGAAGACACAGGTAAAGGAAGAACAGGAGCCAGTTACATGAATGATTCATTGATTTTACTTAAACGGTTATTAGGCATGGAACCAACAGACATATCCAAGGATGATATCCTGATCCACTATTTGAATAAAGCGAGGAGTAATATTTATGGCTATTGTAATGTGGTAACACTGCCAGTGGAATATGATGAAGTCATGGTCGATTATGCGGTGTATCTCTATAAAAATAGGGATTCGGTCGGACTTATAAATAAGCAAGAAGGTGAACGCTCAGCTAGCTATGAAACAGAAATTCCGGCAAGTATTCGACTGGCTCTTCCTCTGCCTAAAATCAAGGTCGGAACAGATTAATGTTTTACGATACGAAGTTGGAAATTTTAGATGCTACACATTTCAACCCTGTTCTGTCAGTGATGGCAGATGTACAACCTTATCGTAAAAGCTTTTCATTTGAAGATGGCTACACACTGGAGACGACATATCGAGCTTTCTGTCCACTGGTGGAATCCTTATTGCAGTCGAATCGCTATGTCCAAATCTACACGAGTATCTTTATTATTTTGGACATCAAGGAATGGAGTGATTATGTGGAATTGCACCTATATCGCTGCAAGCCAGATTTTGCAGTGGAGGTGAAGGAATGACAAGGAGTCTAGAGCCGATGATAGATTTCTTCCTGCGAGAGAAAGGCGAGCTTGTACGCATAAACGGTGTAAGACAGCTTGGTCTGATTCGAGATACGACAAATAATATCCAAAACACTGATGAAAAGATAATCCGTGCAGCAACACCTTTACGTACAGGAGATATCGTAGACTATCGCTATGAACGTTATTTAATTACCAGTCAGGTGGATCGAAATGGACAGTCTTGTCGAGGCAGAATGAAAAAGTGTAATCAACGGCTGGCTTTGAACTGGAACGGGCAGGTAGAATGGTTTGATGCTGTGGTAAAAGCTAGAACATTTTCAACGGAAACAGGTAAAGTTATCTCCATGCCAGAGGGCAACATCTTGGTTACCGTACAAGACAATGCAGATACAAGTGGCATTACATTAAGCCAACGATTTTATATGACTCATCAGCCATTTAGAATAGTCGGAATGGATCGCACGATGAATGGCATCATCCAGTTAAGCTGCACATTGGATAGCATTAATACAGCTTATGATGACGTGGAAAATAATATTGCGGACAAATGGAAGTACGAGATTGCTCATACCTGCGCATTACATATCAATCAGGGAACGATAGCTCATGTGCTGCTCAATGAAACAATACAGTTAAATGTAACCGCTATGGATAATGGAGATGAGATAGCCAATCCGGAAATTACCTATATATCTAGTGACCCAAGTGTGGTTAGTGTAGATCAGCACGGTCAGGTTATGGGCATTGCTTTGGGACAAGCAAGTATCACCGTAAAATTAACTTATCACCCTACAATATTGAGTACGATTGAAATGAGAGTCGTCGAAAAGGGAACGCATATCTATTCGATAGCCATTACCGGAAATTCAGTTCTAAAAACAGGCCAAAGCGCCTCATACGTTAGTCATATCTATGATCATGGAGTGGAGCCTACAGAATC
>NZ_JBITPI010000107.1:0-562 GCF_050467745.1 Paenibacillus sp. NRS-1781
AAGGAACCAACGGCTTACACTTGAATACAACCACCGATACGCTGGATTTGGAACAGGAAGTTAACAGCGTGAGTGCTGAAATCCAGCTTCAAGCTTCCATCCATCAAAACTACCCTGAGCCGCTGTTGTCTGATTTTGAGAAGCAGGTCGCTGAAAAAGGTATCCAAAGTGTGATGGGAGCACGCGTAAAGGAGAATGTAGGCTCCACGCTCAAGGGGGAATTGGATGCGGGTTTGGATTTTTTAAGCGGGGTATGGAACTCCGCTGTCGATATAGCGGATATGGGAGTCATGGTGGCTACTCCTTTCGTCATGCCGGGTAACGTCACCGGAAAAGGCTTTCTGGAGCGCAATGAGACACTCGAAGGTATTAAGGGTGGTGCGAAGTTTGGCTGGAACTATATTGAAGACTCATTCCAAGGAAAAAAAACAAAGAAAGATGTGGTTCATGACCTAGAAACCGTGTGGGATGGCATAAAAAGTATACCTGATCCGATTGAGCGAAAATTGAAGAATTTCTTCCCTAATCCGTTGACCGATACCAAACAGGAAAGTTACGATGC
>NZ_JBITPI010000108.1:0-1015 GCF_050467745.1 Paenibacillus sp. NRS-1781
ATTGAACAGAATATGACCCTTCTTCACTTCCGGCTCCAAGCTAATAATGCGTTCATGCTTCTGCCCCTTGGAATGGACACTTTCAACAGGCGTATGTATCTTCGCTTTCCATAACTCTTCTTCAAATTTCTGCTTCATATAACTCTGTGCCTGATTGACTTCAAATCCCAGCTTATCTACAGGGTAAAGCTTCAACTTCTCCATAGCGACTTGAAACAAATCATCCGGCAACAGTTTATAGATGTTACCGTCAATCACATACATCTGCTTTGTCTTTCTGTGCTGGCCTATAATTGAAATAGCCGAATAGTCGTTTTTCTTCCCTGCTTTAATGGCTGGATCAATGTACATCGCGATTTCCATCTCCTCAAACTCAGGCAACCTGTCCCAATACATGATATTCTGAAATATGTATTCGTCTGTTGAGCGCGGATCGTTCTGTAGCTCTTTATAGAAACTCTTTTCTCCCATCGCTTGCTTCTTGCACATCAGATAGTAATAGTCCAAATACTCGCTCCATAGGATTTCCGTCCCCTCCAACATTTCCCCTTGGTGAGCTATAAAAAAGGACAATGCCGTATTGATCCTGTCCTCATCCTGCAAGTTATTATATTGTCGTTCCCACTCTGACCACAGATCATCACGCTCTGAAAATTGAAGCACGGCTGCTTTACGGACACTCCTCACACCTGGGATTTTACCCTTGAGCAGATCGGCCATAATATCTTCTTCGTTCAAAATCGTTCCGCAGATCAGAATATTGGTATCCCTTGTGCCAATAGGTAGAATAACATCCGTAAATGTATTTTTAATTTGTTCTCGTTTAGCTTCGGATCGTGCCGTATCCTCCTTGAGCAAATCATCCATTAGAACCAGCGTAGGACGGTGATGCTTATAGTGAATACCTCTCAGGCTACCGTCAATCCCACGAATCATAATACAGGAATCTAGTCCACCTTTACTTTTGAGCCATATTTCATTGTTGTTCCAGCGACTCCCTTTACGAATCCCAAAA
>NZ_JBITPI010000109.1:0-254 GCF_050467745.1 Paenibacillus sp. NRS-1781
TCGCATGTAGGTGCCCTTCTCGTTCCTAATATCGTTTCCCACCATGCGCAAATTTGGATCGGTATTCCACAGGGCAGGCAACATATTCATTTAAAAGAGGTTCCTTTTACGTTGCAGCGCAAAATTGCTCCCTATCTAGATCAGGAGGCGAACGGCTGGAAATCTGCCACGATTGGAGATTACACCCGGTATACCTTTGAATGGGATCACATGCTGCAACTGGGAGATGAAGTCGAGCGCAATCACGAAACCTA
>NZ_JBITPI010000110.1:0-497 GCF_050467745.1 Paenibacillus sp. NRS-1781
CCGGAATCAGGTTCGATTACACTTGGATATGGACGATCAGCAAAGTCCTCATGAGGCCCAGTGGTTCCCCTATTCTGCCGAAGGTAATCAGGTCTGGTATCTCATGCCTGAAAAAGGCGCACAGGTGAAGCTGTATTTTCCAAGTGCAGACGAAGATGATGCGATGGTCATTCAATCCGTGCGGACGAAACCATCGGGTGCTGCGGCCCCTTCCTCTCACGCCGCTCAAGGCGCTGTGGCTGAATCTCCGGTAGAGCGTCACCAGCGTAAAACAGCCGATCCCGGCGTGAAATCCTTTGCGAATCCGCAGGGAAAAGAAATATCCTTGGGCAACTCCGAGCTGTCGATGAGTGCTCAGGAAGGATCACTGTATATTTCCATGAATACCCATCATGGTGTGAGCCTGAATAGTACACAGCGTATACAAATTCAAGCCACAGGCAGTCTTAGTCTTTCAGCCGGAAGCATCCTCCTGAAAGGAACCAACGGCTTACACT
>NZ_JBITPI010000111.1:0-1908 GCF_050467745.1 Paenibacillus sp. NRS-1781
GGTCATATTCTGTTCAATGCAGATAATCTCAGATATAACCATCAGGTGAAGGATTACAATCGAAATTGTACATACGACGATGCGCCAGATAGTTTATATGGGGCTGTTCAATTGATTCAGTCGGTAAAGAGTCTGAAATTTTATGATCGCAGTTTGTTGTTTTGAGGGTCAGGCAGTTTAGATTACAGATTGATAATGAACTGCAAGAGATAATATTGATTTCAAGCATAAATAATATTAGAGTTATATCATAAAAATACCAATTTCAATGTAAACTTGAGTCTGAAGCCCTGTCATAATAATTTGAGTACTGGCGCATTATCAGTCTTATTTAGGCTGGGGATTTTTGTTTTAAGGGAGGGATTAAATTGTTAAATGATTCTGAAAGAGAAGGACTATTTAAGGCCATTTTTGAAAGGAGAGATATTCGATCATTTAATGGAAAACCCATATCCAAAGATAAGTTAAACAACATATTAATGGCTGGTCATCATGCACCATCCGTTGGTTTTATGCAACCTTGGGATTTTATTGTCATTGACTCTCAAGGGGTTAAAGAACGATTGGCGCATGCATGTCATAAAGAAATACAAGCGTTGTCCATACACTATGAAGATGAAAAAAAGACAAGATTTCTCTCGCTAAAATTAGAGGGGATAAGGGAGGCACCTATAACGATCTGTATTACATGTGATCCCACGAGAGGTGGTGGACATGTACTTGGGCGAAATTCTATTCCTGAAACAGATATTTTATCCGTCGCCTGTTGTATCCAAAATATGTGGTTGGCGTCTTATGCAGAAGGGATAGCTATGGGATGGGTTAGTTTTTACAAGAAAACAGACGTACGAGAAATACTAAATATTCCGCCACATATTGACCCTGTTGCTTTGATTTCATTAGGATATACGGATTTTTATCCTACAAAACCAATCCTAGAACAAGAAGATTGGGAGAGGCGTCGAAATCTGAATAATCTAATACACCATAATGTTTGGGAATAATTTAAAATGCAATTGAATCCCTTTAGATATGATGCTAACGGAAACGGCAGTGCAATAAGGAACTACCTTATTAAGGGTGGTTCTTTTATTTATTCAAGCAAAAATTACATAACCCATTTTGAAAGGAAGAACCTATTTGCAAATAACCGAGTCCATCATAATTGAATGTCTAAATGAACTCCAATCGGCTGCAATAGCCAAACAGAAATATGCAGATTACTACAATGGTAATCACTCCATTCTCAAGAACTATGCAATGCAAGAAAGCCGCAGCAATCAAAAGCTCATTTTCAATTTTCCACGTAAGTTCGTAGACAACGAAGTGGGCTATCTACTTGGAAAGCCAGTAAACTATGTGTCCAAGTCAGATCAGGATGAAGCCATACATAATATAGATGTACATATGAGTCATTGGGACAAAGAGCATAATCTACAGCTTCGGAAACAATCCGAAATCTTTGGCGAGAGCTATGAATTGAACTATATTGATTCGGATGGCCAGTTTTCAGCCACAGTATTATCTCCATTGAATGCCTATGTGTTGGAAGATGGAACAGCAGAACGAAATGTATTACTAGGCTTACATAAATTTACCCGTCGATTCGATAAGCAAGTATATTTGGACGTGTATACCGATCATGAAATTCTACACTATACAATAAGTAGTGATGATAAACACAATCCAATAAAGCAAAACCAAGCACCTGAATTAAAATATATCGGCAAACATAATCACATCTTTGGAAGAGTCCCGCTTATCTCCTGTCCAGCCAATACGGAGAGAAAAAGTGGCTTCCATGATGTGATTTCTTTATTTGATGCCTATAACGCTTTGAACTCTGATTTGGTCAATGAAATCGCAGATCATCGCAACGCCTATCTCGTGATTGAGAATGCCAAGTTG
>NZ_JBITPI010000112.1:0-4396 GCF_050467745.1 Paenibacillus sp. NRS-1781
CGCTGGCACAAAGTGCATCGTACTTACGCCATCGCGGGCAATCGTGTCGACGATGTCCTCCGGATTCTTTTCCCCGCCAACCGACAGCAGGCTCACCTTCGAGCCGACCATCGACCACCAGAACAGCTCCCACACGGATACGTCGAATGTGAAGGCAGTCTTTTGCAGGATCGTATCCTCCGCACTCAAGCCGTAACGATCATGCATCCACAAAATCCGGTTCAGCACGGAATGGTGCTCAACCATAACGCCCTTCGGTTTTCCAGTCGAGCCGGAGGTGTAGATCACGTAGGCTACATTCTGTGGCCCCGCCAACGGTTCCAGATTCGAGCCATCTTCATGGTAAATATCTTCGCGATCCAGTACCAGCACCATGCCGTCAAAGCTCAGACTTGCCTGCTCTGCCAGACGCGATTTCGTCAATACCAGCTTCGCTCCTGAATCCTCCAGCATGAAACGGATACGGTCCGCAGGATAATCCGGGTCAATTGGCACATATGCGCCGCCTGCTTTGAGAATCGCGTAGATCCCTACAATCATCTCCAGCGAACGTTGTACCAGAATGCCCACCGGCTGATCCGGTCCAACTCCTTCCGCACGCAGCGTCCGCGCCAAACGATTAGCCCGCTCGTTCAGCTCGCGGTAGGTCAACGCCTCTGATCCGAACAGTACTGCCACCTGATCCGGAGTTAGCGCCGACTGTTCTTCGAACCACGCACTCAGCGTCTGATTCTGTGGATAAGCTACTGCTGTATTTCCCCAAACCTCAAGGATTTGTGCTTGTTCTTCTGGTGTCACCAATTCCAGCTCATTCACGCGAATATGCGGATTGTTCACGATTTGCTCAAGCACATGCAATACATGTCCTTGCATACGCTCCACGGTAGCCAGATCATACACATTGGCGTTATATCGGAATATGATTTGGAAGACTTCACCCGGTATCACCATCAAGTCCAGATCATAATTTGTCTGTTCCACAACCTCAACATTCGTAATCTCAAAAGCTGACGGTTGCACCTCTCCAATCTGCTCGACCTGCTGCTCCACCGGATAGTTTTCAAACACCATAATGTGATTGATCAGGTTCTGCTTCTGCTCAGTCAACGCCTGAATTTCATACAACGGGAAGCTGTCAAATGTCCCCGAAGCCAGCGCCTGCTCCTGCGTTTTCCGCATGATTTCTGCAAAAGTGGCATTCCGTTCGCTTTGAATCCGGACCGGAATCGTATTGATGAACAAGCCGATGATGCTTTCTACACCAGGTATATCGGACGGACGGCCAGATACGACACTGCCAAAAATTACATCCTCATTATTGTTGTACTTCTGTAAAATAAGGCCCCACATGCTCTGCATCAGCGTATTGATTGTGACCTGCTGCTGCTTTGCAATCCGGTTCATGGCTTCACTCCATGTGCTGTCTAGCTCAAACGTTAGTTGTTCAGAAATATACTCAGATGACTTGGTTGCTATAGATGCTGGATACTCTTCGTTGTCTTCAGTCTGATCCTTCCGGGAAGTATCTTTTCCAGGTAACAAGGTCTGCTGCTCAAAGCCTGCCAGATAGCTACTCCAGTAGTCTCTTGCCGCACGTTCATCCTGACGCTCAAGCCATTTGATATATTCTCGATAAGATGTGACCATCGTAAGCTGTGGCTGCTTTTGCTCTAGCAGCGTAAAGTACGTACCGAACACCTCGCCTGTGACCAGCGACAAACACCAGCCATCCATCACAATATGGTGGAAACTCCAGACCAAGTGATACGTTTCTTCTCCTGTCTGCAAAACCTTTATACGCATTAACGTATCGGTATCCAGTTCAAAGCCTCGGACTTGATCTTGCATTTTGAGATTCTGGATATAGGTCTTCCGCTCCGCTTTCTTCATTTCGCGCAGATCCTCGAAGGCAAGCTCACTGTCTTTGTGACGAATTACCATCTGCAATGGCTCCTGATCTTGCAAGACATGAAAGTTTGTCCGCAACGTCTCATGCCGTTGTGTTAGCACATCTAAACTCTTACGAAAAGCACTCACGTCAAAGCTACCCTGTAAATCAAACGAGGCCTGCTGAAAGTACGCGCCCGACTTCGGCTCCATCAAACTATGGAAAAGCATTCCCTTTTGCATGGGCGAGAGCGCATAAGCATTTTCCAGTTCTCCTACAGGGGCCGTTTGCACGGTCAGTTGTTCCAACTGCTCCAGCGTCAAGCCTTTGAATAGCACATCACTTGGCGTCAGCTCACTCTGTTCTTTGAAAGCGCAATGAACAATGACCTCCTGCAGGCTTTCCTGAAGCAAGCCTGCAAATTTTTCCACATTCTTCTTGTGATACACCTTGCTGTTATAGCGAATTTCCAGCGTCAATACGCCTGCCGTTATTACCCCATTTACATTAAGTGGCTGTTCCAAAAGGGTGCTGTCACTTATTGGCTCCCCACCCTTATGCGAAGAAAACACGATATCGCTATTGTCCAGATCCTGATCAAATTGTCCCAAATAGTTGAAGCTGATATCTGGCTGGAACGTCAAAGCTTCTAGGTTCACATCCTGAGACAAGTATTTCAAAATGCCGTAGCCAATGCCCTTATACGGCACATGACGCAAGTCTTCCTTCACTCGCTTGATTCGCTGCCCTATGTCCACGTTGCTACCCACATCAAGCAGCACTGGATATTGGCTCGTAAACCAGCCTACTGTGCGTGTAATGTCGATATCCGATAGAATAGATTCCCGTCCATGCCCCTCCAGATTTACCAGCACACGCTCCTGACCGCTCCAGTTATATAATGCCGTCCCAAGTGCAGTCAGCAGCAAATCGTTCACTTCTGTGTTGTATGCGCGATGCGCCTCTTGAAGCAACAGTCGTGTTTCCTGCTCGCTCCAAACTGCCGTCACCATCTCGCTGTCTCTTATCAGAGAATGTTCTCCTTCAGTAATCTCATGATCTTTAGGCAATGGTACTGATTCCGTTTGGGCAAAATTCATCCAGTATTCCCGCTCGGATTCGAAGGCAGGACTGTTGGCGTATTCGGACAAACGCTCTGCCCAGTTCAAGAAAGAGTCCGTTTTGAGTGGCAAACGAATCTCATCACCTCGAACGACCTGCCCATACCCAGCTGCAAAATCTTCGAACACAATCCGCCATGAGATGCCATCCACCACCAAATGGTGAACTGCCATTAGCAGATGATCCCCGTCCGCACAATGAAATAGTCCCAGCTTCAACAGTGGTCCTTCGTCCAGACGGATCGAACTTTGGATGGCATTTGCTTTCGCTTCCATCGCCGTCGCCACATCTTCGGGGTCTGCTACATTCGTCAAATCGACAATGTCCAGACTATACAGCTCACCTTCGTTCAAGCCACGGTTCCACGCTTCATATCCCTGTTCGGTCTGACGGAAGACTGTGCGCAACGCATCGTGATGCTCGGCAATTTTGGCCACCGTTTGACGCAATGCAGCTCCATCAAAGCCTTGTGATCTATACAGCATCACCGATTGATTAAAATAATGCGGTTCTTCTGATTGTTGTCCAAAGAACCATTGCTGAATCGGGGTCAGTGTGACCGCCCCGGATACTGTCTGCTGATCGGCTGTACGGCTGGCCTTGTGTACGTGACCACTCAGCAGCGACACGGAAGGATATTGGAACAGATCCTTCATTTCCAGCTTGTAGCCAGCTTGCAGCAATCGGGAGGATACTTGGATCGCTTTGATCGAGTCGCCGCCCAGATCAAAGAAATTCTCCAGAATCCCGACTCTCTTCGTGCCCAATACGGCCTGCCATACCGAAACCAACGTCTGCTCCAGTGCTGTACGTGGCTCTATATAATCCGCTCCGCTTTGCAGACTATCTTCCGGTACTGACAGCACTTTGCGGTCAATTTTACCATTCGGTGTCAGTGGCATGTGCTCCAGCTGTACGAAGAATGAAGGCACCATGTAGTTTGGAAGTCCTTCGCCCAGTAAGCTGCGCAGCTCACTTGCACTCACTTCACGTTCTGCCACATAGTACGCCACCAGTTGGTTTTGCCCTTGCTCGTTCCCATGAGCCAGCACGATCACTTCTTGTACGGCTTCTACCTTCAACATGTGCGCCTCAACTTCACCCAACTCAATCCGATAGCCCCGAATCTTCACCTGGTGGTCGATCCTGCCCAAATGCTCAATATTTCCGTCCGGTAACCATCTTGCCAAGTCCCCTGTCCGATACATCTTTTCGTACCCCGCTTCTCCAGAAGCAAACGGATTTGGTACAAAGACTTCATTTGTTAAATCGGGACGATACAGATACCCACGCGCCAGACCTGCCCCCGACACACACAGTTCCCCAGCTACGCCCACGGGTGCCAGATGTCCATATGCATTTACGATATATACCCGGTGATTCGGC
>NZ_JBITPI010000113.1:0-1849 GCF_050467745.1 Paenibacillus sp. NRS-1781
TGGCGCTACCGGAGTTACTGGCGCTACCGGAGTTACTGGCGCTACCGGAGCTACTGGAGTTACTGGAGTCACTGGTGCTACCGGAGTTACTGGCACTACCGGAGTTACTGGAGTCACTGGTGCTACTGGCGTTACTGGCACTACCGGAGTTACTGGAGTCACTGGTGCTACTGGCGTTACTGGCGCTACCGGAGCTACTGGTGTCACCGGGGCTTCTGGCTTCACGGGGGCTACCGGAGTCACTGGTGCTACCGGTGCTACTGGGGCTACCGGAGATACGGGTGCCACTGGAGATACTGGCGCTACCGGTGCTACTGGGGCTACTGGAGCTACAGGTGCCACTGGAGATACTGGTGCTACTGGTGCTACCGGAGATACGGGTGCTACTGGAGATACTGGCGTTACGGGAGTCACTGGGGTTACCGGCGTTACCGGAGCTACTGGCGCTACCGGAGCTACTGGCGCTACCGGAGCTACTGGCATCACGGGTGTTACCGGCGTTACCGGGGCTACCGGAGTCACTGGCACTACCGGAGCTACTGGCATCACGGGTGTTACCGGCGTCACTGGCGTTACTGGAGTCACTGGAGCTACTGGCGTTACCGGGGCTTCTGGCATCACAGGTGCTACTGGCGTTACTGGTGCCACTGGAGTCACTGGTGCTACCGGCGCTACTGGCGCTACCGGAGATACAGGTGCTACCGGAGCTACCGGAGCTACTGGAGATACTGGCGCTACAGGCGCTACAGGTGCTACCGGAGCTACCGGAGTCACTGGCACTACCGGAGCTACTGGCATCACGGGTGTTACCGGCGTTACCGGGGCTACCGGAGTTACTGGAGATACTGGAGTTACGGGGGCTACTGGAGCAACTGGCGTCACCGGGGCTACTGGAGTCACTGGCGCTACCGGGGCTTCTGGCATCACGGGTGTTACCGGAGTTACGGGCGCTACCGGGGCTACTGGCGTCACAGGTGCTACTGGAGCTACCGGAGCTACCGGCGCTACTGGAGTTACCGGAGTTACTGGCATCACTGGTGTTACCGGCGTTACTGGCGTTACAGGAGTTACTGGTGCTACTGGCGTCACCGGGGCTTCTGGCATCACGGGGGCTACCGGAGTTACTGGAGTTACTGGCGCTACGGGCGCTACGGGCGCTACCGGAGTTACTGGCATCACGGGTGTTACCGGAATCACTGGAGTTACCGGGATTACTGGTGCAACCGGAGTTACTGGTGCAACCGGAGTTACTGGCGTCACAGGTGCTACTGGCGTTACTGGCGCTACCGGAGTTACTGGCGTCATCGGTGCAACCGGGGCTATTGGACCTACTGGTGCCACAGGTGTTGGTATAACAGGTGCAACCGGCCCACCTCCTACGTTTATAGACGCATACTTTAACGGTAATATTCAACCTCAGACAATTGCTTCGGGGTCAAACATTTTAAATATTACTCCAAACCAATCTACTGCACTCACTTATAATGCAGGAACAAGTATTTTCACAATACAAAATGCGGGGTTGTATAACATTAGTGTTGTAATAAATCTTGCAACTGCCTCACTGCCAGAAGCAACAATTGGGTTATCACTAAATAATTCTACAGCATATCTCGCTCCCGCTGTAACCACGGCAACAAGTGGTCAATTGGTTTTAGTTCAAATTGAGGCTTTTGCTGTGGGGGATACAATTCAATTTAGAAATATATCTGGATTTCCTATTACCATTGCTAATTCACCAGTCATAGCTAACAGCGCAGGTCATGTAGCTATTTCGAGATTCTCAGCTTTTTCATAAACGAGACTCGGAACTGGAATTAAAGCTAATGTAATCGAGTAGGAGGCTACC
>NZ_JBITPI010000114.1:0-1267 GCF_050467745.1 Paenibacillus sp. NRS-1781
TTGTTTTACAAGATTATTTTAATCAAGGTTTTTTTAATTGGGAGTATCCTAGAGGGGTGCTAAAAAGTGTTTACCATCAGTTAAAAAATAGAATTTCAACTAACTCTGATATAATATCTAGAATATTAGGTTCCATTTTACAGGTTTTATTTAAAATTTATAAAAGGATTTTTAAATGATGAGAGGGAGGCTTGAAAGATTTGAATATAAAGAAAATAATTATTAAATCAGTACCTCCTCTAAAAAAGGTTATTGATGAGAGGGAAACTTATTATATATCTTCTAATAATTATTACCAATTACTTGAACAAAAAAAAATAGCTTATGAGCAACTCGTCAATGATAATAGATTATTGGAAAATAGTATAAGAACACTAACTTGCCAAAACGAAAACTTAACAAAGCAGAATAGTACTCTTTCCGAAGAGAAAACCTATCTTTTAAAAGAAAAAAGTATTTTTGAAGAAAAGTATGAGTTGCTTTTACAAGATAAAAATAATCTGTTGAATAATGTGGAGAGTTTATCAGCCATTAATGAGGAACTAAGTCAAGAAAATATCAAACTAAAACAACAAGAAAAGAAAATGTTGGAGATAAGCTCAAGTGAGTTTTGGGATAGTCATTATAAAGATGGATTTACATCTGGGACGGGTTCCTATGATCATCTTGCTGAGTTCAAAGCAACTATAATAAATGAATTTGTTGAAAGTCATCGAATTGAATCTGTTATTGAGTTTGGTTGCGGTGATGGAAATCAACTTTCTCTTATGAACTACCCAGTGTATGTAGGAGTGGATGTTTCTGAAACGATTATAAAAAAAAATAAAGATAAATTTGCAGATTATGATAATAGAGCTTTTTTTCACAGAGGCGAAAAAAACAATTATATGAATAAAAAATATGATCTTGCTCTGTCTTTAGATGTAATCTTTCACTTGGTTGAAGATACGGTATATATAGAATATATGAAAGATTTGTTCAAGGCATCTAGTAAGTACGTGATAATTTATTCCAGTAATCATGAAGAATTCACGAGATGGCCAGAATTTAGAAATCGAAAATTTATGAAGTATGTTCAAGAAAATGAGAGTGATTGGAAACTAGTTGATTTTGTTGCTAATAAATATCCCTTTGAGTTAGGCAATGAAGATATGACCTCTCCATCTGATTTTTATATTTTCGAAAAAATGTAAATTAAGCAGGGCTATGACGATTAGAATAGGCGGTTATTATGAGAAATGATATTAAGGTATCAGTTATTGTACCA
>NZ_JBITPI010000115.1:0-1158 GCF_050467745.1 Paenibacillus sp. NRS-1781
AAACACGATGTCACCAAGCTTACTGGAATTTTTAATCGGGTAGCTAATCAGGGGAATCGGCTTCATCGTGGGATGATATTCATTCCGGAAGGGACGATCAAATTGCCAAAGGGTTGTCTGCTTCCGATCACTGTTCCAGTAGTGTCCACCTGTCGGCTTCCAACCATATAATACGGGTTCGTGCATCCAGTGATAATCTTGTCTACCCATTACCATCGCTTGTTTGGCCCATATACAGCATTGTGCTAGTTTGAATCCAGCTTCGATAAATGCCTTCCTAAAATTTAATCCTTCGCTATCCGCATGGAACACATAAATACTTGCTCCACCATCAGCTACTTCATACATCCGAGTATAGGCAGCCAATAGGAAATTATAAAACTGGTCGTCATCCATTTTATCGTTCTCTATTTTCAATGCATCCTTGGTCTTACCTGTATAGTCCACATTGTAGGGTGGATCAGTTACAATGAGCTGAGCCTTCTTCCCATCCATCAACATTGAAACGATATCCTGCGGATTAGTCGAGTCTCCGCACATGAGCCTATGCTTACCAAGTAGCCAAATGTCACCTTTACGAGTGATCGGATGTTCAGGTAATGCTTCTTCCAGATTAAAATCATCTTCCTCATCCACTAATTCTTCATGTAATGTATCCAGCAGCTTCTCCGCTTCAGACCAATCAAAGCCAGTTAGCTCAATATTATAATCTGCTTCTTTCAACTCATCTAATAATCCAGCCAATGCTTCAAAGTCCCATTCCCCTGTAATTTTGTTAAGCGCTATGTTCAGGGCTTTCTCTTTCGACTTATTCACATCGACTAAGACGCAATCAACTTCATCGTATCCGAGTGCCTTCAACACTTTAGCACGTTGATGGCCTCCTACAATGGTATAATCGCTATTACAAATAATCGGTTCACAATAACCGAATTCGAGGACACTATTCCTGATCTTTTCAAACTCTGGATCACCCGCTTTTAAATCCTTCCTTGGATTATATTCAGCATGTACCAGTTGATCTATTTTCAATTTCATCCATTTCATTTACAAAATTTGCTCCTTTATGTCTACAACTTTCTCATTGTTTCTGGCGTTTTTTATGTATGGTATGGGCATTTCTACGTTTACGAATTCGATTTCCAATCCGGCTCATTC
>NZ_JBITPI010000116.1:0-719 GCF_050467745.1 Paenibacillus sp. NRS-1781
CATTATTTTCTGACAGAGCCGGTGGCGGGAATAGAGATTGGGGCATTTTCCCCAACCCACAGATCCGTTCTATGATCGCACCTTGGATATCCACACTGTCTCTTGACGGCTTACCCTCCCATATCACGCCGGGTCGCTGCCCTTACATTCCTTCGTTCGGCCTTTCAAGAGGTGGACGCCGTTTCTTGCTCCTTTACGGGGTCGTTGCCCTTATGGAATTGATTCCTGCGGCTGCTCCGTGCTTCCGTTGTCTTGACTTATTTCCTTCCGGTGAGAAACTGAGTTTTGGCTTTTCTTAAGCTGCCTTCTGTAGCTGGGCCTGTCGTACTGGCCCTAAAACGTCGTTTGCATCATACGGGATTTGCTGGGTGCCGAGCGTGTGCAGCACGCGGATGAGTTTCCCGCACAAGGCCACTAAAGACTGCTTTTTCTTCAGCGGATTTTGACCTCGCGTCGTGAAGTACTGGTGCAGTGCTTTAAACTCGGCGTTCTTGGCTACCATCGGCATGACCGCCCGGAACAGCAACGCCCGAAGCCGTGCGCGTCCACGTTTGGTTATGCTGGTTTTGCCTTTTTTCTTTCCTGAACTGTTCTCCTTGAGATTTAGTCCAGCCAGTCGAATGATCTGCTGCCCATGCTCGTAGCCGCTCAGATCACCCACTTCCGCCAGGAATCCTGCCAAGGTGACCACGGCCACGCCCGGCACGGTGAGCATCTCT
>NZ_JBITPI010000117.1:0-1009 GCF_050467745.1 Paenibacillus sp. NRS-1781
CCCGGCACGGTGAGCATCTCTTTGGTGCCTGGGATTTGCGAGAGGAGACGTTCCACCTCGGCCAGAATCTCTTCCAGTTGTCTGGCGAACATGTCGTACTGCTCCAGAAGCGTTTTAATTTCGATTTGGGCTGCGGGAAGCCCTTCGGTCAGACCAATCGAACTTCTCGCCGTTTCAACCAGCAGCTCGGCTCGCTTCGTTCCGATCGCTCGTTTCACGTCTTTCTTCCATCGCTGAGCGATGGCTTCTGCGCCAAGGGTTACAATCTCACTTGGGGTCGGAAATTCACCTAGCGTAATGAGTGAGGCTTTCCCTTCCCAGTCTTTAAATACCTGTGTATATTCCGGGAAAAAGCGGTCCTGCCAGTTCTGTACCCGCCGTTGTACCTGTCCGAGGTTCACCATGATCTTCTCTCGAAGGTTCATGAGAATCCGCAGATCGGCGTAGATATTCGTCGGCAATTTCGGTTCGCTGTACTTCCCGTTTCGCACCAGATCGGCAATGACCTTTGCATCTTTATAGTCATTTTTCGTGGGCGAGTTATCTTCTAGTTCTTTGGTTTTGTGTACATGATGTGGATTGACAATGACCAATGGAATGCCTTGCTGTCCCAAATACTCGGCCAAGGTGAACCAGTAGTGTCCGGTGGGCTCAATGCCGAAGAGGACGTCACTCTTGGCATGCTTCTGCTGAAGCTCCTTCATCCACTCCACCAGTTGCTCCAGTCCGGTGCGGGTATTGGAAAACACGCAATCCTTTCCAAGTTCAATCCCCCGAAAGTCGATGGCACGGGCCACGTGGGTTTCTTTGGCGATATCTGCGCCAACCACCAACGTTTTTTCGGAAATTCGTGTAATTCGTTGATTCTGTTTCTTCGATTGTTTATACTTCATAGTGAGCGTCCTCCTTTTAATTCGGGCAGTGAATGGTCCACATTCCATGACCCAGCATACAGGAGGCGCTTTTTTTGTTCAAACCTCAAATTAATTCATTACAGGAATGGCTCCTT
>NZ_JBITPI010000118.1:0-2016 GCF_050467745.1 Paenibacillus sp. NRS-1781
CATATGTACCGTAAAATCATCGCGAAAATTTCTGCACCCTTTGCTGGCGGCTTCGTTTATCTACATAGAAGAACCCCTCCATCCACGACAAAAAGAGTGGCTTCTTCTCACCACTCGATATTTGCCAAGGCTTCAGCCATATCCTGCTGTGTTGTTAGGGTATAGATATTGGTTGTTGCTACGTGATCATGTCCAAGGATTTGCTGGATAGTCGTCAATGGAGTCGTTTTTACCAGCTTATAGCCAAGTGTATGTCTAAGCATATGTGGCGTCACCTTCACATTGATCCGTTTCCCGTATTTGTTCAGAATCAGGTTAATCGAATTTCGTTCCAATGCTCCACGCTGCCCCATACATAGATACTCTGATTCCACTTGTGGCCTGACTTCAAGATATCGGGTAATGGCTTTTCGCACTTCCTTATTTAATGGAATAGTGCGGAAGGAGTTTCCCTTACCGAGTACCTTCAGCATCCCTTTACGTTCACTAATCTCCATATCCTTCAGCTGGATGCCGACCAATTCGCTTACCCTTATCCCCGTTCCCATCAGTAATTCGATCATACAGATATGCATCCGATTGCCCATCCGGTGAATTTCATTCCGCAGCTTCCACAAATCCTTTTCTGCTAACCCCTTATATTGCCGAACTACCTTGTTTCTGACCGCTTCGATATGTATTTCTTCCTTTATATAGCCTTGTTGATGCATCCATTGTGAAAATACGTTGATACTGGCAATCTTGCGGTTGATGGTGAGTATCGCTTGGTTGGTGCTTTGCAGAACCTTCTTGTACTCTACGCCATCCAATTCAATCCACTTGTCCAGTCCATATTCCGTCTTGCCCCGATACCAAGCTGTGAACTGTAGCACGTCCCGAATGTAACAGGAAATTGTGTTCTCACTTCGATCCTTGCTCCGTAAATGTGCTTCAAACCCTTGTATATACTCCATATTCGCCCCACCCTTCGCTTGTGTGTCACATCATACCGTTGATGTGGGGGAAAGTCCACTCATTGCATAACTTATCTTATGCACTGATTCTGGCTACTTTTGGGGCTAATTCCGGGCTGAAACTGGCGTTTATCTATACAAATACTGACGGCATAACGTTATGGCTGCGAGTGATCCGTCTCCACATATCCTTCCTCCATCTCGACCGATTCCTCAATAGCTTCATAATCAGCATCCACCACATCGGCTTCGATCATATCCAGAAATAGCTGCTTCCGTTCCTGTTCCAGTGCCTTCGTATTCACCAACAGCTCACGCCGATCATTCCACTCATTGGGTGCGCGGTTCTTTAAGTAGAAGATCATCGCTGTTGGATTGGGAGGCTGATACCGTTTCACTTTCTCGATACGCGTCTTCTTTTTTCCATTTTTGTCCTCTTCAATAATCGTTTTTATTTCCTCATATTCATATCCTGTAGCTGCTTTTAAAAGTGAATTTTCCACGTGTGAAATAGGGACAGATCTGCTCCATTTGACTAGTTCAGCCAGCATCGGATGTTTATCTATGTACTCATACCAAGTCGTTTTACCTATATCGAGTTTCTTGATAATGTCCTCTGCATTCACGCCTTCTTCGAACCATTGCTGAATCTCCGCTAACCGAGGATATACATGAGTTTCCCATTTGGTTGGACGTTCCAATGCTTCAGCAAATTTAGGGTGTTTCCTTCTATAATCGCCTAATGTCCAAATGTGAATATTTAGCCGTTTCGCAATCTCTTCATCTGTGGTTCCTTCACGTACCCAAACGGGAATATCCCTGAGTCTTGGCACAACAAATTGATCGTACTTGGTCAGTATCTTAGGCTTGTTTCTTTTGGGTTTGTCACTATTTTTGCTCATTCTGTTCACCTCCAGCACGAAAAAAAGGGAACAGACCATAATAGCCCATTCCCCATATGTATCAGCTTACCCTTCCAACTCAGCCTCGTAAAACAACTCGATATCCTCAATCACCTTCTGAATCAACACGTTATCCTCCCGAGCTTCCTCAGCCCCTAGCA
>NZ_JBITPI010000119.1:0-1458 GCF_050467745.1 Paenibacillus sp. NRS-1781
TTGATCCGATCCCCGTATTTGTTCAAAATCAGGTTGATCGCATTTCGTTCCAATGCTCCACGCTGGCCAATACATAGATATTCTGATTCCACTTGTGGCCTGACTTCAAGATATCGGGTAATGGCTTTTCGCACTTCCTTATTTAATGGAATAGTGCGGAAGGAGTTTCCCTTACCGAGTACCTTCAGCATCCCTTTACGTTCACTAATCTCCATATCCTTCAGCTTGATGCCGACCAATTCGCTTACCCTTATCCCCGTTCCCATCAGTAATTCGATCATACAAATATGCATTCGATTGCCCATCCGGTGAATTTCATTCCGCAGCTTCCACAAATCCTTTTCCTCAAGACCCTTATACTGCCGAACAACCTTGTTCCTGACCGCTTCGATATGTATTTCTTCCTTAATATAGCCTTGTTGATGCATCCACTGTGCGAATACATTGATACTGGCAATCTTGCGGTTGATGGTCAGTATAGCTTGGTTAGTGCTTTGCAGAACCTTCTTGTACTCTACACCATCCAATTCAATCCACTTGTCCATTCCATATTCCGTCTTGCCCCGATACCAAGCTATGAACTGCAATACGTCCCGAATGTAACAGGAAACTGTGTTCTCGCTCCGATCCTTGCTCCGTAAATGTGCTTCAAACCCTTGAATATACTCCATATTCGCCCCCACCTTCGCTTGTGTGTCACATCATACCGTTGATATGGGGCAAAGTCCAGTGATTGCATAACCTATCTTATGCACTGATTCTGGCTACTTTTGGGGCTGATTCAGGGCTGAAACTGGGCGTTTATCTATACAAATACTGACGGCATAACGTTATGACTGCGAATCATCCGGCTCTACGTATCCTTCCTCAATCTCGACCGATTCCTCGATAGCTTCATAGTCGGCATCCACCACATCGGCTTCAATCATATCCAGAAATAGCTGCTTCCGTTCTTGTTCCAGTGCCTTCGTATTGACCACTAGCTCACGTCGATCATTCCACTCATTGGGTGCGCGGTTCTTTAAGTAGAAGATCATCGCTGTCGGATTGGGAGGCTGATATCGTTTTACCTTCTCGATACGCGTCTTCTTTTTTCCATTTTTGTCCTCTTCGACTATTGTACGAATTTCCTCATATTCATACCCCGTAGCAGCTTTCAAAAGTGAATTTTCCACGTGTGAAATAGGGACAGATCTGCTCCATTTGACTAGTTCAGCCAGCATCGGATGCTTATCAATATACTCGTACCAAGTGGTTTTACCTATGTCGAGTTTCCTGATAATGTCCTCTGCATTCACGCCTTCTTCAAACCATTGCTGAATCTCCGCGAGTCTAGGATATACATGTGTTTCCCACTTGGTTGGACGTTCCAATGCTTCAGCAAATTTGGGATGTTTCCTGCGATAATCGCCTAATGTCCAAATATGAATATTTAGTCGTTTCGCAATCTCTTCATCT
>NZ_JBITPI010000120.1:0-779 GCF_050467745.1 Paenibacillus sp. NRS-1781
GATGTGGGCTTTACGGCGCGGCACAATTGGACACTGGAGATCATTGCGGCCTTGATCAAACGAGAATTTGGGGTGACGTATTCGCTTCGTGGCATTTCCAAAATGATGCACCGACAGGGGCTGAGCTACACCAAGCCAACGTACACGTTGGCAGCCGCGGACGAAGAAAAACAAAGAATCTTTACAGAATCCACGTTTCCCGATTTAAAAAAAGATATATGAAGAACGAAATTCAGCACATACTATTTGAAGACGAATCCATGATTCGTGATTACCAAGCGATTCAGAAAACGTGGTTCCTCCGCGGCAAGCAACGGATCATTCAAACCACAGGTAAACATCGCGGCGTCAAACTGCTGGCAACCGTCGATTATGGGACAGGCAAGATCGTATGGCAGGAAGATGAGCAGTATACAGCAGAAACCTTTCTAATTTTTTTGAAAAAAGTCGTAGATGAATACCCAACAGGCAAAATCGTGATGGTATTGGATAATGCGCGAATCCATCATGCGAAGCTGCTGGCACCGTTCCTCACGGAGATGGAAGACCGACTTGAACTGGTTTTCCTACCTCCTTATAGCCCTCAACTCAATGCAGTCGAAGGGTTATGGAAATGGCTTAAATCGGACGTGATTAACAACGTCTTCTACCACACGGTCACTGAAATTCGCACCAACGTGCAGCAATTCATGGAGGAGATTATGAAAGTGCCTTTGACCATCATCGACCGACTCTGTGTCAGGTTCTAGTCAGCCGTTTCTTTAGTTCAAACTATATAG
>NZ_JBITPI010000121.1:0-639 GCF_050467745.1 Paenibacillus sp. NRS-1781
GGGGACAGAGGTTCCTTTGGTGTAGCTGCTGATCTGTTCATTTTTCTCGCTTTGATAAAGCAAAATTGATTACCTCTCCAATTATGATCGAAGTCAAAATGATATAAAGCATCATAATATCAAACTTATATCCAAGGACGTAGAATATGCCTATACCTAAAGCATAACTTACTATAATCCCTACGTACCGCTTTAGTAATTTAGTCATGGTGTACAGCCTATAGGGGAGGGCTGTGAACTAAAGAATTTTCCGGTGTCAAACACGCCAGTTACTTTCGTCCGTGAAGCACTCTCATAAAATATCACATGATGTGCGTAAGGTATGACTCCACATGTTCGAGGATACGAATATTGATATACCGTAAAGTAAGCTACAGTATTCATCCCAGCCGAAATACTAATCACAGTAAGAATGGTTGAAACAGGTACTTTAGTAATCGTTGAGATGATCCCTGCACCTATAGAAATCCCTACATTTACCCAATTATAAGAATAATCAAACTTTCCAGCAAAAGTTCCACCAGAAGGAACATCGTTTAATGAAAAATCTGAATTAATTTCTTTAACCATTAATTCATCCTGCTTAACTCCATCAATCAGAAGTTTTTGATCTTGTAGGAAATATTCAATTTTAGTTGT
>NZ_JBITPI010000122.1:0-929 GCF_050467745.1 Paenibacillus sp. NRS-1781
GAACTGCAATACGTCCCGAATGTAACAGGAAACTGTGTTCTCGCTCCGATCCTTGCTCCGTAAATGTGCTTCAAACCCTTGAATATACTCCATATTCGCCCCCACCCTTCGCTTGTGTGTCACATCATACCGTTGATGTGGGGCAAAGTCCAGTGATTGCATAACCTATCTTATGCACTGATTCTGGCTACTTTTGGGGCTAATTCAGGGCTGAAACTGGCGTTTATCTATACAAATATTGACGACATAACGTTATGGCTGTGAATCATCTGGCTCCATATATCCTTCCTCAATCTCTATTGATTCCTCAATAGCTTCATAGTCGGCATCCACTACATCCGCTTCGATCATATCCAGAAATAGCTGCTTGCGCTCCTGTTCCAGTGCTTTCGTATTGACCACCAGCTCACGTCGATCATTCCAATCGTTAGGTGCACGGTTCTTTAAGTAGAAGATCATCGCTGTCGGATTGGGAGGCTGATACCGTTTCACTTTCTCGATACGCGTCTTCTTTTTTCCATTTTTGTCCTCTTCGACTATTGTACGAATTTCCTCATATTCATATCCTGTAGCGGCTTTCAAAAGTGAATTTTCCACGTGTGATATAGGCACAGATCTGCTCCATTTGACTAGTTCAGCCAGCATGGGATGTTTATCAATGTACTCGTACCAAGTCGTTTTACCTATATCGAGTTTCCTGATAATGTCCTCTGCATTCACGCCTTCTTCGAACCATGCCTGAATCTCCGCTAGTCTAGGATATACATGGGTTTCCCACTTGGTTGGACGTTCCAATGCTTCAGCAAATTTGGGATGCTTCCTGCGATAGTCGCCTAATGTCCAAATGTGAATATTTAGCCGTTTCGCAATCTCTTCATCTGTTGCCCCTTCACGTACCCAAACGGGAATATCCCTAAGTCTTGGCACAA
>NZ_JBITPI010000123.1:0-1211 GCF_050467745.1 Paenibacillus sp. NRS-1781
CCGCGCCGTAAAGCCCACATCATGCGGAACCGAGTTCACGATCGTCTGTTTCAGCTCTTCTTGTTGTTCTGGGGTTAATCGAACAGGCGCACCTGGCGAATGATTCATTTGAAGACCTGGAAGCCCTCCTGTTTCATACGCTTGAATGTAACCTTTTACGGTTTTCGCACTTCGGTTGATGGTATGGGTAATTTGCTCTACTTCTGTTCCTTGTAGATACAAATACAGCGTCTGGTATCGTTCGTACATCCGACGTTTTTTGGCTTGCTTCATCGCCGTTTGGATCTCTTGGAAGGATGCTGAATGGTCCATTAAATTCCCCTGCCTGTCTAAAGTCATTGTCTATATTACTTCGACATGTAGCAACGAAATCCTTACCATAGTTTTCTAATCTTTAGTTCAACTTATATAGTTAGCATAATTTGAGAATGATCTTTATACTCAACAATTTTACACTCATCAAAATGTGGTCCGATTTCTTGCAATACTTGCTCTTTAATATCATCATCAAAAACTGGGATATGTAATACAGCATCTGGATCGCCAGTTTCAAATGGTAATAGAAAAAATTGAGCAATTACTGATAAGTCCTCCTCCATAGGCTCATTTGTTTTAACTTTTCTTATGATAGGTCTATCGCCAATATTATTTTTGTTGCTTATTTCCACATCTTTTTCTTCTTGAATGTTCACAATTTCTTCAAATAGTTTCATCTTGATCCCTCCTGTATAAACCACAATAACAAATGCCCAGCACTAAAACAAAAAAAGGCCGGCACATTGGCCGACCTAATCAACACTCGTAAGCGGTTTTGATATTATTATTGCAATTCGCCTCTTGTAGTACCTGTACGAACTGAAACTTGACCCGACATATCAGCACTACCACTTGTGAGGTTAACATAAAAATCTCCGGTAGACCAAGCACTTGAGTTAATAGGAGAAGACCAATCTTCACCGGGATTTATAGTTCCACTAAGCTTAACCGTTCCTGCACCTGAGCCTTGAGTTACTGTTAACTTAATTTTTTGACTGCCATTATTACGTACCCATACTTTAACGTATCCATACCCTGCACGAATGGTGAAAGGCTTTGACATTTCTGTACCCCTAAGTCGTACATCAAGCACAGAATCAGTGGCTTGAGGAGTAATAATATGACCCCCCAATTTTGGCGCAAACACATCGGTTGATGTGTTTGCAGATTGGGAA
>NZ_JBITPI010000124.1:0-538 GCF_050467745.1 Paenibacillus sp. NRS-1781
TGAATCCGTCGTTCCGTTTTGGGTACGTCCGGTGATGTTTTTATTCCCATCCCGCTCATACCCAAATTGGTGCAATGCCGCACCGCCTTGCTCCACCGTAACCCCGGACAAGTCCAGTCCGTTATAGCTGAATCGCGTACTCAGTCCTCTGCTTGAAGACTGACCTTTCAGCAATCCATTTGGTGCATACTCAAACGTCATGCGGTCCAGTGAACCGCCCGTAGCAGCACTCGCTCCTGCCACACTCTGTACGCCCGCTGTCCCTGCTCCACTGCTAACGTCCATTTGAGTCACTTGGCCCAAGCTGTCCAGCTTCGATTGAACGTGCATAGACGTTCCCGAAGCATCGGTCAGCACATAGCCTGTGCGAGACTGCTTATTGTACTCATAGTTTATTTTCGTGCCGTCCGGGTATTTCAGTCCGGTCAACGACCCATTGGCTGGATCATAGGCATACGAGGTCGTTCCCTGCCCATCTGTCATGCTGGTTCGGCGTCCCACAAGGTCATAGGTATAATTGGTTTTAAAATCCGGTCCC
>NZ_JBITPI010000125.1:0-1776 GCF_050467745.1 Paenibacillus sp. NRS-1781
AGGGAGACCATATTCATTGTACTCATAGGAGGTCGTGACAGGCTCGGATGAAGAACCCCCCTCCGTATAGGACTCTCGCATTTGCGCAGGCAAATTCCAGTCCATGGCGTCCTTATACGTGTAGTCTACATGATACCCGGTGGAATCTCCCTCTTGATCATAGCGGTTAAGAACCGATTTGTCGGGCGCATGCTCTCCTCTAAAGGTTTTACCGAAATGGAAGGTTTCCGTTGTACGTGTTCCTGTAGCAGTCACCGTCCATTCGGCGTTTTTGCCATAGCTGGCTAGATCCTCTCCCGAATAGGTGAAATCCGTTTGATTTAAAAAACGGTTACCTGCCGTTGTACTGTACACATCTGCGCGTGAAATCACTTTAAACACGCCTTGTGTACCGTATACGCCTATTTGCTTGGTATAGGCTTCATAGCGAATGTCCGTCATGGACGAAGTAGGTCGTACAATTCGCGTCAGCAGCGCGGTTACATTAGCTACACTCTTTTGCCTGAGTTTAGTGTTGACAGTCCTTTTACTAGCCCTTATGTTTTCTGTCCAGCCAAGTGTAGCCGATCCAGATTCATTTGATAATAGGTACTGGTAAAAGGAAGACCTTGAGGATAACTCCTCAAGGTCAGAAAAATCAATCTAGTGTAAAATAATCATCATATACTACACCATCAAGAGAGAAAAACAATCTGAACAGCCCGATCGTTCTGGAATTATAAATAATTGGAATGTACGTTACAACATGAATTGATTCATATTCTGGATAATCACTAATCATCAGCGCTACTTGTTGTACTTTAATATCCAAAAACTGTTCACTAAAAGAATTAAAATAGATTTTAAACTCATCTGGAGATTCTTCCATATAATTATTAAACGCAATCCAGAATCCCTCTATTGAACGATGTTCGATATTGTTATTAATAATCCATTCTCTTAATTCCCCAACATTCATAATTATCAACACACCTTTTCTAATGCTTTCCTTTGTCAAATTTATTAAATATAATTCGATTTAATTTCGCGTCATAGTTACCATAAACCCTCCAATCTCCATACTTACCTTTTATTTTAATTTCATATTTAAAGAAAGAACCCCCTACCTTAACCCCATCTCCTGAAAGGAGTTTGATTCCATTTGCCCCTTGTCCACTAACTAATCCCTTATTCATAGCATCAGTAAACTTGTCTACTGCATCTTTACCAAACTTATTACGAATTTCATTGTACGTGTCATGTTTTATCCATCCAGTACCACAACTGTTATGCGTCCAAATTCCAAGATTCGATACAAAGTACGTATGGAAGTCCTTTACCATAAAATTATATACAGTAGCATGTTCCTTCTTAACCTCAATTTTCTCAATGGCTAATTCCTTGCCAGCCGAGGTTGTAAGAATATCGCCCACCAATAGGTCTTTGGATTTGACCCAACCTTTGCCGACAATCCAAAACGGATGCTCATCAGTAGTCGTTATGATCTCGCCGCCGACAGTGATATTATATGTTTCCTTAACATCACGCTGAAAGAGCCATTCAACTTCCTTGTAAGCCATTTCTCCTGTCTCATCGTCTTTGGCTAGGACTCTATCCCCGACCTCAATCTCCTCAATCGCTTTCTCCCCTTCATCTGTTTGAACCTTCGTACCCGCCGTAAAGCAATTACATTTGCTTATTATATCTTTTGCTGTTTTGCCCGTACTCGCACTTTTACCTTTAGTCACTTTAGCTATTGCAGGTCCTTCTACAAGGGAACCACTTACAAAACTTGCA
>NZ_JBITPI010000126.1:0-714 GCF_050467745.1 Paenibacillus sp. NRS-1781
GGGGACAGAGGTTCCTTTGGTTTGGATAACAACCCTTTTGCAGTTTGAACCTTTTTCATAAATAATGAAAAAAAATCCCTTGATTTTTAATGCAATCAAGGGATAGACCGATTCATTTCTCTCGTTTCGACAATGCAAAATTGATTATCTCTCCTGTTATAGTTCCAGTCAAAATAATATAAAACATCATAGCATGAAAGTTATACCCCAGTGCATAAAATATTCCCAAACCTATTGCATAGCCTAGCAAAATACTAGCATAACGTTTTAAAAATTTGTTCATGGAGTACATCCGATAGGGTATGGTTGCGAACTAAAGAACTTTGCAGAGTCAGTCGTACCAGTTACTTTCTTTCGTGAAGCATCTTGATAGAACACCGTATGATTAGCGTAAGGGATAGCTTCACACTTTCTAGGATACGAATATTGATAAATAGTGTAATAAGATACGGTATTCAAACTTGCTCCAACGCCTATAATTGCAAGAATCGTTGATACAGGTGCTTTAGTAATAGTTGCTATTGCCGCTGCTGCATAAGTTATTCCCAAGTTCACCCAATCATAGGAGTAATCAAACTTGCCTACAAAGGTTCCTCCTGAAGGAACAGCATTTAACGAAAAATCTGAACGGCTCTCTTTAACATTAAAGTTCTCCTGTTTTACACCGTCAATCAGCAAAGTTTGATCTTTTGTGAAATATTCAATTTTAGTTGT
>NZ_JBITPI010000127.1:0-1768 GCF_050467745.1 Paenibacillus sp. NRS-1781
TCAAATATAGCGACGAAGCGTTTAAAATTCCACTATTTTATGTATGTTATTGGGTATTTCTTTTAATAGGGATTGAGTAAAATAAAATCTATTTCGGAGGGAATTAATATGAAGAAGAAAATTGCTATTATAACTATGTCATTGGCCTTTTGCTTTGGGAGCGCGGCCTCGGCTGCCCCAACGTTAGAAAATAACATACCTACTAATAATCCTTTATCAGTAAGTGAAAATGATAATGTACAGGTTGGTTCTAAGATCGAGGCAAATCAAGATAGCTTTGATAAGGATTCACTTAGTCCAGAAGCATTAAAGGCTGTGAATGAATATTTTAACGATTTTAAAAAACCACAGATTAACAGTCTGGGAGTAAATGAGTCTCTAGTTGATTACAAAATTGTATCGGCTGATAATTCTGACCCAGACGATATCAATGTTTCCGTTAAGTTAACTTATGGGGATATAGGTGAATTACCAGCAGCACCCTATAATATTGAAAAGGAGGGAGGTAATTATATAGTCAAACAACCTAAAGGCTTGGTATATGATATTGCACCTACTAGTTCAACATATGGAAAAGTAGAAACGGGAGTATTTGTGGAGCCTTCTAAGGCTTTACAAGGTAATGTTCAACTAGCTGTGAGAAATCTGACTTATTATTCGGAGAATCATGGAATGAATTTAAGTCAGATCGGAAATTTCTTTGGAAACTACAGAAATCAGGTTACATTTAATGGGAGTCAGTCAATCGTAGACTCGGATGTACAAGCTATAAGAGTAGTTTATGGTGTAGGCACATATAAAGATGGCGCACTTGTTAAATTGGGAGTCAGTTCATCTGTTAATGGTGAGGGGTCTTACAATAAATATGTTCAAGTACCTTCGGGCAGTGGTAGATTAGCATTTGCTGACACCCGCGAGAGTAGGGGAAATGGTCTTATTCATTTAGAAGGAAATGTGTTAGAAAATGAATAAGACTATTCTGGAATAATAAATAAGGTAGAGTTCACAAAATTTGAACTCTACCTTATTTATTCGAAGAAGAATTTGTGGTAAAATTTACAACAAAGGAGGTTTTTTTCAATTGAAGATTGTACTACGAAAGAAGTTGGCCTGCTTGGTTGTCTTAGGAGGAATTTTGACTGTAATTGCTACAGGTTTTGGAGGAGATAAGGAGCCTCATAAACTTCCAGATAAGCCAAAAGAGGCTGCTGTTTCGACATTTTCAGAATATATGGACGCTTCGATGAGTCGTGATTATGATAAGATGCTCTTACTGTCTGATGATTATCGCTTTAAAACAGACCGGGCACGACTTAATTTTCTAAAAGCTCAAGGAACACCGATAGACTATCGTATCATTTCTGTAAATGACGCAGACCCTTCTAAGATTGTCGTTTCATCGATAACGAAGTATGAGGATATGGAGTTACCTCCCATTAAGTATATTATTGCCTTTGAGGAAGGAACGTACAAGTTGAAAATGAGGAATGTCGTGGTCAATATGATTCCCTCATCACCTGACTATAAAACAGTCGAGTACGAGCCTGATAAGGTAGACGATAATTTAGAAGATAATTTTAATGATTAAGGATCTTATAGAAGACAAAAGGCGAAGGGAGTTATCCTTCGCCTTTTGTTACACTCATTTATACAACGAATATATATAAGGAAAGAAGTATTGAACTCATATCTACAGGCGAGGAAGTGAGTGATAATTTATGATAGGAGAAGCTATATTACATCATCATAGCTGCTTCTCGGGATCTTT
>NZ_JBITPI010000128.1:0-500 GCF_050467745.1 Paenibacillus sp. NRS-1781
TTGGAGAAATTGAAGCGAAGATAGGAATTCGGCGTTATAAAATTGGAAACAAACGGATGGAGAATAGGAAACATGTTTGTATATGATGGGCTTGTCAGCCCGTAGAGAGGAAGTGATGGGATTGAATATATTTCTTTAGCCATGAATTTTAGAGTAAGGGGATGATTGGAGTTGCAAAAGTGAACTTAATGAGCCGCAAAGGGGTTGGGTGTGGGAGGGGAAACGGCGGCAGCAAATATTTGTCCGAAGTGTAGCTCAAGCGGAACGAAGGACAATATTTGGAGAGTTTCCCCTATCCCACGTATAGACATTACATACATTCAGCAGAATTCATACACGTAATCAAGTCATATTATTAACTGGCTAGGAATATCGTTTTAAAATTTTCGATTTACATATACAAATTAATCTTGCTGAATGTAGGCTGATATTTTCAAAATTTTAAACCACATGAGTGGAGGATTGAGCTTTCAAAGAGTAAAATGTGTCACGTGACACAA
>NZ_JBITPI010000129.1:0-581 GCF_050467745.1 Paenibacillus sp. NRS-1781
CTGCCTTCTGGTGCTGGTAATGCTTTTCGGTCGATTTTGCCGTTCGGACTCAGTGGCATCTGCTCCAGCTGTACAAAGTACGATGGCACCATATAGCTTGGCAGCTCCCGGCCCAGCTCACTTCTCAGCTCGCTGGCTCCGAGCTCTTGCCCGGCGACGTAGTACGCCACCATTTGTTTTTGGCCTGTTTCATCTGCACGGGCCATGACGACCGCTTCTCGTACCGACTCCACCTTCAGCAACTGTGATTCGACCTCGCCCAGCTCGATCCGGTACCCCCGGATTTTCACCTGATGGTCGATCCGGCCCAAGTACTCGATGTTGCCATCCGGCATCCATCTCGCCAAATCGCCTGTGCGGTACATCCGCTCATAGCCTGCTTCGCCTCCGGTAAACGGATCAGCAACGAATTTCTCCGCTGTCAGCTCCGGACGGTTCAGATAGCCTCGTGCTACGCCTACACCGCCGATGCACAGCTCCCCTGCAACCCCAATCGGCTGCAATTGCTCCGTGCCTTCCTTCACGATGTACAGACGGATGTTCTGAATCGGTTTTCCGATCGGAATAACCGCATATTCCTC
>NZ_JBITPI010000130.1:0-540 GCF_050467745.1 Paenibacillus sp. NRS-1781
GCCGAATCACCGGGTATATATTGTGGATGCGCATGGACATCTGGCACCTGTGGGCGTAGCTGGGGAATTGTGTGTATCAGGGGTAGGTTTGGCGCGTGGATATTGGCATCGTGCCGAACTGACGGAGGAGAAATTTATACTAAATCCGTTTACGAACGGAGAAGCAGGGTATGAACGGATGTATCGAACGGGGGATTTGGCAAGATGGATGCCGGATGGCAACATCGAGCATCTGGGCCGGATCGACCACCAGGTGAAAATCCGGGGCTATCGGATTGAACTGGGCGAGGTTGAGGCGAACCTTTTAAAAGTAGAAGCCGTGCAAGAAGCAATCATACTAGCCCGTGAAGACGCGCAAGGGCAAAATCAACTGGTGGCGTACTATGTGGCAGAACGTGAAGTGAGTGCAAGTGAGCTGCGCAGCTTACTGGGCGAAGGACTTCCAAACTACATGGTGCCTTCATACTTTGTACAGATGGAAAACATGCCACTGACACCGAATGGTAAAATCGAGCGCAAATTATTACCGGCACCGGAAGG
>NZ_JBITPI010000131.1:0-779 GCF_050467745.1 Paenibacillus sp. NRS-1781
CGCACTCTATATGAGTGCGTGGATTGAAATGATTGATGATCGTCCTTCAAATGCTGGAGACTCTTAGTCGCACTCTATATGAGTGCGTGGATTGAAATGTTTTGAAGACCGTGACCTTGAAGTAGGAGTTGAATGGTCGCACTCTATATGAGTGCGTGGATTGAAATTCCATTTTCATATCTTTGGATAGTTTTTTTTGTTGTCGCACTCTATATGAGTGCGTGGATTGAAATACGAGCACCCCCCCTCTTATCGATGTACTTAGCTAGGGTCGCACTCTATATGAGTGCGTGGATTGAAATCATACGATGGTACTTTTCAATTGGAATTTGCATTTTTAGTCGCACTCTATATGAGTGCGTGGATTGAAATTTCCAAGGCTCCAGACAAGACCATACCGCAAAAGGGTCGCACTCTATATGAGTGCGTGGATTGAAATATCAAGTTCTGCGCTGGTAATTTTGTCGGGGTCCTCTCGTCGCACTCTATATGAGTGCGTGGATTGAAATTGATCCTCTGATTAATCGCAATTGTTTAGCCACGTCGCACTCTATATGAGTGCGTGGATTGAAATCTTTCTGTGTATGATGGTAGTTGTCTATGCTCCATCGTCGCACTCTATATGAGTGCGTGGATTGAAATTTACATGTACGAAGGGGAATTGGTCCACTCATTTGGTCGCACTCTATATGAGTGCGTGGATTGAAATTGTTTCAAATGCCCGCGGTGCCTTATCGATCTCCCGTCGCACTCTATATGAGTGCGTGGATTGAAATATG